>JAIEPK010000337.1 GCA_019749875.1 Candidatus Binatia bacterium | reverse complement strand
GTGGCCGCATCACGCGCGGCCGGTTGCCGGCGAGCCCGGCGAGCGCCGCTGCGGGCACGTGAAGGACGCCTTGCGCGCGCCCGGTCGCTGCGCTTCGGGAGCCTCGGCATGTCCCGCCCCTCCCCCGTCCGGATGCTGCGTGCGACCCGCGTCGGCGTGCTGCTGCTGGCGTCGCTCTTGGCCGGCAGCGCGCGCGCGACGCCGCCCCCACGCGACGTCGCGCTGCGCGCGGCGCTCGATGCCGTGCTCGCGTGCGAGCGTCCGGATGGCGGCTGGAGCTACACGTGCACCCCGTCGCCTGACGGCGCGGTGACCAAGATCGTCGTGCGCGCGCAGCAGGTCGCCGCACTCCTCGGAATCGCGCCGTGGGACCTGCTGGTGATCCGCAGCCCCGGCACGCCGGCCGGCGGGCTCGTGCTGCTCGAGGGGTGGCGGCGCACCGGCGACGAGCGCGATCTGGCGGGCGCGCGCCGCGCCGGCGATGCTCTTGTGGCGACGCAGCTCGCGTCGGGTGGCTGGGCGTCCGAGATGCCCGTGTACGGGACGCGACTCGCGCGGTGGTTCCGCTGGCTCAACCGCTGGACCGCTCTCGACGACGACGTCACGTCGGGTGCGGCGCGCTTCCTGATCGAGCTATGGGCCGCGACCGGCGAGCCCGCGTACCGCGCCTCGGCCGAGCGCGCCTTCGACCTGCTGCGTGAAGCCCAGCTCGACGGCGGCGCCTGGCCGCTCACGTTGCGCGAGCCGCGCTGGCTGCGCGTGGTCTCGCCGAGCTTCGAGGATCTGCCCAGCACCAACGACGCGGCGACCGCCGGACCGATCCTGGCGCTGCTCGAAGGTGCGCGACTCCTCGGTCGCGACGATCTGCGCGCCGCCGCGATGCGCGGTGGCGACTGGCTGCTGCGCGCGCAGGGCGCCGCGCCGCAACCGGCGTGGGCCCAGCAGTACTCCGAGGATGGCACGCCGGCCCCCGGGCGACGCTTCGAGCCGGCGGGCTACGCATCGTGGGAGACGCGCGAGATGCTGAGCGCGCTGCTCGTGCTGGCGCGCGCGACCGGCGAGCAGCGCTACCGCGACGCGGTCGGGCCCGGCGCCGCGTGGCTCGCACGCTCCGCGATCGCGCCGAACTGCTGGGCGCGTCTCTACGAGCCCGGCAGCAACGCGCCGCTCTACGTCGCCCGCGACGGGCGCCGCGTGGCGAGCGCGGACGAGGCGAAGCGGCCTTACAAGTGGACCGGCGACTACGGCATCCCGGCCCTGCTCGCCCGTCTCGAACGCGACGCTGCCCGGCCCAGCGATGGTGCAGCACGCTCGTCCGGCACCGATGCCGCGGCTGCACGGCCGCCCGAGCGCCTGTTCGGCGACGCCGGCCACTGTCCGCAGGAGGCGCCGCACGCCGACGAGGCAGCGGAGCTGCCGGGTGAGCCCGCGAATCCGCGCGCGCGCATCGCACGCGCCGCCCGGATCCTGGCGGCCGATCCCGGCCCGCAATCCTGGAATTGACACGACGCACGACTTGCCCGGATGCTCGCGAACGTACCGCCGTACGGCCGCGGCATGCGGACGGCGTGTCTGCGCGCGCGGCTCACGGCAACGGACAGTGCGTCGCTCGCCGCGACGAAGCGAAACGGCTGCGGCGCGCGGCCCACGCGGCTGCGCGCCGTGAATCGGAGGAAGGTCGCGCGAGCGGCCGGTCATTCGCCCGACCAGCGCTGGTGGTACGGATCGAAGCCCAGCTGCGCGAATGCCGACCACGCCGTCGCCCCGACATGCAGACGGCGCAGGAGCTTGAAATCGAACCCGCTGCTCACTCCATCGTGCGCGGCGGCGGCGATTCCACCGTCGCGTCCGAATGGTGGGGTCGCCTGGGCGCGGCGCAGCTCGGCGCGCAGCCGCTCCGCGTCTGCGAAGCGGCCGCGATGCGCGTACGCCGTCGCCATGTGTGCGGTCCCTTCGAACCAGACGCCGTCGCGATCGGGATTGAAGTCGAAGCCCGAGAACCCGTCGCTCTGGGCGCGGTGAAACCGTTCCGGACAGCTCAGCGTGTCCGGATGCACCGCGACGAGCTCCGGGATCGCGAGCACGCTCCACGGATGAACGTCCATGGCGAGCTGGTCGGGCTTCGTGTTCGCGGTCTCCGGGTCGAGCGTGCCCGGGCGGTAGCAGCGCGGGCCGGGATCCCACAGCGCCTCGACGAGCTCCTGCGCGTGCTGCGCGTCGTCGAGCCACTGTACCTCGCCGGTCGCGGCCGCCATCTCGCGAAATGCGGCGGCGACGTCGAGATTGTGCTCGACGCTCGCGAACTCCTGCCGCCGCGGGTTGGTCTCCGGATCCAGGATGCGGCCCAGAAAGCCGCGGTAGCGGCCTGCGTCGTTGCGGAAGGTGCGAATGAACTCGCCGATCCTGCGGCTTCCGGCCAGGTATCGCGCGTCGCCCGTGCGGTCGTGCAACGCCAGCAACGCGATCATCACCCAGGCATTGTTGCCGACGTCGACCGAGCTCTGCTCCACCTCGACGAACTGCTGTTCGGCCTCGTCGTAGAATCCTGACACCGGCACGGTTCCCGCCTCGCCGCGCGGCGTCCATCCCGGAGGAAGTGCGAGATCACCCGCCTGGTAGGCCGTGCGGATCCGCCCGTCGTGGAAGGTGCGGTCGTGGTCCTGCGCGTACAGGAACGCATCGCCGATGAGCCGCGCCCGAGCGAGCGATCGGCTGCTCCCCTCGGCGAGGAACGCGAGCAGCACCAGCGCATTGTCGTACGAGAAGGCGAGATTGCGCAGCACGAGATCGACGTCGTCGTCCTTGTCCGCATCGTTCGGATCGGGCTGCACCGGATCCGTGACGAAGCTGGCCACGAAGCGCGGCGCGGCGAGGCGCCGCACCCGCGCTTCCGGTGCCAGCTCGAAGGCAACGTCGTCGACGAAGAACACCGCGCCGGCCGGGTTGTCGGCGCGAGACGCGACCCAAGCGAAGCCGCCGAGCACGTAGGAGAGATCCACGCCGCGCAGGTCGATCTCGTAGGGGCGCCACTCCGGGGACAGCTCCGTCGGAGCTGCCCGGGCAGGGCGCCGCGCGAACGATTCCGGGAAGGGCGCGCCCGGGGTGCCGCGCCCGACGCCGCCGACGAAGAAGTCGACCTTCTCCCCACCCCGCTCGCCACGCGCCCAGAAGGTCAGCTTGACGGCGCCGCGCAGATCGATGCCGGCGTCGGGTTCCGTACCAAAGTTCGGCGTGGGAGCGACCGCTTCGCCGCGCAGAACGCCGTTGAGCATGTAGAAGCCCGCGAAGTCACGATCGCGGAACACGAAGCGCATCGACGTGGCGCCGGCGTGCGGGTCGATCGGCCAGGAGCCGTTCACCTCGATGGCGGCATCTCCGCTCGGGATCTTGCCGAACGCGGGAAAATGATTGCCGGCGGAGCTCACGTCCTCGTACACGATGAAGCGCTCGTGATAGCGATCCAGCTGCGACGCGAGGAAGTCGACCAGCGCCTCGGCCGACGCTCGCTGCGGGCCGCGACACTCGT
Source organism: Candidatus Binatia bacterium (assembly GCA_019749875.1). Lineage (GTDB taxonomy): Bacteria > Desulfobacterota > Binatia > UBA12015 > UBA12015 > VGTK01. The sequence continues at coordinate 16,226 of JAIEPK010000337.1, read as the reverse complement.
CCCCACCGAAGAACGATGCCGGCAGCGTCAGCTCACCGGCGTCCTGCCAGCGGGTGTCCGAGCAAGGCGAATCGACGCAGGGTGCCGCGATCGCACATGCGTAGCGGACGGCGCTCGCAGCGGCCGCGTCGGAGCCGTCGTCGCCGACGCGCGTGCACGCAAGGAAGCTCGCGCCGCGTGCGGAGAAGACGTTGCCGTTCACGCTGCGATCGGCTTCGTTCAACGTGATCGCCCAGCGCTCGTCCCCCACGTCCTTGCCGATCAACACGCGCTGGCCATCGGGGCTGAGTCGTCGCATCGAGCGCGCCTGCCCGCCGCGCGTCGTCGCAACGCGCGAGCGAGCCACCGCAGCCGCGGTCGCCGACGTCGGCGAAAGAAACGAGATCGGAACTTCGACGTCGCCGAGCGGCGCCCACGACGCGTCGGAGCACCCGTCTCCGTCCGACGGTGCGGCGAAGCACCCGAGCCGCACGACGGTGCTGCTCCGCGACGACTCCCGACACCAGAGAAAGGTCACTGCGCCATCCGCGCGAGTGACGTTGCCCGTCACCGTGGCATCGCGGTTCACCGTGATCGCCCAGCGCTCGTCGGCCACGTCGCGATTGATCAGGACGCGACTGCCGTCCGGGGTGACCGCCGCATCCCGCGGCTGCGCTCGTGCCGCCCCGGGAGCAGCCGACACGAGCAGCAGCGTCAAGAGGAGCTCGATCCCGCGACGCCCCGGCGCATTCATGGCAGGTACCGGAAGGCGCGCACGACGACGTGGTCACCCGTCGCTCCGACCGGAGCGCTGCCGCCGAAGAGCCACAGGTTGAAATGCATCGCCTCGCCGCCCGGCGGCGGGATCGGTCCGCCCGCGAACCTCCATTCCGAGATCCGCGCGTCGTCACGCGGCTCGGCGCCGGCCCAGCTCTCGAACGAGACGTGGTCCGCACGCCACTCGAAGCGGTGCAGGCTCACCGGCGCAGCGGGCATCGCGAAGGTGCGCAGGTGATCGGGCGCGCCGTAGGGCTGGACGACGTACTGCGCGTTGTTCGGGCTCGCGAGGAAGGACGAGAATTCGACGTCGATCTCGCGGTCGGCAGACTCGTAGACGAAGCCGGAGAACACGGCGTTGCGGTCGAGCGCGTCGATCGGCGACCCGACCACGAACTCGTAGACGCCGTAGCCGAGCGACTCGAGCAGAAAGACCTCGGCCGCCTGCCAGCCGGCGTCGCCCTTCGTGATGCGCAGGTGGAGCCCGTCGCCATCGACCCACACGTTCTCCGCGCTGTCCGAGAAGTCGTTGGGGCCGGGCCCTGCCTTCTTGCCGACCTTGACGACCCAGTCCCGTCCGGCGAAGGACACCAGCCGGTCGCCGTCGCGCTCGGGATACTCGTCCCAGGCCACGACACCCGGTGCGCTCGCCGGATGCCGCACCGACGTGTTGGTGGGGCGGTAGGGCTCTTCGACGAGCAATGCCAGCACGCGATCCCAGGAATGCGTGCCGTTCTCCCACCGACCGTCCGGCTGGATGCTGGTGAACGGCGCGTTGGTGAACGGCTGCACGTACCACTGGTCGGTCTTCGCGTAGAGCACGACCCGCATCGTCGCCGGGTCCGCGTTTCGCGTCGTGCCGGTGATGCGCCCGGCCCCCACCGCCGGCGCGTCGATGGCGATGGTCGCCTTGGAGCCGCCCGATCCGCCGTCGCCTCCTCCGCCGCCGCAGGCGGCGAGACAGCCCACCAGCACCGTCAGCGCCCACGCGCGCGACCTCGGGAGCAGGGCACGGCGAGACGTGCCCCGAGTCTCCGGCTCGAGAGACAAGACCCGATACGGTCGCATGTCGGACCTCCACGAGAGCGGAGCCCGCGTCGCGCGCGGGCTGCGTGACGAGTGTGGTTGACGTGTTGCTTCGGCGGCGACCGAGGCCTTTCAGAGGCGCGCCCTGCTGTCAAGGAGAAACTCCTTCGCCGACGAGCCGCGTCAACGGCACGCCCGATCCACGCGACAGCGGCTGCCTCCTTGCCGGCTCGCCACCGAGCAGGACGCTCGTTCGAGAGCAGCCCTCCGCACACCACGATCGGATCACGAGCAGACGAGGTCGCCGGTGGCTCGCGGCGGATCGAGCGTTGCGCCGAGCGAAGCGTCCTCCCTGCTCACGAGTGCTGCGCGAAAGCGTGTGTAGGTGCTGACGCTGCGGATCTCGCCGCGCTCGCAGCGCGCGCAGAAGTCGAGCGCGACGCGCTCGACCGCGCGCAGCCGCGCGAGCTCGGCGACGAGCGCGGCGGGCAGGTCATCGGCGCTCCGGATCGGCTCTTGGTCCACGGTCGCTCCTCCCGACGTCGCTCGCCAGAAGCGCGCGACGCAGGGGGCGGACGTCCGCTTCCGACGCCCCGCCCCGCAGCCGGACGTCAATCGAGCTGCTGCCCCTGGATCGCGCGGTAGAAGAAGTAGTCCGCCTCGTACGGCACCAGCGCGCGCTTGCCGACGTCGGCGTCGTCCGCGCAGCCGCTCGCGGGCGCCTTGCCGCCGACGGTATTGAGCCGTTGCAGGTACGCAGTCGACGCGAGACGCCGGCCCCGCTTCGGACCCGCGGCACGCCCCGCCGTCTCCAGCTTGAGCCACGGGATCGCGTCCGCCGCGACGTACGCCGGATCGGTCGACGTCGCGACCGGCTTCGCCCACACGCGGCTCGAGTCGCGCGAGTGCAGCCACGTCGGTCGCGGCGTGCCGGCCTCCTCGGGATTCGGGCTCAGGAAGTGCGTCATCACCTGCTGGCCGTCGGCGCTGACCAGCGTCGCCTGCGGACCGTACAGCGCCCAGCCGATCTCGGGCCCGCTCGGCCCGGACGGGTTCAGCGTGCAGACGTAGTTCTGCGTGCCGACGGCGTGGCCGGCGAGGTGCAGGCGAAAGCCGGCCGGGACCTGGAGATCCGTCGGGACCGGGGGCGGCGTCAGCGCCCACACGGGTGCGGCGCCGGCGCCGGTCAGCATCAGGCCGAGCAGAGCGCGCCGCACGGCGCGCCGATTCTTGCGGTTCATCGCGATTCTCCCGATCGGGGCGCGTGTCGGCAGATCCGACGCCTGCGCGCGGTCCACCACGGACCGTGCGTGCCGCCCTTCGTCGGGAAGGCGCTACCTTCGGGGTAGCACCCGGCTACCGCGCCGCGGGGCCAGCCGCGTGCGCCGCCATCTGGCGCGCGAGCCAGGCGTCGCGGTTCTCGATCGGCTCGACGATGCAGCCCGGCGCCGTCGGGTCGGCGCAGCAGCGCTCGAGCTCGGCGACGTCGCGGTCGTAGATCACGTGCCACTCGTCGAGCGGCAGCTCGTTGCCGGGCGGCATCCAGTAGCTGTGCGGATAGGTCTCGGCCCACGTGCTGGTGACGTCGGGGCCCTCGGTGACCGAGCCGTCCGCCGGCGTGCCGAGGCGCCCGTGCGGCGCACGGCCGATCGACTGCAGCATCTTCGCCGGCTGCAGCCCGAACGCGCCGACCACGCGCGCGCCGCAGGTGTTCAGCGAGCCGATGCGATGGCAGCCGGTACACGTGTTGCCGCGCGTCGAGATGCTCATCGGCTTCGGCCACGCGGCGAACGGCCCGCCGACGTCGACCGAGTGGAAGCCCCACGGATCGGCCGGCAGCTGCTCGGTCTGCGCGATCCACGGCGTGCGCATCCACGGGTCGCTGTCGTGGCACATGATGCACTTGTGGTCGGCGATCTCGTCGGGCGTGCCCCACAGGTCGCGCGCCGCGACGTTGCCCGCGGGCGGCGTCTCCTCGCTCGGCGGCGGCACGCGCCGCCCGTCGTCGCCCGCAGGATCGTCGCCGAAGTTCTTCGAGATGAAGAAGCACGTGCTGCCCGTGACCACGTTGTGCATGATGATCTCCATCGAATCGAAGAACGGGCTGTCGATCGGACGGATGTACATGCGGCGGCAGAACAGGATCATCTGCACGTCGTCGTCGCGGAAGGCGCGCACGCGCGAGTACGGCGTGCACTGCCCGTCGGTCTTCTCCGGATAGGGAAGATACGCCGGACGGTCGCACGTCATGTGGCGCGTGTAGGCCTCGGGCGTCTTGCCGTCGACGGTGATCGGCACGATGTCGCCGTCGAGGCAGTTGAAGGGCGGCGCCACGGCGATCAGCTTCGCGCAGTCCTTGCCGTACCGGATGATGTCGTAGTCGGACTGCTCGGGCTTCGGCGTCGGCGACGTGTCGGCGGCGCACGCTGCGTCCGGGCGACCGAGCATCAGCGCCAGAGCGAGCACCGCGAGCAGCGTGACGGTCCGCACGGCGCTCATACCGTCAAGCCCGGCGTCGCGAGGATCACCTGACGGATCGCGCGATGATACCGCACGTAGCCGGTGCAGCGGCAGACGTGCTGGCCGACCGCGTCCTGGATCGCGTCGTCGACGTCGGCCTTCGGCACCGGACTGCGGCGCAGCCTGTCGAGCAGGCAGTACGACGCCATGAGGAACCCGGGGGCGGAGTAGCCGCACTGGAAGGCGAAGTTCTCGAGGAACGACTTCTGCAACGGGTGCAGCTCGCCGTCCTTGTCGAGACCCTCGACCGTCGTGACGATCTTGCCATTGACGTCCGACAGCGGCGTCGTGCACGAGCGGATCGCCTCTTCATGTCCGCCCGGCACGCGCCGGATCGCGACCGTGCACACGCGGCATACGGCGATGCCGCAGCAGAACTTGGTGCCGGTGAGCCCGACCTCGTCGCGCAGGAAGTCGACCAGCTTCAGGTCCTCGTCGATCGCGTCGCGGTGGAACTTCTCGTCGTTGATCGTGACGTCGAGCTCGATCTTCGCCATCGTGGTCTCTCCGTCGTCAGGCCAGCGCCGCGCGCACCGCGTCGGGCGTGATCGGCAGGCCGTGGAAGCGCTTGCCCGTCGCGTGCGCGACGGCATTCGCGATCGCCGGCGCGACCGGGCAGAACGCGACCTCGGCGATGCCGCGCGCCGGCGCATCGGGCGACTCGGGCGGCAGGATCACCTTCTCCACCCGGTGCAGCGCGCAGTCACCCGACAGCGCCACGTGGTAGCGGTTCAGATTCCAGCGTCCGTCCGACGCGCCGTCCTCGTAGGGCGGCAGGCTCTCGAGCAACGCGAAGCCGACGCCCATCGCGAACGAGCCCTCCATCTGCCCCTCGAGCAGGTCGCGCACCAGGATCCGGCCCGGGGCGAGGAAGTGCACCCCTTCGTCGACCGTGACCTCGCCGGTGCGGCGGTCGACCTCGACCGCGAGCAGGCACGCGGACGCACCGAAGGTCTGGCCGTTGCCCTCCCACATCGACTCGACGGTGAAGAGCTGCGGATTCTGCCGGTCGATCAGCGCCCAGTCGGACGTGCCGCCGCCGCGGCGCACCGCGAGCCCGTCGATCGGCCAGCGCGCGGTCGTCCCGTCGACGGTGTAGTCGGCCTCGATCCAGCGTCCGCTGAAGAAGGCGTGCGTCATCACGCCGACCACGCGTCCGTCGTCGTGCGCGCGCTGCGCGACCTGCGCGAGCGTCAGCGGCGGCAGCCCGCGTGCGACGAGCTTGCCGTCCTTCCACTGCACGTCGCGCGCACCGAGGCGGCTCGCCCGCGCACCCCAGATCGCGCGCGCCGCCGGCAGCAGCCCGACCTCGAACAGCAGCCGGCTCGCCTGGTCGACGCCGAACACCCAGCGCGACGACGTGGTCGCCGACTTGTGCGACATGAAGGTGATCGGCGTCCAGCGCGGATTGTCCTTCTGCTCCGCGAACGACTCGACCATCTCGAGCTTCTTGAAGATCGCGATCTCGCCGGTCTTGACCTCGTCCGCGTTCGCGCCCAGCGCGCGTGCCGTGGTGATCGCGAGCGTCGTCGCGGTTCCGGTGCCCATGTCGACGGCGTGGCTCGTGACGACGATCTTGCCGTCGCGATCGATCTCGACCGCCTGGTAGACGGCGTCGGCGCCGGTGCCGTAGTTCTTCATCGCGAGCGCGAAGCCGACGCCGTACGCGCGCTGCTCGTTGCTGCGCGCGGCACGCCGCTTCGCGCGCTCGCGCCACATCGGGTGCGCGAGCGCGCGCTCGCACATCTCCTGCATGCCGGGCGGCGCGTGCGGCGCGCCGGTCACGACCGACCAGTCGGGGTGCAGGACGTTGCGCAGCCGCAGCTCGATCGGATCCTGCTTCAGGTCGGCCGCGATCTCGTCGATCATCGACTCGATCGCGAAGGACGCGAACTCGGTGCCGAAGCCGCGCACCGAGCCGGCGACCGGCGAGCGCGTGTGCTCGGCGCGCGACCAGATGTCGGCGAGCGGGAAGTCGTACGCGCCGGCGCCCATGATGCCCGCGACCTGCGCCACGTACGAGCTGACGTTGATGCGCCCGCCGCCGTTCAGGAACGTGTGGTTGCGCACAGCCTGAAACCGGCCCGCGTCGTCGACCGCCATCGCGAGCTCGATCTTCGACGCGTGACGCTTGACGCCGGACTGGAACTGCTCGAAGCGGTCGTGCGCGATGCGGATCGGGCCGTCCGCGTATGCGGCGGCGAGGGCCAGGTAGAGGCACAGGATCGACGTGTCGCGGCCGCCGAAGCCGCCGCCGGGGTAGCATGCGGTGAAGCTCACCTGCTCGAGGCCGATCTTGCAGTCCTTCGGTGCGAACAGCGCGGCGGCGCCGGCCGCGTCGTACTCGGGCGACTGGCTGCCGATCAGCAGGTGCAAGGTCTTCGTGCCGCGGTCGAGCCAGGCGAGCCCGGACTCCGGCTCCATGAACATCGGGTCGGTCATCTGCGTGACGTACGTCCGCTCGTGGACCTTCCAGCCCGCGTCGGCGATGCGGCGCGAGATCTCCTCGACGTACTGCATCGCCTCGGCGTTGCGCTTGCCGGGCTCCGACGGCCGGACGGGGCCGCCGATCGTCTGCGCGAAGCGCTGCCGCTCTGCGAACGGCTCGCGGCCCTTGCGCACGACGTGGACGATGCTCGTCTCGGGCTCGTAGTAGGTCATCTCCGGCAGCGGCGCCGACGCTCCGGTGACGATCGCCTGCGGTGCGTAGCGCAGCAGCGGACGCGCGCCGCGCAGAGCGGCCGGGTCGTCGTAGAACAGCAGCGCGATCGGCTGTCCGAGGTAGTCGGGACGCTTCCCGAGCGGCACCAGGTAGTTGCCTTCGGGGTAGTCCTCCTTCGCGATGCCGATGCCGTCACGCGCGAGATCCGCCGCGGTCACGATCCGCTTCGGCCGCAGCTCGGGCGGCAGGAAATCCGTGCTGACACCGTCGACGATGCGATCCGCGAATGCCGCGCGCAGCACGAACACGTGCGTCTCGGGAACGGGCCAGCCCGGCAGATCGCGTGCCTGGAAGTCGCGCGCGTAGATCTTCTTGCCGGTGACCTTGGCGAGGCCGTCGATGCGGTAGCGCGCCTGGCCCGGGGCGCCCTTCCAGCCGCCCGGCGGATCCATGGTCGCGGCCTGGGCCTGCAGCGTGTCGAGAAATGCCACCCGCGACACGACGATCGCGATGCCGCTCGCGGCCGCGTTCCTGAGGAATTCGCGCCGGCTCTGGCTCACGGCGCGTCACCCGCGCCCGGGCCGGCCGAGGTCGTCGTGCTGCGCGCAGGCTGCATCATGCAGGAACATCGGCGCGCGGCGGCGCGCGATTAAGCAGATCGGCGCGGCGTGCCGTGAATCCTGCGAATGACGCGCTTCCGGCCGGGGAGATCGCCCGCGACGACGGCGGTGCCGCGCCCGCGCGGCGGCCGCGGCCGCGGCTGCCTCCTGGCGCTGCTGCTCGTGCTGCTGCCGGTCCGTGCCAGCGCCGCGATCAACCCGTGGATCGCGAGCTCGGTCTACGACCCGCAGGAGTGGGACTCCGCCGGCCCCTACACCGCGACGCCGTGGCTGCACCCGCCGGAGTACAAGCCGCAGCAGGGCTGGGGCATGCTGGCACCGCGCAGCGCGTTCACGGACGGCCGCTGGCACGACTTCACCAACCTGAGCGGCAGCTGGGGCGGTACGCGCGACGACCTGATGGAGCGCGGGCTCGCGCTGTCGGTCGCCTACTTCGGTCAGCTCGCCGCGAATCCGATCGGCGGCGCGCGCGCGGGCGGCACGAGCTGGCGCGGCGACCTCGCGACCGGAGCGTTCCTCGACCTGGAACGGATCGCCGGCTGGGACCGGACGTACCTCGCCGCGGCCTTCGACTGGAAGGCCGGCAGCAACAGCTTGACGCCCGACTTCGTCGGCAACCAGCTGCCGGTGCAGCTCGACAACGGCGACGACCCGACCGCGACGCGGCTCGCGAACGTCGCGCTCGGCAAGCAGGTGTTGAACAACGCCGCCGAGATCGCGCTCGGACGCATGATCGTCGGCGAAGAGTTCGCGACGCTGCGCCTCGCCTGCACGTCGCTCAATCAAGGAATCTGCGGCAACCCGATCGCGGGCGCGCAGAGCATCTCGTTCCCGACCTTCCCCGACGCCGTGTGGGGCGGCCACTTCAAGCTGCAGCCCGGCTCGACGTGGTCCGCGACCATCGGCTCGTACCTGGTCTTCCCCGGCTTCCGGAACCCCGCCGACCACGGCGTCAACTTCTCCGCCGGTGAGGGATCCGGCGCGCTGACGCTCGCCGAGGTCTCGTACCTGCCGGCGGGCGGCCGCAAGGACGCGCTGCCCGGACGCTTCACGCTCGGCGGCTACTTCGACGGCGAGCGGGTGCAGGACGTCGAGAGCGGTCACCCCGTGCACGGCACCGGCGGCGTGTACCTGCTGGGCCAGCAGATGCTGTTCGCGCATGCGCCCGGCTCGGACGTCGGGCTGTCCGCGTGGGGCGCGCTCAGCTGGGCGCCGCCGAACCGGAACCGCGTGTCGGCCATGGCCGCGGGCGGGCTCAGCTACCAGGGCATTCTTCCGAGCCGTCCGTGGGACGGGCTCGCGTTGATCGCCGCGATCGCCGGCTACAGCCCGGACCTGCGCGACGGCCAGCGCGCGCGCGGCGAGCCCGTGCAGCATGCCGAGGTCGTGCTCGAGCTCAACTACCGGATCTCGCTCGCCGACTGGCTCTGGGTGCAGCCCGACCTGCAGGGCGTCATCCAGCCGAAGGGACGCAGCGACGTCGCCGACGCGCTGGTCGCGGGCTTCGCGGTCGGCGTCGTGCTCTGAAGCACGTTCCGCGCGCCGCGCACGGCCGAGGGTCGGGACCGAGCGCCGTGCCGCGCGAGTGCTCGCTCGGCCCTCGGTCCGCAGCCGTGCGACGCCAGCACACGGCCGTCGGTGTCCTGGTGCACCGCCGTCGAGATCGCATCACGCATCTTGCCGCCCCTCGACGCCCCTCGCTGCGTGACACATCCTCGGAATCTTCCCGTCTTCCTACGTCGGTGTTCCTTGCGAGGGACGCCGATCGACGTCCATCTGCATGACGCGATCTCGACGACGGTGCACTAGTCCGCGAGTCGCGCGTGCACCCAGCCGAGCAGCGCCGCATTGAAGTCGGCCGGCGACTGCGGGTCGGTGCTGTTCACGTTGAAGCGGGTCGGCATGTGGCGCGTACAGCCCGCGTCCACGCACAGCGGCAGGTTCATCGAGCGGCTGCCCGGCCCCTGCGCCACCACCGCGCGCCGCAGCGGCTCGTACATGCAGTCGGTGCTGCCGAGCGTCACCGACGAGCCGTCGCGCAGCGGACACTGCATGGTGTGCGCGCCGCAGAAGTACGGGTCGCCATGCACCCAGACGTTCGCGAGCGGCACCGTCAAGCGTCCGCTCGACACCAGGAGATCGGGATCGTTCGCGGCGTCGGCGATCTCGGGATCGAGGCGTGCACCGAGCGCCGCGACCTTCGCCGGCGACGTCAGGACCGACGTCGCACCCGGCGGCGGACACGGCACGCCCTGCGCGATCGCGGCGAGGATCCAGCTCTGGTTCAGCACGCCCGAGTCGGGGATCGCGCCGGCCGGCGGGTTGCCTGCGAGCTGGAGTCGCCACGCGAGCCCGTAGGCGCCCACCGAGCCCGCGCTGCCGCCGTGCAGGAAGTACTTCGAGGTGGGGACGACGCTCTGCGCGAACGCGATCGCGGCGGAGGTCGCGAGCAGACCGTTGGTCGTCATCGGGCTGCCGTCGCTCTGCAGGTGCGGATTGTTCGGATCGGGATTGCCCACGCCGCCGTAGAAGTCACGGTTGCACATCGAGACGCCCAGCAGACGGAAGTCGGCGGCGTCGTTCTCGATCAGCGCGATCAGACCCGCCGAGGCGAGCCCACCGGAGGGCGAGTACAGCAGGTCGTCGAGCGTCTCCTCCGTCATGTACTGGCTGTCGGGAACGGGGTTGCCGCTGCCGTCGAAGAGTCCGAAGCCGCCGCCGTGCAGGAACACCCACAGCGGGCGGTCCGCGCTCGCCGGCGTGGTCGTGCGATGCGCCAGCGCGAACGTCTGGTGACCGCTGATCGAGCAGGGCATCGCGAGGTTGCGGTAGTAGTCGACCTGGTACGGCCCGACGATGCGCGTCTCGACGAGCTCGATCGAGTCCGACGATGCGGCACAGGCAGCGCACGAGGCCGGCAGCGGGCTGCACGACGTCGTGCCCACGTCGAAGTGCGTCGCGCGATACTTGACGGGGCTGTCGTTCGCCGGCTGCTCCGGCGCGGCGAAGCGCGTGCAGGAGACGTCGGTGCCGGATCCGATGCGCAGCTGCACCTCGATCTCGCCCTGCGGGATCGTCCCGAGCCCGAACGTCGTGCCCCTGGCCTTGAACGACAGGTGCCCGCGGCGCAGGTCCGCGGTGCTGCCGGTCGCGGCATCGCGCCACGCGTAGCGATCGGGGATCACCCCCCTCCCCTTCGCGCTCCAGCCCGGCGCGATCTCCGGCGCGGGCGCCATGCGGATGCAACGACAGACGCTTGCGCTGAACACCGCCGCGGTCGCGCCGCCGAGCCGCGGGTCGGCGGCGCTGGCCGGCACGCCGGGCGCGACGCTCGAGTCCCTGGCCGAGAAGCGGACGGTGTGCGCCGCGGCGTTGCCGCTGCGCTCGTCGATGGTCAGCGCGACGCGCTCACCGGCGTCGGCACCGAGGAGGTGGTCGGTGGCCGCGACGGCCCCTGGCTCGGCGAGGAGGGTGAGGGCGACGGCGGCGGCAAGCACGGTTCGCTGGAGCATGGGGGGTCCTCCGTGGGGTCCGGAGCGATCGGCCGCGGACGCCTCCACATAGAAGTACGTACGTACTAGTGTCAACCGATTTCTTTTGTGCCATCATGCGGTTGCGAGATGGACCGGCGACGTACCGATACGAAGGACCGCATGGTCCGTGCGGCGGTCGACCTGTACCGCCGACGCGGCATGACGGGCACCGGCTTCAGCGAGGTGCTCGACCAGGCGGGCGCCAAGCGGGGCGCGATCTACCACCACTTCCCGGGCGGCAAGGAGGAGCTGACCGTCGCCGTCATCGAGAGCCACAACCGCGAGGTGCTCGGCTTCCTGCGCTTCGTGCTCGAAAAGCACCCGCCCGGCGAGGCCATCCGCACGTTGTGCGCGCGCTACGCGGACAGCCTCGAGCGCTCGCAGATGACCTTCGGCTGCCCGATCGCACCGGCCGTGATCGAGGCCGGGCTGACGTCCGACGTCGTGTCCGGTGCCGCGGTCGCGGCATTCGACTCGTGGCGCGTCGTCCTGTCGCAGGCGCTGACGCGTGCGCAGCTGCCGGCCGAGCGTGCGCTGTCTCTCGCAGAGACCATCGTCGCCGCGATCGAGGGCGCGCTCATCTTGTGTCGCGCCCGGCGCAGTGCAGCGACGCTGCGCGACGTCGGGGCCGAGCTCGGACGACTGCTGGACGACGTCACGGGCTCGTCCGGCGCGGCACCGCACGCGCGCGACGAGCGTCAGCGTCCGATCAGGTAGCCGACGATCCCGCCGCCGAAGATCAGCAGCGCCGGGTTGACGTGCTTGACGAGCAGGATCACGGTGACGACCACCGCGATCACCGCCGTGGACGGGCCGAGGATCACGGTCTTCGCGAGCACCCACGTGCCGGCGAGCATGAGCCCGATCGTCAGCGGCGCGAGCCCGCGCTGCACGGCTTCCTTCCACGGCGAGTCGGCGAAGCGATCCCAGATACGACCGCAGAAGAACATGATGAGGCCAGCGGGCAGGAAGAAGCCGAGCAGCGCGGCGGCCGCGCCGGCGCAGCCCGCGACGCGGTAGCCGATGACCGAGACCATCAGCATGTTCGGTCCCGGCGAGAGCTGGCCCAGGCTGTAGATCTGCCCGAACTGGTCGCTGGTCAGCCAGTGGTACTGGTTGACGACCAGCGCCTTCATCTCCGGCAGCACGGCCGTGCCGCCGCCGACCGCGAGCACGGACAGCAGCCCGAACACCCACAGCAACGACAGGACGTTCACTTCGCCGCCCCGGCCGGGCCGTCGACCGCGGCGCGCTTGCGCGGGCGGTAGAGCCAGATGCTGAGCGGTCCGATGGTGAGCAGTGCCGTCACCAGCGACACGCGGAAGACGCCGATCACGACGAACGTCAGCGCGACGAGGCTCAGGTCGAGCGGCTTCGCGAGCTGCTTCTTGCCGATCTGCAGCGTGGTGGCGAGCGTCAAGCCGACCGCCGCGGCCCCGACGCCGCCGAGCACCATCACCATCGCCGGCGTGCGCGCCTGGCTCGCGTAGAGCATGCCGAGCGCCATCACGATGACCGTCCCGGGCAGGCACATGCCGAGCAGCGCCACGATCGCGCCCGGCACGCCGCGCAGGCGCTCGCCCATGTAGATGCTCATGTTGGTCGCGTTCAGGCCGGGCAGCGTCTGGCTGAGCTCGAGACCGGAGAGAAAGGTCTCGTCGTCCATCCAGCGTTGCTTGACGACCAGCGCCTGCCGCAGATACGCGACCACGCCGCCGCCGAAGCTCGTGATGCCGAGCACGAAGAACACCTGGAAGAGCCGCCATAGCGTGACCGGCCGGACCTCGAGCGGCTCCGCCGACGCCTCGTCGCCGACGATCGCCGCGCGCTCGACGGCCGCGGCCGCCTCGGCGCGCGTCAGCTCCGCTCCGGCGGGTCCCTCGTGCGCCTCGGGGCGCGACAGCATCTCATTCGTCATGGTCGAGCTTCTTGCCCGAGAGCTCGTAGGCGAGCCTCGTCTTGGTCGTGCCGAGCTCCACCCAGGCGCCGGTCTCGCGCTGCAGCAGGCGGTAGAAGCGCTCCGAGCGGTACTTGGGACGCGGGTGCAGACGGCCGTAATGCTTGAACGAGGTCTCGAAGGCGAACTCGCCGATCAGCACGCGCTGGGTCTCGCGCTCGCGCCAGACCGCGAGGTCGACCTGCGCGTTCCGCCCGCCGCCGAAGTGGATGACGCCGAGATCGAACAGCACCTCCTCGATCCCCGTCGAGTTCACCGGTCCGATCGCCGCCGTCTTCGCGATCCTCGAGTCGACCAGCGCGGGAAAGATCCGCGCCCAGTGGCCGAGCGTCCCGCCGAGCTTCATCGTCTGGTTCTTGATCTGGCAGGTGTGCGAGAAGACGCTGCGCATCCCGCCGAGCTCGGTGCCGACCAGCAGCAGCTCCTCCTTGAACTTGACGATGCCGGGCAGGCCCTCCGCGAAGTCGATGCGCGTCCGCCAGGCGAGGTCCGGATCGGGATGGCGGAACTTCATCGTGAGCTCGAACTTCTCGCCCGGCACGTCGCCGCGGTACGGCGTCCGGCGGCGCAGGATGTACGAGCGGCGGTAGAGGTCGAAGCGCGGCGTGTCGAAGAACGTCACCTCGCGGATCTGTGGCGTGTGCCAGCGCGCGTTCTCGTCGATCATCGCCGGGACCTGCCGGGCGACCCGCTTGGCGAGCTTCCAGTAGTCTCTCGCGTCGCGCTCGAGGTCGGAGAACGCCTGCGGCTTCAGGAGGATCTTGAACTCGCGCCAGTGGATGGCCTCGAAGATCGCCTCGAGGTCAGCGACCTGCTCCGGCCGCTTCGCGCGCGTGAACTTGCCCGACGTCTCGTGCACCGCCGTCCGTCCCCTCCTTCCCCTGCGCACCGTCCTGCCGGATCTCTTCCGTACCTTCAAATCCGCACGCCGCGCGAGCAGCATCGGCCGCCGGCGTGCGGGACGTGAGCGCGTTCCGGCCCGCGCGCGCGACGTGATACCCACGGGTCGTGGCGGTGGCGGTGGAAGGCGGGATGCTGGCGCGGGCGCGGGCGGCGCTGACGCCGTTTCCCGGGCGCTGGAAGGAGACGCTGATCGTGGCCGGTGCCGTCGCGACGGCGCTCGGCGTCGCGGTGGCTCTTCAGGTCCCGGGCGTCGCCGCGCCCAACGTCGCCTACCTCGCGCTGCAGCACATCACCATCTGCACCTGGCGGAACATGGTGCGCCGGCTCCTGCTGCTGCTGGTCGCGAGCGTGCTCGTCGTCCCCGTCGCGGGCGTGCTGGTGCAGACGCCGTGGCTGCTCGTGCCGGCCTTCTTCGGCATCGTCGCGACGCTGACCTACGCGCTGCCGTTCGCGCTCAACCCCGTCGAGTCGGTGCTGATCAGCTTTCTGCTCATCGGCGCCTGCTTCTCCGGCTCGTACGACCCGTCCGGCATCCCCGTCCAGACGCGCGACCTCGCCGCCGCCAGCGCGATCGGTCTGGTCTCGGCGACGATCTTCTCGCGCCTCGCGGCGCGGCCGAGCGCACGCCTGCGCCTCGCCGAGTCGCTCGCGGCGAGCTTCACGCGGTCGCGCAGCGTCGTGCACGAGGCGAGCACGCGGCGTGACGTCGCACCGCCACCCGGCGGATGGCCGGATGCGCCGGTCTCCTCGGACCTCGGTGGCCACGTGCAGCTGCTGAGCCTCGCGCGGCAGGAGGGCCTCGGCCCGGTCGCCGACCGCACGCTGATCACGCTCACCACCGCGGCCGAGCGCGTGGCGGTATTTGCCGGCACGATGGACACCCTGTCGCGGCAGGCGGCCGGACGCACGTACCAGGACGCGCTGCGCGACGAGATCGCGGCAATCGTCCGGGACGTCGAGCACGCGCTCGAGGTCTTCGCGCGCGCCGCCCTGGCGCTCGCGACGCACGAGGGACTCGAGGGCCTCTGCGGCGACACGGCGTGGCCCGACTTCACCGCGCGCGTGGCGCGCCTGCACGAGCGTCAGGACGAACTGCGCCGGACGAACGCGCTCGCCGAGGTGGGCGTCGCCGAGAGCGTGAACACCAATGCCCTCGTGCAGGCGCTGGCAAGCCTCGGCGACGTGCTGCACACGCCCCCGTGGCGCCTGCGCGACCTCGCCGCCGGCGAGGAGCTGGGAACGCCCGCGCCGTGGCCCATCCTCGTGCTGCACCTCGACCGCTTCGCGCTGCGCTTCGCGCTCCAGGTCGGGCTCGGCGCGACGATTGCGTTCGTCGCCGGCATCGCCGCGCACGAGCCGGAGCTGTCGACGCTGCTGTGGAATCCGATCCTGGTGGCACAGCTGAGCTACGGCGCGACCATTCGCAAGGCGTGGCTGCGGCTCGGCGGCGTGGTCCTCGGCGGCCTGCTGTCGCTCTTGACCATGATCCTGGTGTTCGCGAACACCGGCGACCTCACCGCCCTGCTGCTGATGATGTTCGTGGTGGTCGCCGCCTGCCAGTACGCGGTGCTCGGCATGCCGGTCGCCTGGTACGGCCCGTTCCAGGTCGCGGTCACGTACTTCGTCGTGGTGGTCTCGGCCGAGCCGGCAACCGACGTCGCGGCGGCGCTGTGGCGCGCGTTCGGAACGTTCGTCGGCACGGCGATCCTGTTCGCGGTCTTCCGTCTGGTCGCGCCCGACTATGCCGGTCGCCAGCTGGTCGCGCGCTTCGTGGATCTCCTGCACTTGACGCTGCGCAACCTGCCGCCGCCGGGCGGCGTGCAGCCGACCCCCGACCAGCTGGTCTCCGCAAGGCTCGCGGCGTCGCGGGTCTCGGCCGACATCCTGCGCCTGATCGGCGAGGCGCGTCTCGAGGGAGCGTCGAGCGGCGTCGACCCGGACGCGGCGGTCGAGGCTGCCGGCGTGGCGCTGCGCATCTCGCTGCGCGCCGGGCTGATCGCGCGCGGACGGACGCTGACCGGACGCCCTACGCCGGGCCCGGCGGTCGCGAATGCGCTCGCCGTCCTGCACGCGGCGATCCGCGCGCACCTCGAGCACGACCTCACGATCGTCGACGCGCGCCAGACCATGGCCGTCCCCGGCACGCGCGCGCACGACGCCGCGTGCGCGGCGGCGCGCGATCACTGCACGCGCGAGCGCTCCGACCTGCAGGCGCCGCTGGCGGTCCTGCTCGGCGAGGTCGAGAGCGC
>JAIEPK010000434.1 GCA_019749875.1 Candidatus Binatia bacterium | reverse complement strand
CGCCGCGCACGACGGATCGACGCCGCGCACGCCGCCGCCGCCCGGTCCGCGTCGGCCGTCGCCGCGCCCCTGCGCGAGCGCGCTCCCGGTCAGCGCCAGCACCGCCAGCGCCACGACCACCAGCCACTTCGTCGCCGTTCGTCCGTTCGTCTTCATGCGCTTTCTCCGCCAGTCCGGCCGCGCGACGGCCGGGTTCGGGCGACGCCCACCGATCGTGGCCCCCCACTGGAGCGACACCGCTTCATAAAATGGGAAATATTCCCATTTTCAATCCGACGCAAGAGGAAATCGGCGATGTCCGGAAGCGGCTTGCCCCGGCAGGTGGAGCCGCGATACGCGGGCCGCCGGAGGGTTCTCGATGCACCGCTCGACCTTGCTTCTCGCCTCGTTGCTCGTCGCACCGCTCGCGCTGTCGGCCAGCGCCGATGCGGCTTCGTGCCGCCGCCTGCGCGACGCCGATCCGGCCGGCGCGAGCGCGCTGCTCCCCGTGTGCCCGCCGACCAAGGTGGGGCTCGAGCGTGGCCGGGTCGCGAGCCCCGCGATCGAAGGACCGATCACCGGCGGCGCCCGGAACCGTCCGACCGTTTCCGGGACGGCCTTCCCGCTGTCGGACGTCGGCTACACGGTCGAGGAGTTCTTCCTGAGCGGCACCGCCAGCGCGTTCCGCCCCATCCGCCCCCTCGGCTCGGACGGACGATGGCGTGCCGAGCCCGATGCGACCGCGCCGTACAAGACGCGCATCGTCGTCTACCGGCCGTCGGATCCGGCCCGCTTCAGCGGGACGGTCGTCGTCGAGTGGCTGAACGTGAGCGGCGGCCTCGACGCCGCCCCCGACTGGATCACGCTGCACACCGAGCTCACGCGCAGCGGAGCCGCGTGGGTCGGCGTGTCGGCGCAGTACGTCGGCATCGAGGCCGGCTCGTCACCGCTGACGCCGCTCGCCGGCGGCCTCAAGGCGATCGACCCGGCGCGCTACGGCACGCTCTCGCATCCGGGCGACAGCTTCTCGTACGACATCTTCTCGCAGGCGGGCGCGGCGCTGCGCACGCCGAGCGGACCCGACCCGCTGGGCGGCCTCGCGATCACGAAGCTGATCGCGGCGGGCGAGTCGCAGTCGGCGTTCCGCATGGTGACCTACGTGAATGCCGTCGATCCGATCGCACGCGTGTTCGACGGCTTCTTCGTGCACAGCCGCGGCGGCAG
The DNA here is from genome assembly GCA_019749875.1 of Candidatus Binatia bacterium. Taxonomy (GTDB): domain Bacteria; phylum Desulfobacterota; class Binatia; order UBA12015; family UBA12015; genus VGTK01. Next base: position 18,259 of record JAIEPK010000434.1, on the reverse strand, counting down.
CAGCGCGCCGCTGTCGCAGAGCCCGCTCGCCGAGGTGCGCGCGCCCGACGTGGTGCGCATCCGCAGCGACGTGCGCGTTCCGGTCATGACGTTCCAGACCGAGACCGATCTGATCCGTCTCGGGGCGTTCCCGGACCGCCAGCCCGACGCGCGCAACTTTCGCCTGTGGGAGAGCGCCGGCACCGCGCACGCCGACACCTACACGCTGAGCGTGGGCTTCGCCGACGTCGGTGGCGATCCGTCGGTCGCGGCGGTGCGGATCACGGCGTCGCCGATTCCCGGCATCATCGACTGCGCGTCGCCGATCAACTCGGGGCCGCAGCACTGGATCGGCAAGGCCGCGTTCCGCGCGCTGGAGCAGTGGGTGGGTGGTGGACCATCACCTGCGCGCGCACCCCGTCTCACGATCGCCGGATCGAGCGACGATCCGCACTTCGTGCTCGACGAGCACGGCAACGTGACGGGCGGCATCCGCACCTCGTACGTCGATGCGCCGGTCGCGACGCTGTCCGGCCTCGGCCAGAGCGGATCTTCGTTCTGCGGCATCTTCGGCACGACCGTGCCGCTCGACGACGCGACGATCGCGGCGCTCTACCCGAGCAACGCCGCCTACGTGGCGGCGGTCGCGCGCGCGAACGACCGCGCGGTCCGGCAGGGGTTCCTGCTGAAGCCCGATGCAGAGCTGATCCTCGAGTACGCGCGGACCTCCGGCATCGGCGGCTGAGCGGCGAGCGCGCCGCGGTGCGCGCGCAGTCGCTCGCGCGTCGCGCCAAAAATGGCGAGAGCCCGACCCGGTGTGCATCTGCACCCGGATCGGGCCCTCGAATCCGAACGGCTCATCGCCGTTCCGTCCCAGCATCAGCCGGGACTCGTTCATGTGTTCTTGCGGTGCGGGCGCCGTCGAGAGCAGCGGCTCTCAGCGACGCCCCATCGAGCGCGGTGGCGTGTCCATCCCTGTCTCCGTTGGTCTACCGTCCGCCGAAGTTTCTGGGACCTCCTTGCCGGCGACCCATTGCCGCCCGGCCTCGTGGAGCATCGCTCCGTCGGATCCACTTGGCGCCCGCGGGCGCGCTCAGTCAAGACGTCTTTTGCACTGCGACGCGTGACGCAGACGCTGCGGACGACGACGTGACGATACGCCGCGCCGCCGTGCGACGCGGTGACGATCGCGCTGGCCGCCGTGCGACGCGGTGACGATCGGGCTGGCCGCCGTGCGACGCGTTCACGTTCCGGCTTGCCTGCGTGCGCACCGTTACCGATGATCGTGCCTTCGCTCACGGCATCCGTCTTCCACCACCCGACCACCACCGCTTCGCAGGAGGCCCCGTGCTCCGTCACCCGCGCCACGACCGCTCGCCCGCTCTCGTCAAGCATTTGCCGCTCGCCTCCTTCGCCGTCATGCTCGCGACGGTCGCGCTCGCGCGCGGCGCGGCCCACGCGCAGTCGGGCGTGCTCGATCCCACCTTCGGAAACGCCGGCGTCACCGTGACCGCGGTCGGCAACGCGGACGACTTCGGTCGCGCGATCGCGCTTCAGGACGACGATCGCATCGTGGTCGCCGGCACCTGCAACACGGGCAACGACGACTTCTGCGTCGTACGCTACCTGCTCGACGGCACGCTCGACCCCGCCTTCGGCGGCGGCACCGGAAAGGTCACCGCGGCGATCCGCAGCAGCACCGACCAGGCGTCGGCGGTCGCGATCGACGGCGACGGCAACATCGTCGTGGCGGGCTTCAGCCGTCAAGGCGGCAAGGACGAGCTGGCGGTCGCGCGCTTCTTGCCGAGCGGCGCGCTCGACCCCGCGTTCGACGGCGACGGCAAGCTCACCACCGCAGTCGGAACGCTCGAGGACCATGCCCGCGCGGTCGCGATCGACGGCAACGGACGGATCGTCGTCGCGGGCTACAGCTTGACGGCATCGAACCGCGACCTGGCGCTGGTCCGCTACCTCGCCAGCGGAGCGCTCGACACCTCGTTCTCCAGCGACGGCAAGGTGGTGCTGCCGGTCGGCACCGGTGACGACGAGGCGGCGGCGCTCGCGATCCAGCCCGACGGCAAGATCGTCGTCGTGGGCTACGCCGCCGACGGCAGCCAGCACGACCTGCTGATCGCGCGCTTTCTCGACGACGGCAACCTCGATGCGTCGTTCGGCGGCGGGACGGGCACGGTGCGCGTCGCCTTCGGCGCCGGCAACGCGTTCGGCAACGCGGTCGCGCTGCAAGGCAACACCAAGATCCTCGCCGCAGGGTACGCCCGCGTCGGCACCGTGTTCCACTTCGCGGTGGCACGCGTCGACGCGTTCGGCGTGCTCGACCCGCAGCTCGACGGCGACGGGCGCCTCACCACGACGATCGGCACCACGTCGCAGGCATCGGGGATCGCGATCGACGCCACCGGGCGCTTCGTGGTCGCGGGCTTCGCACGCTTCGCGAGCAACGACGACATGGCGCTCGCGCGCTACGACGGCACCGGCGCGCTCGACACGAACTTCGGTGGCGGCGGCATCGTGACGCTCCCGATCGGCAGCGGACCCGACGTCGCGAACGCGGTCGCGGTGCAGGCCGACAACAAGATCCTGATCGCCGGCAGCGCACGCTTCGCGAACGACGACCAGATCGCCGTCGCACGCTGGCTGATCGACGACTGCGGCAACGGCGTGGTCGATTTCGGCGAAGCATGCGACGGTGGTGCGCTGATCGACGGCGACTGCTGCAGCAGCGCCTGCACGATCCTGCCGGCGGCGACCGTGTGCCGCCCGCTCGCGAACCAGTGCGACGTGGTCGACGTGTGCGACGGCGTCAGCGCCGCGTGCCCCGACGTCGGCCTGCCGGACGGGGACGGCGACGGCGTGTGCGATCTGCACGACCTGTGTCCGGTGGTCCCCGACCCCGCACAGCTCGACGGCGACGACGACGGACTCGGCGACGCGTGCGACCCGTGCACGAACGGCGTCGTGGTCGCGAAGCCGAAGGTGAAGATCAGCAACTTCCTCAGCGCGCCGGGGGACGACACGTTCTCGTTCAGCGGTGCGCTCGACTTCGCGACCGCGCCGGCGCTCGACCCGATCACGCACGGCGCGCGCGTGATCCTCGAGGACGGTTCCGGCGTGCGCTTCGACGTGGGCGTGCCGCCCGGCGGCTACAACCCGACCACGCGCACCGGCTGGCTCGCGAACGGCGCGGGCACCGCGTTCACCTACCGCACGTCCAGCAGCGTGGGCGGCGTGCTCGACAAGCTCAAGCTGTCGCGCAGCGCGGCGAAGCCCGACGTCGTCAAGTTCACCATGTCCGGCAAGAAGGGCACGCTGGCGGCGACTCCGATCGCGCCCCCGCTCGCGGCCACGGTCGTGCTCGATGCCCCGACCGCCGCCACCGGCGAGTGCGGTGAGATCGCCTTCCCGGGGCCCGCTCCGGCGCCCGCCTGCGCGCTGAACCGAAGCGGCAGCACGCTGAGCTGCAAGTGACGCGAAACGGGGGAGGCCTGCGCGGCGACGCACGGGTCCTCCCCCGTCCTGCGGCGAGCGTGAGCGTCAAGGACGCTTGTGTGCCGCCGCCTTGCCCTGACGCTCGGCATCGCGGAGCGCCTCGCCCTCCGCGCCGTCGAGCGCCTTCGCGGCCTCACGGGCCTCGCGTTCCGGTGCGCCGGACCGGGCATGATCGCGCACTGCTTCATCGTAGCGACGGGCGCCCTCGCGGTTGATGCCGTCGCCTTTCGTGGCCTGGCCGTCGCCGGCGCTCTTCCGTTCCTCGCGAGCCATGGAGCTCTCCTTTCGTGCGCGGCTCAGCCGCGCTTCTCGATCCGCAGGTCGTCGACCAGCACCGCACGAACGCCCGGCGTCTTGCGGGCCGCGAAGCCCGCCGCCAGACGGTCGGACTCGCTCGGCACGCTGCCGGTCAGGCGAACGATGCCGTCCTTCACCTCGACGTCGATGTCGTCACGGCGCAGGCTCTGGCTGCCGGCGAGCGTCTGCTCGACACCGCGCTCGATGTCCTCGTCCTTCGCATCGACGGCATCGCGCTTCGCATCGGCGACCACCTGCAGCTCGTTCTTCACGTCCTTGACGCCGTCGACCTTGCGCGCGTTGGCCGTGGCGGCCTTCTTCGCCGCCTCGCTCGGCACGATGCCGAACAGCGTGACGACGCCGTCGCGGGTGTCGACGTTGATGTCGGTCGCGGGTGTGTCGCGATCGGCGAGGAGGCGCATCTTGGTCGCGGACGTGATCCAGGCGTCGCCCATCGCGGCACCGGTCGCGCCCAGCGTCTGCTTGCTGCGGTCGGCGACGTCGTTCGCCGTGGTCTTGACGCCGTTCGCGGCGTCGGCGGCCCCGGTCTTCACGCCGGCGACCGTATCGTCGGCGCTCATCTGGTCGGGCGCCTGGATCTCGCTCTCCACGCGTCGCACGCCGGGAACCTTGCCCGCGACGTTGAGCGCCTCGAGGTGATCGTTCATCGAGTCGGCCTTGCCGCGCAGCAGGACCACGCCCTTGTTGACCGACGCCACCTCGATGTCGCTGCCGACGAGCTGCTTGTCGCTCGCGAGCGCCTTCTCGACGCGATCCTCGATCTGCTCGTCCTTCGCCTCGACGACGTCCGCGTTCTTCGCAGGCACGACCTGGAGCAGATTGTCGACCGAGCGTACGCCCTTGATGTCTTGCGTAACGCTCGCGGCGCGCGCCTTCTCCGCGTCCGTGGTCACGGTGCCGTGCAGCGTGACCTTGCCGTCGACGGTGTCGACGTCGATGCCGGTCGCCCCGAGATCGCTCGTGGTGAGCAGCGCGATCTTGGCCTTGGTGGTGATCCAGGCGTCGTTCGGCTCGGCCGCCCGCGCGCCCGTCGCGCAGCCGAGTGCGAGTGCGGTGCCGAGGGCGACGCGAAGCGCGACCGTTCTCGTCCGTGACCGGGTGATCCTCTTCGGGTTGATCATCGTTCTCTCCTCCGCCCGCGGTCGGTGTGCGGGGCTCGCACATCGGCGCGCACGCGCCTGCGGAATGCCGTCGGCGGGCAACGCACGACGTCATCGCAACGCGGGTGCCACTGGCCGGCGACGCCGAATCTGCCGCAGGATCGCGAGCTTCGCGCGTTCGCGGGGGAGCGACCGCGCTGTAAGTTCTGCAGACGGCGCGCCCCGAGGTGCAAAGTCCGCAGCCCGTCTTCGTGCTTGACGGTACGTGGGGAGCGATCGGCAGACCCGCCGGCGTCTGCCGACGCTCGGCTGCGGTCGACGACGAGCGGCCGCGACGGGCGGTGAGATCGCCCACGCAGGCCGTCGGCGCGGCGAGGAAATCCGTGCAGTTTCTTGCAGGCCGAGCGTCATGCGCGCCCCGAGGGCGGGCGTCCCCGAGAAACCGGAATCGTTCCGAATCGGCACGCCGGCATTCCCAATTCCGGGAGCCGAGCCGGCGGCGCGTTCGCGATCGTGGTCTTCGCCCGCGCGCCGATGGCGCAGAAACCTGCAGAATTCGGCCGTTCCTGCGACGCCCTCCGGTCGCAGGCAGCGGCACGGCTCTTGAGATTCGACGAGACGTCCCGCGCCGGGCGGGCGCGATCCGATGAGCCAGACGAGCGACATGGTGCACCCCGCGATGCGGCGCCTCCACTGGCCTGGGGTGCGCTCGGTGTACGGCCAGCTGCTCGCGCTGTCGCTCCTGCTCGTCGTCGTGCCCGGCGTGGTCTTCGCGTGGGTCGCACTCGGCAACGCACGATCGGCGCTCGAGCAGGCGGTCGGCCGGCAGCTCGCGGAGGTGGCGCAGGATGCGGCCGAGCACGTCGAGACCGAGCTGTCACGGGCAGAGACGCTGCTGCGGGGCTGGGCGCGCCGGTTGCCGCGGTCGGCGCTTGCGGCGCACGACGTCGGCGAGCTCGGACGGACGCTCACGTCGCTGCAGCGCGAGGATGCGTCGGTGCGGTCGGTGGCGATCGTCGATCTGCAGGGGCGCGAGCTCGCGCACGGCACGCAGCGCCCACGCCTCGCCGCGGCGTCCGGCTCGTGGCGCGAGGCCGTCGCGCGCGGCGAGACCGTCCTGGTGGCGCTGCCGACCGATCCGTCCGAGGCCGTGTTCGCGATCGCCACGCCGATCGCCGACGACGCCGGCCGCGGGCTCGCCGGAGTGCTGATCGCGGAGTACCCGTGGGATCCGATCGACGGCACGCTGCAGCACGCGCAGCACGACCTCGCCGTGCTCGGCCTGGCGGTGTCGATCCTGGTCCTCGATCGGAGCGGCCGCGTGGTCGGTGACGGCGCGTGGCAGGAGCCGCTCGGTCTCACCGGTCGCGATCTGGTCGGCGACGGCTGGACCGCACCTGCGCTCGCGATCGAGAAGGCGCGCGCCTCCTACGTCCGCGAGACCGCCGCCGACGCACTGGTCGGCTACGCATCGGTGGAGCCGTCGCGGCTCGGACTGGTGGCGCTCGCCGTCCAGCCGATCGCCGATGCGGTCGAACCCGTCCGGCGGCTGCAGCGGCGTCTGGCCTCGGCGCTGGCCGTGGTGCTGATCGCCGGCCTGGCCCTCGCCGCTCTGCTCGCCGCTCGCATCGGACGGCCGATCCGCGAGCTCACCGCGGCCACGCGCGAGCTCGCCCGGACGGGCACGACGTCGCACCGTGTGGTGACGTCGTCGCACGACGAGATCGGCGAGCTCGCGCGGTCGTTCAATCGCATGGCGGCGGACCTCACGCGGGCGCGCGACGACCTGCTCGCCGCGTCGCGCATGGCGCTCCTCGGCGAGCTCGCGGCCGGAATGGCCCACGAGATCCGCACGCCGCTCGGCATCGTGCGCAGCTCCGCGCAGCTGCTCGGCCGACGCATCGGCGACGGCGACGCGCGCAACAGCGAGATGATCGACATGATCGTCAGCGAGGCCGACCGCCTCGACCGCGTGGTCGGCGGCTTGCTCGAGATCGCGCGGCCGCACGAGCCGGTGCTCGAGTCGGTGCGGCTCGGGCCGGTGCTCGCCCGCGCCGTCGATCTGCTCGCGACCCAGGCCGAGGAGCGCGGCATCACGCTGCGCCGCCCGCTCGGACCCGATCGTCCGGCGCAGTGCGATCCGGAGCAGATCTACCAGGTCGCGCTCAACCTGCTGATGAACGCGCTGCAGAACGTGCCGCGCGGCGGCACCGTCGACGTTCGCACCATCGCCTACGACGGGCGCGTCGGCTTCGAGGTCGCGGACGACGGCCCGGGCATCCCGCGCGACATCCAGGAAAGCATCTTCACGCCCTTCTTCACGCGACGGCCGGGCGGCACCGGCCTCGGACTCGCCCTGGTGCAGCGCATCGTCGCGACGCACCACGGCTCGGTGTCGGTAGCGAGCGAGGTCGGCCACGGCGCGACCTTTCGCGTCGAGCTGCCGGCGGCGGAGGCAATGCCATGAGACGCGCACTGGTGGTGGACGACGAGCGCAAGATGCGCCGCATCCTGCAGATCGTTCTCGAGGGTCTCGACATCGAGTCGGTGGCGGCGGCGAGCGCGGAAGAGGCGCTCGACGCCTTCGGGAAGCAGCCGTTCGACCTGGTCTTGACGGACCTCAAGCTGCCCGGCATGGACGCGCTGGGGCTGCTGCCGAAGCTGCGCGAGCTCGACGCCGACGTGCCGATCATCGTCTTGACCGCGTACGGCACGGTGCAGACCGCGGTCGACGCGATGAAGCTCGGCGCCTTCGACTTCATCCTGAAGCCGTTCGCGGTCGAGAACCTCGAGCTGCTGATCCGCCGCGCGCTCGACCTGCGCCGGGTGCACACCGAGAATCTCGTCCTGCGCGAGCAGGCGGCGCAGGTGCCGGCGTTCGAGAACCTGGTCGGGTCGTCGACCGCGATGCGCGAGGTCTACGCGACCATTCGCCAGGTCGCGCCGACGCGCTCGAGCGTGCTGATCACCGGCGAGACCGGGACGGGGAAGGAGCTGGTGGCACGCGCGATCCACAAGCTGAGCCCACGCGCGGATCACGTGTTCGTCGCGCTGAACTGCGCCGCGATCCCGGCCGACCTGCTCGAGAGCGAGCTCTTCGGCCACACGCGTGGAGCATTCACCGGCGCGCAAGCGGATCGGCTGGGCAAGTTCGCCCTCGCCAACGGTGGAACGCTCTTCCTCGACGAGATCGGCGACCTGGCTTACCCGCTGCAGGCCAAGCTGCTGCGCGTCCTGCAGGAGGGCGTCGTCGAGCGGATCGGCAGCAACAAGCCGATGTCGGTGGACGTGCGGGTGCTGTCCTCGACCAACTGCGACCTCGGCACGGCGATGCGCGAGGGGCGCTTCCGCGAGGACCTGTACTACCGCCTGAACGTCTTCCACATCCATCTGCCGCCGCTGCGCGAGCGGCGCGAGGACGTCGTGGATCTGGCGCGGTTCTTCCTCGACCGCTTCGCGCGCGAGCTCGGCAAAGGGCCGCTGGAGCTCACCGAGGACGCCTGCCGCGTGCTCGCCGCCTACGACTGGCCGGGCAACGTGCGCGAGCTGCAGAATCTCATGGAGCGTGCCGCGGTGCTGGCCAAGGGCGGGCAGGTCGGGCGCGAGGCGTTCGCCCTCGCGCTGCCGTCGAGCACGAGCGGCGTCGTGCAGGCGCCGCCGGTACAGAGCGACAGCTTCGCCCTCGAGCCGGCGGTGGAGGACGTCGAGCGCAAGACCATCCTGCGCGCGCTCGGCGCCGCCAGCGACAACAAGGCACAGGCCGCGCGCCTGCTCGGGGTCAGCGAGCGCACGTTGTGGTACAAGCTGAAGCGCTACGGCCTCTGAGACGTCCCGAGCGTCGGCCGGCCGTCGCGAGCGACCACGGATGCCGCGTCCGTGACTCGGTCCAGCGCTCCTCCGATCGCGGAGCGGGGTGGCGGCATCGAAGCTGAGGGGGGCAGCGTGTGAGGTACCATCCATCGTCGGTTCGTCTTCTGGTCGTCCTTTCGTTCGCCGTCGCGATCGTGCTCGGAAGGCCCGCCCCGGCACGGGCGATCCCGGCCGACAAGCTCTCGCACTTCGCGACCGGCGTGCCCGCCGGCGCGCTTGCCACCGTCCTGGTCGATCAGTTCGCGCCCCAGTACCGGCTGGTCGGCGGTGCGCTGCTCGGGACGGTCCCCGGCCTGGTCGTCGAGATCGTCGACTCGACGGGAAGCGCCGGCTTCTCGGGCGGCGATCTGCTGGCCGACTTCATCGGCTCCGCCACCGGCGCGCTGCTCACCGATCAGGTCATCCTGCGCTTCTTCTTCGACCGCGGGCCCGAGAAAGACTATGGGGTCGAGGTCGGGACGAAATTCTAGACCGGACGGCCGGCGGGTCGCACCGGCCCGCCGAGACCGCACCAGATGACCGTCGCCGCCCCGATCAAACCGAGTCCCGAGGTCGCGCGTCCTGCCGAGAACACCGGCACGCACGGGCTGACGCCGTACCGTGCTCTCCTCGTGCCGCTCGGCGCATTCTACGTCGTGCTCGGCGTCGTGCTGCGCATCGTCCTGTGGGGCGTGTTCCGGGACGCCGGCTTCGATCCGGGCGACCTGGCGGTCGCCCTGCTCGTCGGCTTCGTGAACGACGTGGTGGCGCTCGCATACCTGTCGCTGCCGCTCTCGCTGCTGCTGCTCGTGCTGCCGCAGCGGCTCTGGAGCGGGCGCGCCGCGCGTCCCGTGCTGCTCGGAATCCTCTACGTGAGCGTGGTGTTCGTGCTCTTCGTCGCCATCGCCGAGTACCTGTTCTGGGACGAGTTCGAGTCGCGCTTCAATCTGGTCGCGGTCGACTACCTGATCTACCCGACGGAGGTGGTCGGCAACATCGAGGAGTCGTACCCGCTCCGGCCGATGTTCGCGGCACTGCTCGCCGGCAGCGCGCTGGTGCTCGTGCCGCTGTGGCGCCTCGCGCGGCGGACCGTCGGCGACGCGCCCCGCTTCCGCGGTCGCCTCGGGCTGCTCGCCGCGAACGTCGCCGTCGCGGCCGCGCTCACGGTGGCGATCTCGTCGGACTCGCTGTCCTTCGCATCGAACCGGGCCACCAACGAGCTCGGCATGAACGGGGCGGCGACGTTCTTTCGCGCCTTGCGCACGGCGGAGATCGACTACGAGGATCTCTATCCGACGCTGCCGCGCGAGCGCGCGTTCGCGATCATGCGCGACCATCTCGGCCGCATGGGCGGTACGTTCGCGAGCGACGACCCGTTCTCGCTGGTGCGGACGTTCCCGGGACGTCCCGACGGGCTCGGCAAGCTCAACGTGGTCGTGATCTCGGAGGAGTCCTTCGGCGCGCAGTACGTCGGGACGTACGGCGACTCGCGTGGCTTGACGCCGGCGTTCGACGCGCTCGCGACGCAGGGACTGGTGCTCGCGAATGCCTACGCGACCGGCACGCGGACGGTTCGTGGGCTGGAGGCCATGTCCGCGTCGTTCCCGCCGATCCCGAGCGAGGCGATCGTCAAGCGCCCGGGCAGCGAGGACATCAGCACGTGGGGACGCGTCATGCGCGGCCACGGCTACCAGACGTCGTTCCTCTACGGCGGCTTCGGCGCGTTCGACGACATGAACCACTACTTCGGCAGCAACGGCTTCGCGCTCAGCGACCGGCTCGACATCGAGAATCCGAAGTTCACCAACGTCTGGGGCGTGAGCGACGAAGACCTGATGCACCACGCGGTCGCCTACTTCGACGCCGCGGCGGCAAAGGGCGCGCCGTTCTTCTCGATCGTGATGACGACCTCGAACCACAAGCCGTTCACGTTTCCGCCGGGGGTGCCGGGCGTGCCGGAGTCCGGCGGCGGTCGCGAGGCGGGCGTCCGCTACGCCGACTACGCGATCGGACGCTTCTTCGCCGAGGCGCACACACGGCCGTGGTTCAAGAACACGCTGTTCGTGGTGATCGCCGACCACGACTCGCGCGTCTACGGGCGCGCCGAGGTGCCGGTCGAGCATTACCGCATCCCGGCGCTGCTGCTCGCACCGGGACGCCTGCCCGCCGGCGTGTGCGAGAAGACCTTCTCCAACATGGACCTCGCGCCGACCGTCCTCGGGCTGCTCGGCCTGCCCTACTCGGCGCCGTTCTACGGCGTCGACGTGCTCGATGCGAAGGTCCCGGCGAGCCGTCCCGTGCTGTTCAGCCACAACCACGACGTCGCGATCTTCCAGGACGACCGGCTGTCGCTGGTCGGGCTGCGCAAGAGCGAGGGGTCGTTCCTGCTGCACGACGGGCGCAGCACGCGCACCGAGCTCGACCGGCCGGCGCTCGATCTGCTGATCGCGTACCTGCAGACGGCGTACGAGCTGTTCCGCGATCGCCGCTACTGAATCAGCGACGCACGACGCGGCCGTGACGCTTGACCGCGCACGGCCGCGACGGATAGCGCGTCGGAGCCGGAATCGTCCGGCGGTACGACGAGGATCGACCGCATGCAGCTGTGGACGCCCGAGATGGAAGCCGAGCGCGCCGAGGCGCGTACCGCGGTCGAGAACGGGATCGCCGCCTTCGCCGAGCTGCTCGGCGGACGCGAGCCGTCGGCGACGACCGACGTGCTGGAGATCGTGCGCGAGCGCCGCGCCGCGATGCAGAAGGCCGCGTTCACGGTGCCCGACGCACGTCCCACCGAGATCGCCGGCGTGCCGTGCCGGCTCTTCGTCCCGGAGGGACGTGCGCGCGGCGTGTACCTGCACTTCCACGGCGGCGGCATGATCACCGGCTCGCCGGAGATGAACGACGTGACGAACCAGCAGATCGCGCGCCAGCACGGCGTCGCGGTGGTGTCGGTCGACTACCGGCTCGCGCCGGAGCACCCGTATCCCGCGGGCCCGGACGACGGCGTCGCCGTCCTGAAGTGGCTGCTCGAGAACGGCGAGCGCGAGCTCGGCAGCGCGCGCCTCGTCACCGGCGGCGAGTCGGCGGGCGGCTACATGGCCGCGGCCGTGCTGCTGCGCGCGCGCGACGAGCTGCAGGCGATCGACCGCTTCGTGGGCGCGAACCTGGTCTTCGGCGTGTTCGACTGGGGACGCTCGCCGAGCCAGCGCGGCCTGCGCGCGCACGACGGTCCCGACGTGCTCGACCCGACGTCGATCCTGTTCTTCACCGAGTGCTACCTGCCGGGGCGCAGCGACGACGAGCGCCGCGATCCGGCGATCTCGCCCGCCTTCGCGAACCTGCGCGGCCTGCCGCCCATGCTGCTCAGCGTCGGCAGCACCGACCACCTGCTCGACGACACGCTGCTGCTCGCGGCACGCTCCGCCGCCGCGGGCAACGACACCGAGCTCTTCGTCGCGCCGGACATGCCGCACGGCTTCCTGTTCTTCCCGTGCGCGCTCACGGCGCGCTGGTTCGAGCGCTCGGCGAAGTGGTTCGAGCGCGTCCTCGCGTAGGAGCGCGTCGCGACGGCGTCCGCGCGACTCAGCGCGGCTTCGCCGCGTCGCGCGCGCGCAGCTCGGCGAGCGGGTTCAGGAACGTCGTCATCTCGTCCCAGCGCTCGGCGAGCTCGCGCCGGTACTTCGAGCGCGCCACGACCTCGAGGCGGAGCCCGTCGGGGTCGGCGAAGAACGTCGCGTAGTAGTCGTCGTTGTACTCGGACCAGACGCGCGGCGCGCTCGCCTCGATGCCCCACGACGTCAGCGTCGCGTGCACCTCGTCGACCGCCGCACGATCGGCCACCTGGAAGCACAGGTGGTGCAGCCCGGGCGTGTACGGGTCGTGCCCCACGCGCCCGCCGCGCGCCGGACGGATGGAGTACTGCATGACCCGGTTGACGTAGTGCGCGTGCGGCTCGCCGCCGATCCGCTTGTCGGTCTTGCGAAAGCCGAGGAACGCCATCAGGCGATCGTAGAAGGGCTCGGAGCGCGCGAAATCCGCGACGGTGACGTAGACGTGGTCGAGGCCGACGACTTCCATGCTGACGTCCGAGTCTGCGCGCGCCACGACCACGACGCAACGGCACGCGGCTCTTCGATCGTCGTCGGGGGGCGTCGCCGAAACGACGAGGGGCCCGCCGCTGCTGCGACGGGCCCCTGCGCGAACGGGACGCTGCTGCCGGACGCCTAGCGGCGGCAGGTCAGCTTGTTCTGCGGGGCGTTGAACGCGCAGCTGGTGCTCAGGTACGCGCTCTCGCCGCACAGGCCGTTCTCGGCCGCGGTGGCGTCACCGAGGGTGACGATCGCCTGCACGGGCACGTCGCTGCCGACCACGGGGTAGGTGCCCTTGCGGCCCTTGACCGTGACCTTCACGCCGCGCGGCGTCGACGCCGTGCTCTTGTTGTTGATCACGACCGAGAAGATCCCGCCGGCCGGCGAGGCGCTCTTGTCGATGTAGCGCCACGTCTTGCCGTTGCCCGAGACCTTCCAGCCGACCTTGGTGGTGGTGTTGTAGGCGCCGCCCGGGATCGCCGCGTCGAGGCGCGACGTTCCGGCATCGTTCAGCAGCAGCACGCGCACGCCCTCGCCGATCGGATCGACCTCGGCGAACGTGTGGCCCGGAGCCAGCGAGAACGAGGCGCTGATCACCAGGCCGTCGTTGCCCGGCGTCACGTCGGTGTTGATCTTCGTCAAGACCAGGCGCGACTTCGGCTTGGTCGCGAAGATCTGCGTCAGGTCGTAGGTCGTGCAGGCGTCGATCTCGTCGCACTGGCCGTCGTTGTCGCCGTCGGGCAGCTGCGGATTCGCGGGGCACGCGGTGCTGACGCCGTCACACGCGGCGTCGAGCTCGCACGCGTCCGCCGCGACCGCGCAGATCGCGCCGGTGTTGCCGGCCGGGTGCGTGCAGGCGCCCGCGCCATCACAGATGTCCTCGGAGCAGACCAGGCCGTCGTCGGTGCAGGTCGCACCCGCCGGCACGTTGCAGGAGTCGTTGGCCTCGTCGCAGAGGTTCGCGCACTCGGCGCCGCCGGTGCACGGGTCACCGACCCCGCTGCACGTGCCGGCGTTGCAGGTGTCGGTAGCGGTGCAGAACAGGCCGTCGTCGCACGAGCCGCCGTCGTTGATCGGCGCCGCCGAGCAGCCATTGATCACGTCGCAGAGCGACGGACCGGCGCACTCTCCCGAGTCGCCCGGGACGAAGCAGGTGCCCGCGTCGGCGTCGGCGCCGGTGCCGAGCCACGGCTCGTAGTCGACCACCGGCGAGCCGGGCGTCGGACCGCCGGTCGCGACGATCGCTGCGCCGACGCCGCTCGGATTGCTCGCGACCGTCGGTCCGCTCGCGGCGCCGTACCAGTTGGTCTCGGCGTCGAGCGACGCCGCCGACCACCAGTCGATCGCGTTCACGACGCCGCTGAAGCTGTTCTCCTCGAGCACGACGCCGGTCGCGATGTGGGTGTTCTGCGTGCGGCCGGTGAAGCCGGTCTCGATCGCGCTGATCGTGTTGTTGCTGATGTCGGGGTTCTGGATGCGACCGAACGTGCGGATGCCGAACGTCGTGGTCTGCGCCGTCACCGGGCCGCTGATGCTGTTGCAGCTCACGACGGCGTTGCTGATGATGCCGTTGGTGCCGGGGGCTGCCGCGTTGTTGGTCAAGGTGATGCCGCGGCGGAACGCCTGCACGTTGGTGATCACGTTGCCGCTGATCTCGACGTTCGAGAACGTGCCGAGCGTCGTGCCGGTGAAGGCGCCGACGAAGGTGATCGCGCCGCTCGCGTTCGACGACGTGTAGGGACCGGGGTCGTTGCCGAGGTCGATCGTGTTGTTGCTGACCCTCTGCAGCGACGTGATCGCCGTCCCGGTGTGGCTCATGTTGAAGTACGCGGAGATGCCGCCCGAGAACACGCCACGGTCGAAGGTGTTGTAGCTGACGTCCGTCGGTCCCGTGTGACGCTCGATGAGGATCGGGTTCGAGCCCGTCTGGGTGATCGTGTTGTACTGGAAGATGAACGTCTCGAGCGCGGACGGACCGTCGGTGTAGACGCCGTAGTCCGAGCCCCACGCCGGGTTGTTGTTTCCTTTGATGACGTTGTTGGTGATCGTGTAGGTGACCGGCGCGCTCGACTTCGACGAGATCGCGAAGCGCAGGCCCGTCGCCGACGCGCCCTGCGCCGCGGCGCCCTGGATCGTGAAGCCGTCGACCTTGACGTTGCCGGTGTTGGTGCGGATGCGGAGCGTGCCCGCGTTGGTCAGGCCGGTACCGCCGCCGCCGTCGATGATCGTCGACGCCGCCCCCGAGCCCTGCAGCGTGATCGCCTTGGTGATGTTGATCTGGATCTCGACGTAGGTACCCGGGCACACGAAGATCGTGTCGCCATCGACCGCTGCGGTGTTGGCCGCATTGATCGTCGTGTAGGCAGCGTCCGTTCCGTCACAGCCGCTGGTGCCGGCGTCGTAGGTGCCGTCGTCGTCGACCACCAAGGTGGTCGCGGCCGAGGCGGCAACGGGGACGAGCAGTGCCGAGGCTGCGAGCGCGCAGGAGAGCTGCGCAGCGCGCCGCCAGAGGAACCGTGGAGAAACCGTGCGATGGAGCATTGTGTTCCTTTCGTCGAGTCGCGGGTGCGCGCGCGTCTTAGCCGCCGTCAGTCGCAGAGATCAAGGCACAATCTGCGCGATCTGTCGTTTCGCCCGCCGTGCGGTCGTCCGCAGCGTGCACTGCTGCAAGGATTCGGGATCCGTCTCCCCTCGCGAGCGAAGGCGCCGACGAGGGAAGGACTTACATGCCGCTCGCGCGAGCATCCGCGGCGACGCCCGACGCTCGCATTCCCGTCCGTACGTGGCTACGACCCGGAGCATGCGTGCTCTGTTCCCGCGATCCGCCGTTGGCCTGCTGGCGCTCTCGTACGCGCTCGCGGGGCCGGCCGTCGCGGACGACCTGCCCGCCGGAAAGCCGTCGCGCGCGCCGCTCGAGCACTGCGCCTGGGAGAGGGTCGCCGATCGCCAGCTCGGCCTGGCAGCTTGGGTGCAGCGCTGCGACTACGGCTTCCGCAAGATCGACTTCCTGGTCCAGGGGTCGACGCTCGCGCAGCGCTTCTCCGACGGCGGCGCGCCCGAGCCGGTGATCGACGTGTTCGATCTGCAGCCGGGCGAGAGCCCCGAGGCCGGCATCAAGCGAATCTTTGCCGAGCACGGCGACGCCGCCGTCGCACGACGCTGCGTGCCGGCGCGGTGGAAGCACGGCAAGACGCCGCCGGGACGCATCCGCACGACCTTCGTGCCCGACGCGTCGTACGCGAAGGAGCTGAAGCGCAAGGCGCGCGCCGACGAGGTGCCCGATCCGCCCTGCGGTGCCTACGGCGAGGCGCCCGACGGGATCCAGTACTTCGAGTCGCAGCCGCAGAGCGGCGTCGCGAAGATCCTCTTCGTGCGCGTCGGACAGGACGAGCCGCTGTTCGACGAGCAGACGCTGACGCTGCTGCCGCCGGGATGACGACTCGACACGGCGCGCGCAGCGAGCGACGGACGGTGGCGCCGGTCCGACCGCAGCGGGCGGCGCGAACGCCGGTCCGTTAGCGTCCCTCGCGTGACCCTCGAAAGCTTCCAGCAGGCGCTGCTCGACCCGACGGCGCCGATCCCGTCCGATTGGCCCGCCGGCACGCTCGGCGTGCTCCTGCTCTTCCTCGTGCCGGTCGGCGGAGGGATCCCGGCGGGCGTGCTGATGGCACGCGACCGCGGTGTGGCCTGGCCGCTGATGATGGGGCTCTACCTGGTCTCGGACGTCATCCTGGCCTTCGTGTTCGAGCCCATGCTGCGCGTCCTGATGGCGGTCTTTCGCCGGATCCCGGTGCTGCGCTCGGCGGCGCGACGCGCGCGTGCGGTCCTGCAGCGAACGACGGCGCGCTACGGCACCGCGTCGGGGCCGTTCGCGCTGGTGCTGGTCAGCTTCGGGGTCGACCCGATGACCGGGCGCGCCGCGGCCTCGGCCGCGGGGCACGGATTCTTCTCCGGCTGGGCGATCGCGATCGCCGGCGACATGCTCTACTTCGCGGTCCTGATGATCTCGACGTTGTGGCTGAACGACGTCATCGGCGACGAGCGAACGACGATCTTCGCGATGCTCGTCGTCATGATCGTCCTGCCGAGCCTGATCCGACGCTGGAACGAGCGTGACGCGCGCGCGGGTGGCTGACGGCGCCCGCCGGGTCGCTCAGCGGCCGCGGTCGGTGGTGACCAGGCGCACGACCTCGTAGCGCTCGATGCAGACTTCTTCCGCGAGCGGCGCGACCTCCTCCAGCGAGCTCCGTCGCTGCGGGTGGCTCGTCCAGAGCGCGTACTTCGCGGCCGAGTCCCAGAGGATCGTCACCACCAGCGGACCGTTCGGGTCGTCGGCGACCTGCAGCTCGGTCGACAGCGCGCCCGACTCCTGCAGCGCATCGAGCAGCGCCTGTCCGTTGCGGAAGCGACCGATCATCTCGTCTCGCTTGCCCGGCTTCGGAAACATGGTGACGATGATGCGCAGCGGGCGCTCGTCGTCCTCGTCCGGCTGCACCGCCGGCTCGCGCACGATCGCGTGCCGCGTCGTCTCGTGGACGGCGCTCGCGGGAGCCGCCGCCTCCAGTGCCGCGAGCCTGCTCGCCAGCTGCGCGTGCTCCTCGCGCAGCTCGAGCCAGTCGGTGATGTCGCGCGCGACGACGGTGAGCCCGTGCGGGCTCGGAAAGAGACGCTGCTCGTACCAGCGGCCGAACATCGGCAGGTACTCGTCGAAGACGTCTTCCTGCTGCGTGTCGAGCGCGCGCATGAAGCGGCGATAGGTCTCGAGCTCGCGGCCCTCGGGGAACACGTCCCACACGCAGCGGCCGAGCAGCTCGCCCGGCCGGCAGCGATGGTTGATCTCTGCTTGACGGTTCATGAACACGTAGCGCCACTCGCGATCGAACGTCACCACGGCGTCGGGCAGCCGGTGCAGCAGCCCGGAGCCCGGCGCGCGGCTGATCGCGCGGAGGTGCTGACGCTGCATCGCGCGGTCGGCTGCACCGGGCGGACGCTTGCGCGTGACCGCCGCGCGCGGCTGTACGCGGCGTCGGTGGCGGGATTCGAGCGAAGAAGGTGACCCGTTGGTGCTCAAAGCGGCCCAGGACACCCGGCGCCCCGAGGTCGCGCGCGAGTGCTTTACGGGTCATAGACGACCGGGCACCGCAGCGCGAGCGAAATCGCGCCACGACGCACGGGTCCGGCTCAAGAGCACGGGTTCGGAGTGCAGGATCCCGCACCGAGATTGACGCCGCCGCGCGCGGCGCACTCGGCGGGCGTGCGATCCTCGCACTCCGGCCCGCGATCGTCGGGCACGCAGCAACGGATGTCCTGTTCCGGCTCGGGCGACACGGTGCCGATCGGGGTGGCGGAGCTGCCCGGCGTCGCCGAGCTCGTCGGCGTGCCGGACGGCGCGGGCCGCGGGCTCGGCGTCGGTGCCGC
>JAIEPK010000190.1 GCA_019749875.1 Candidatus Binatia bacterium | reverse complement strand
GGCTCGGCGCGGGGCGCGCAAAGCGGGCACCGCGCCCGGCGTCCCCACCCCCGCCCCGCTCCAGCGCCTCGAGGCGCGCGACGAGCTGATCGAGCGGCACCAGCGGGGCGAGCGTCGCCATCTGGACGATCGCCATCTCGAGCACGAGCCTCGGATACGGGCTGCGCGACACCTCGTCCAGCGCTTCCAGTAAGATGCGGAACCAGCGCTGCAGATCCGCCGGCGGGACGTCGCGCTGGCTCGCGGCGAGATCCTCGATCTCGCTCGCCGCGAGATCCGCGAGCGCCTGCGGCCCCGCGACCGCGAGCACGGTCGCGTTGCGCAGCCGCTCGAGCAGCGCCTGCCCGAAGCGCGCCAGGTCGACGCCCTGCGCACAGACGCGCCCGATGACTTCCAACGCCCTGCCCGGATCGCGCGCCACGACGGCGCCCAGGATCTCGCGCACCGCGATCTCGTCGGGCAGCCCGAGGGCCGCGTTCACCGCCGCCAGGTCGACCGTCCCCGAAGCGAACGCGAGCACCTGGTCGAGCAGCGAGGTCGCGTCGCGCATGCTGCCGCCGGACTCGCGCGCGATCGCCCGCAGCGCATCCTCGTCCGCCTGCTTGCCTTCCTTGCGGACGATCGCGTCGAGCGTCTTGACGACCGTGTCGCCCGCCACCGAGCGGAAGTCGAAGCGCTGGCAGCGCGACAGGATCGTCGACGGCAGCTTGTGCACCGCGGTCGTCGCGAGGATGAACTTCGCGTGTGCCGGCGGCTCTTCGAGCGTCTTCAGAAACGCGTCGACCGCCTGCTTCGAGAGGCCGTGCGCCTCGTCGATGATGTAGACGCGGAAGCGTGCGCTCGCCGGCTGGTACTTGACGGTCTCGAGCAGCTCGCGGGTCGCGTCGATGCCGGTCTGCGAGGCGGCGTCGACCTCGAGCACGTCGAGCGAGCGGCCCTCGGTGATCTCGACGCAGCTCGAGCACCGGTTGCACGGCGTCGCGGTCGGACCTTCGGCACAGTTCAACGCCTTGGCGAGAATGCGCGCCGTCGTGGTCTTGCCGACGCCGCGCATGCCGCTGAACACGAAGGCATGCGCGAGCCGGCCGGTCGCGAGCGCGTTGGTGAGCGTCTGGGTGACGTGCTCCTGCCCGACCACGTCGGCAAAGGCCTGCGGACGCGCGCGACGCGCGAGCACCTGGTACGCGACCGCGCGCCCGGATGTCGTCTCGGACTGTCCGAACAGTTCGCGATCCTCGCTCATCCTCGCCGCTCGCGCCTCGGCGACGGTGTCGCCCGGCGCCCCGAAGCGGGAGCCGTCGCCGTCGCGGTGACCTGCCCGCCGAGCACGTCAGTGATAGCTAGGCACCCCCACGGCACAGAGAAGAATCGGTACCGTTGCTCCCTTCCGGGCCTGGCGGGGTTCGCGACCTGCTCTTGCGTGGGACCTAGCTATCACTGACGTGCCCGGCGACGCGAAAAACGTAGCCCTCGCCACCGGGGGGCGCAAGCAACTCCAGCGAGGACGTGAAGGCGCGGACACGCACGTCGAACGCTCCGCGTGCCGTGTCTCGAGATCAGCTACGCTGGTAGATCACGCGTGCAAGCCGCAGGTGGTAGGCGATCCCGGACCACAGCGCGAGCACGAGCGCGATCCACACGAAGACCATGCCCGCGGCGTGGAAGTCGATCAGCCACACGGGATAGTGCATCAGCAGCGAGAACAGCGCGACGATCTCGAAGGTCATCTTCGCCTTGCCGAGCGACTCCGCGCCCAGCACGATGCCCTCGTCGCGCGCGATTGCGCGCAAGCCGGTCACGGCCACCTCGCGCGCGGCGATCACGGCGACGATCCAGCCGGGGACGCGCGGCTCGCGCGGCATCGCGGTCAGCATGATCAGCGCGCTGATGATCAGCACCTTGTCGGCGAGCGGATCGAGGAACTTGCCGAGGTTGGTGATGAGCCCGCGCCGGCGCGCGAGGTAGCCGTCGAGCCAGTCGCTGACGCACGCGACGAAGAACGCGAGTGCCGCGAGACGCGACGCCTCCCGGCCGGGATCGGTCAACAGCCAGATGAGCAGCGGCGTGATCGCGACCCGGCTGAGCGAGATGACGTTCGGCAGGTTGAGGGCGTTCGGACGGCGAGCGGCGTCACTCGTCGGCGCCGTCGCGGGCTCTCCTGCCGCGTTCATCGCGAGGCGACGAGGACGCGCGCCGGGCGACCCCGCTGGCTCAGCAGGTACTCCTGCCGGTAGCGGAAGACGCGCTCGACGTAGTCCAGGGTCTCGGTGTACGGCGGCACGCCGCCGAAGCGCTCCACCGCGCCGGGCCCGGCATTGTAACCCGCGAGCGCGAGCCGCAGGTCGCCGTTGAAGCGGTCGATGAGCGAGCGCAGGTAGTACACGCCGCCTTCGAGGTTCTGCTGCGGGTGGAACACGTCGCGCACGCCGACCTCCTGCGCGGTGCCGGGCATCAGCTGCATGAGCCCCTGCGCGCCGGACGACGACACCGCGAGGTGGTCGAACGCCGACTCCGCGCGAACCACGGCATGGACCAGCGCCGTCTCGACCCCGTAGCGCCGCGACGTCTCGTCGATCAGCTTCTCGAGATCGGCCGGCGCCTCGCTCCAGATGCGATCCGCGCGCGCCAGAGCCGCGCGCCCCGCGCGCGTCGTGCCGTCGCCGCCGATGCGACCGCTCAACGAGATCCGGATCGGACGATCGGGCAGCGCGGGTACGGCCTTGAAGCGATTGTCGGTCGGCACGTTGGTGAAGTGCAGCGTGCCCTTGCGATCGCGGAAGGAGTAGACCCCGTCCGCGGCCGCAGCGCTCGACGGCCTGAGCGCGCCGAGCGCAAGCACCGCCGCGAGAAGCGTCGTCGCTGCTCTTTGGATCGGCACGGACGTGGCCCGTGCCCTTCCGGCGCGCTCTCCCCCGAAAGCCGCGCCGAGGATGGCATCCCTCCGATGCGTCATCGGCTGAACCCTCCTATGGTGGATCCCGGCAGCGGTCAAATTGACCCGCCGGTACGGCTCCGAGGTCAGACTTCCGACAGGTGTCGTCGGCGCGCATGATCCGGACGGCGCTCCGCACGGCTCGCTTGCCGCACGCGCCCCTCGCGCCCTACTGTCCCCATGGTGAGCCCTCATCCCCCGCACACCGCCTCCACCGCCGTTCCCGGACCCCCATCCGGGACACCGGCGACCATACCGCACGCCTGCCCTTCCGCCTATCGCGTGCCCGCCGTCCGATGCGCCAAAGCAAGTGCGGGGCCGCGGCAGCCTCGTTTCGGTCGAGGGTGATCGGTGGACTCGGATTATCTCGTCATCGGCAGCGGCATCGCCGGCCTGAGCTTCGCGCTCGAGGCCGCGCGCTCGGGCAGCGTGACCGTCGTCACCAAGGACCGCGTTCCCGAGGGCTCGAGCAACTACGCGCAGGGCGGCATCGCGAGCGTCTGGAGCCCGGAGGATTCCTTCGACGCGCACGCGGCCGACACCGAGGTGGCCGGCGCGGGGCTCTGCAACCACGACATCGTGGAGCTGGTCGTGCGCGAGGGGCCCGAGCGGGTGCGCGAGATGATCGCGCTCGGCACGCGCTTCTCGCTGCGACCCGATGCCGAGGACGCCTACGACGTCGACCTGGGTCTGGAAGGCGGTCACTCGCGACGCCGCATCCTGCATGCGCTCGACGCGACCGGCGCCGAGATGATGCGTGCGCTGCTCGCCGCGGTCGCACAGCATCCCTCGATCCAGATCCTCGAGCGCCACATCGCGGTCGACCTCCTGACCGCAGCCAAGTTCGGCCTGCCCGGCCCCGAGCGCTGCTGGGGCGCCTATCTGCTGGATCGCTCGTCGGGGCAGGTGCGAACGTTCCGCGCGCGCGCGACGCTGCTCGCCACCGGCGGTGCCGGCAAGGTTTATCTTTACACCAGCAATCCCGACGTCGCGAGCGGCGACGGGGTCGCGATCGCCTATCGAGCGGGCGCTCCGATCGGCAACATGGAGTTCATCCAGTTCCACCCGACCTGCCTGTATCACCCGCAGGCGAAGTCGTTCCTGATCAGCGAGACCGTGCGTGGCGAGGGCGGGGTCCTGAAGCGTCCGGACGGGACGCCGTTCATGGCCGCCTACGATGCGCGCGCCGAGCTCGCGCCGCGCGACATCGTCGCGCGCGCGATCGACCACGAGATGAAGCTGCACGGCTTCGACAACGTGTTTCTCGACATCTCGCACCGCGACAAGGCGTTTCTCGAGGAGCGCTTCCCGACGATCCTCGCGCGCTGCCGCAGCTTCGGCATCGATCCGGCCCGCCAGCCGATCCCGGTCGTGCCGGCCGCGCACTACACGTGCGGCGGCGTGTGCACCGACGAGAACGGCAAGACGCCGATCGACGGCCTCTACGCCGCCGGTGAGGTCGCGAATACGGGACTGCACGGCGCCAACCGGCTCGCCTCCAACTCGCTCCTCGAAGGGCTCGTGTTCGGGCGCCGCGCCGCCCTGCACGCCGTGGCGCGGCTCGCCGAGGAACAACGCGCCCCACTACCCGACCTGCCCGACTGGAACCCGGGACGCGCGCGCGACACCGACGAGGCGGTGCTGATCGGTCAGAACTGGGACGAGATCCGCCGCTTCATGTGGAACTACGTCGGCATCGTGCGCAGCGACCAGCGCCTCGCGCGCGCGCGAGCGCGCATCGACCTGGTGCTCGCGGAGATCCAGCGCGACTACTGGGACTTCCTGCCGACCTCCGACTTGCTCGAGCTGCGCAACATCGCGACCGTCGCGGATCTGATCATCGCGTCCGCGACGCTCCGGCGCGAGAGCCGCGGCCTGCACTTCAACATCGACTGCCCCGCGCGCGACGACGAGCACTGGCGGCACGACACCGTGCTGGTGCGCGATCCGCTGACCCACCGGCCGCGCCCCGCCACCTGAGCGCGCCGAGCGCGGCTCGCACCGGTGCTGCCTGCGGCGGCGGAAACGCGTGACGGTGGCGCGATGAGCTGGCCGTCGCGCCGGGGGGCACGCCGTCAGGCGGCCGTCGCAGCGGCGTCGAACAGCTGCAGCTGACGCGGCTCCTGCCCGGCCGACACCGGCGTCGGATAGCGCTCGGTGAAGCACGCGTCGCAGAAGTCCCGCGGCCCGCCGTCGAGAAATGCGTAGAGGCCCGACTCGCTCAGGTACCCCAGCGAGTCCGCACCGATGAACTTGCAGATCTCGTCGACGGAGTGCGACGCACCGACCAGCTCCTCGCGCGTCGGCGTGTCGATGCCGTAGTAGCAGGGGCTCACGGTCGGCGGAGAGCAGATGCGCATGTGCACCTCGCTCGCGCCGGCGTTGCGCAGCATGGTCACGATCTTCTGGCTCGTGGTGCCGCGCACCAGCGAGTCGTCGACGACGACCACGCGCTTGCCCTCGAGGATCTCCGGCATGGCGTTGAGCTTGACGCGCACGCCGAAGTGGCGGATCGAGTCCGTTGGCTCGATGAAGGTCCGCCCGACGTAGTGGTTGCGGATCAGGCCGAGCTGGTACGGGATGCCCGACTGCTCCGCGTAGCCGATCGCCGCCGGCACGCCGGAGTCCGGCACCGGCGTCACCACGTCCGCCTCGACGTGCGTCTCGCGCGCGAGCTGGCGTCCGAGCTCGCGCCGCACCTGGTAGACGGTGCGTCCGAACACGCGGCTGTCGGGGCGCGCGAAGTACACGTACTCGAACACGCAGCGACGCGCCTGGACGGGCGGGAACGGGTGGAACGACTTGAGGCCGTCGTTGCCGATGACGATGACCTCGCCGGGCTCGACCTCGCGTACGTACTTGGCGTTGATCAGATCGAGCGCACAGGTCTCCGACACGGCGACCCATGCGTCCTTGACGCGGCCGAGGACGAGCGGCCGGAAGCCCAGCGGATCGCGCGCGACGATCAGCTCGTCCTTCGACAGGAAGACCAGCGAGTAGGCGCCGCGGACCTCGGACAGCGCCGCGATGACGCGGTCGACGAGCGTCGGGCCCGTCGCCTGCGCGATCAGGTGGATCACGACCTCGGTGTCCGACGTCGACTGGAAGATCGATCCGGAGGCCTCGAGCCGCTCGCGCAGCTCGACGGCGTTGACGAGATTTCCGTTGTGCGCGACCGCGAGCGCCCCCCCCTGGTACTCGACCACGAGCGGCTGCGCGTTCTTCAGCACGGTCTCGCCGTGCGTCGCGTAGCGGTTGTGGCCGATCGCCGCGGTGCCGACCAGACGCCGGATGATGTCCGGGTGGAAGATGTCGGCGACCAAGCCGAGGCCGCGGTGCGAGATCAACGCATCGCCGCGCGACGAGACGATGCCGGCCGACTCCTGCCCGCGGTGCTGGAGCGCGTACAGCGCCAGATAGGCGAGGTTCGCCGCTTCGGGGTGGCCGAACACGCCGACCACACCGCACTCTTCATGGAAGCGATCCGCGTCGGGTGAGAACATGCGCTTGCCCGCTCAGCCGTTCACGAGCTTTTCGAGGGCCGAATCCCAGACCGAGCGGAGCTCGGCGACCGACACACTCGCGAGACCGTCGAACTCTAGCATGCCCCCTCCGACGTCGCCGAGGACGGCGACTGCCACGCCTGCTTCGTTGGCGAGGTCGCGCACCGTCGCGACGTGCTCACGCCGCACGCTGACCAGCATACGCGCCTGGCTCTCCCCGAACAGGAAGGCGTCGGCGCGCATGGTCTCGTCCACGCGGATGCGCGCTCCCAGCGCGGGAATGCCTTCGGGTGCGAGGAAGCAGCATTCTGCCAGCGCGATCGCGAGCCCGCCCTCCGACAGATCGTGCGCCGAGCGCAGCAGGTCGCGGCCCGCGGCTTCCAGCACGACCTGTTGCAGGCGACGCTCGGCCTCGAGGTCGACCCACGGCGGCAAGCCTTGCGTGTTGCCGTGCACGACCGCCGCATATTCGCTGCCGGAGATCTCCTCGCGCGTCCGCCCGAGCAGCATGATCACGTCGCCCTCCGCCTTGAACCACGGCGTGAGCGGCTGCGGAGTGCGCAGCAGGCCGACCATGGCGATGGTCGGAGTCGGCGGGATGCCGCGGCCGTCGGTCTCGTTGTAGAAGCTGACGTTGCCGCTCACGACCGGCGTCTCGAACGCGGCGCACGCGTCACGGATGCCGGCGATCGCCTGCTCGAACTGCCACATGATCTCGGGACGCTCGGGGCTGCCGAAGTTCAGACAGTCGGAGATCGCGAGCGGCTCCGCACCGACCGCGACCAGGTTGCGCGCCGCCTCGCACACCGCCAGGCACGCGCCGAGATACGGATCGAGCAGCGTGTAGCGCGCGTTGCAATCCACGGTCATGGCGACCTGCAGGTCCGTGCCGAGGACCCGGACGACCGCGGCGTCCGCGCCCGGATGGACGGTGGTCGCCGCGCCGACGTAGTGGTCGTACTGCTGGTATACCCAGCGGCGCGAGCAGAGGTTCGGCGACGCGATCAGCTGGCGCAGGACCTGCGCGTAGTCGCGCGGCTCCGGCAGGTCGTCGAGCCGGAACTCCGCCGTGCTTTCCGCCGGCTCCGCCGACGGACGCTGCAGTGCCGGCGGGTCCGCGAGCAGATCGACGGGCAGCGCGATGACCTCTTTACCGTGGCGCTTGACGCGGTACGTACGGTCGTCGGTGAGCCGACCGATGACCGCCGACTCGAGGTCCCACTTGTCGCAGACGGCACGGATCGCATCGACGTTCTCGGGCTTCGTCACGAGCAGCATGCGCTCCTGCGACTCGGAGAGCATGATCTCGTAGGCCGACATGCCCTGCTCGCGGAGCGGCACCTGGTCGAGGTCGAGCTCGATGCCGAGCTCACCGCGATAGGCACTCTCGACGGTCGAGCTGGTGATGCCGGCGGCGCCCATGTCCTGAACCGCCAGCGCGAGGTCGCCCTTCTGGATCTCCAGGGTGGCTTCGAGGAGCAGCTTCTCGAGGAACGGATCGCCGACCTGCACGGTCGGCCGCTTCTCCTCGCTCTTGTCGTCGAACTCCGCCGACGCGAGCAAGCTCGCGCCATGAATGCCGTCGCGACCGGTGCGCGAGCCGAACATCATCACGAGGTTGCCGACGCCCGTCGCCTTGGCGCTCATCAGCCGCGACTCTTCGACGACGCCGAGCGTGAACGCGTTCACCAGGCAGTTCCTGTCGTAGCCGGGGTCGAAGATCAGCTCGCCGCCGACGGTCGGGACGCCGATCGAGTTGCCATAGCCGCCGACGCCGGCGACGACACCGTGAACCAGATAACGGGTACGCGGGTGCGCAAAGCTGCCGAAGCGCAGCGAATCCATCGACGCGATCGGTCGCGCACCCATGGTGAAGATGTCGCGCAGGATGCCGCCGACACCGGTCGCGGCGCCCTGATAGGGCTCGATGTACGACGGGTGGTTGTGGCTCTCGATCTTGAAGACGATCGCGAGCCCTTCGCCGATCGAGATCGCGCCCGCGTTCTCGCCCGGCCCCTGCACGACGCGCTTTCCCTCGGTGGGCAGCTTCTTCAGGTGGAAGCGCGAGCTCTTGTAGCTGCAGTGCTCGGACCACATGACGGTCGCGACACCGAGCTCCTCGATGGTCGGCGTGCGGCCGATCGTCCTCGTCAGGCGCTCGTACTCGTCGTCGGTGAGCCCGTGCTCCCGCGCGACCTGGAGATCGACGTGCTGCTGCGCCATGCGCGTCACCGCATCGAGTCGACCGCGGAGCGCTGTCCGCGATCGGCGATCCAACCGGCGATCGACTGGAAGATGCGCAGCCCGTCGGGCACCCCCGCATCCGGCCAGCAGACGTCGCGCAGGGCGGGATCCGCGCCGTGCTCCGGGTGCGGCATCATGCCGAACACGTTGCGCGTCGCGTTCATCACGCCCGCGACGTCGCGCAGCGAGCCGTTGCAGTTGTAGTCACCGCTCTCCTGCGGATCGCGCGCGCGCGTCCCGTCGGCACGGCAGTAGCGCAGCAGGATCTGCCCGTCGCGCTCCATCTGGTCGAGCGTCGCCTCGTCGGCGATGTAGCAGCCCTCGCCGTGCTTGACGGGAATCCGCCAGACGTCGCCGACCAGAGCCATGTTCACGAACGGATTCGCAACGCTCTCGACGCGCAGACTGACCTCGCGGCAGATGAACGACAGCGAGCGGTTGCGCACCAGCGCGCCCGGCAGCAGACCGGCCTCGCACAGGACCTGGAAGCCGTTGCAGATGCCGAGCACCAGGCCGCCTTGGGCCGCGTGGTCGGCGATCGCCGCCATCAGCGGGGAGAATCGCGCGATCGCACCGCAGCGCAGGTAGTCGCCGTAGGAGAATCCGCCGGGCAGCACCACGCACTCGACGCCCTGCAGGTCGCGGCTCTTGTGCCAGAGCGACACCGCCTCGTGCCCGAGGACGTGACGCAGCACGTGCAGCGTGCCGTGGTCGTCGTTCGAGCCCGGGAACGTGACGACGCCCCACTTCATGCGCCGCGTCCGGGATTCTCCTGGTCGATCTCGAAGCGGAAGTCCTCGATGACGCCGTTCGCGAGCAGGCGCTCGCACATTGCGCGGACGCGCATCGCGGGATCGCCCTCGGACGACGACCCGAGCCGGATCTCGAGGTACTTGCCCATGCGCACGTCCTCGACCTCGCCGAAGCCGAGCGCGTGCAGCGAGGACGAGATGGCCCTGCCCTGCGGGTCGAGAACGCCCTTCTTGGGCGTGATGAACACTCGCGCGATCACGGGACGACGCGCCTATACACTTCCTGATACGCTTCCTCCACCCTGCCGAGGTCGCGCCGGAAGCGATCTTTGTCGAGCCGCTCGCCGCTCGCGACGTCCCACAGGCGGCACGTGTCGGGACAGATCTCGTCGCCGAGCAGGATCGTGCCGTCGGCGGCGCGCCCGTACTCGAGCTTGAAGTCCACGAGCGTGAGATTTCTCTCCGCGAAGAACACCTTCAGCGACTCGTTCACGCGCAGGCTGATCGCGACGATCGCATCGAGGTCGGCACGCGTCGCGAGCCCGAACACGATCGCGTGCGAGTCGTTGATCATCGGGTCTCCGAGCGCGTCGTTCTTGTAGTAGAGCTCGACGACCGGGCCGGGCAGCTTCTCGCCCTCGTCGCGACCGAGTCGCTGCGCGAGGCTGCCCGCGACCACGTTCCGCACCACGACCTCGATCGGGAAGATGGTCAGCTTCTTCACCAACATCTCGCGCTCGGACGGCCGCGACACGAAATGCGTCTTGACGCCGGCGTCGGCGAGCAGCTTGAAGAGCCGCTCCGAGATCGCGTTGTTCAGCACGCCCTTGCTCGCGATCGTGCCGCGCTTCTGCGCGTTGAACGCGGTCGCGTCGTCCTTGAAGTACTGGATGACCAGCTCGGGGTCGTCCGTGGACCAGACCTGCTTGGCCTTGCCTTCGTACAGCAGCTCTTTGCGCTCCATGATCGGGCTCCTCAGCTGTCGAGCAGCGGCGGCGCCTCGGGCAGGCGCGGCCGAACGGCGAGCGCGCGATCGATGATCGCGCCGGTGTGCGCGAGCGCCCGCTTCGGGTCGAACACGGCGGTCAGGTGCGTCTCGTCGAGGATCTTGCGGATGTCGGGATCCTTGCCGACGAGGTCGCGGAACGAGCCGCCCTCGTCGCGCGCCGCGAAGGCGCAGCGCTGCACCCAGCGGTAGCCCTCCTCGCGCGCGACACCACCCTCGACCAGCGCCAGCAGCACGCTCTCCGAGAAGACGAGCTCGCCCGACCAGGCGGCGTTCTCCGCCATGCGCTCGGGGTACACCACGAGCCGATCGAGGATGCCGGTGAGGCGCGCGACCATGAAGTCGAGAACGGTGCAGGCATCGGGCGCGATCACGCGCTCGACCGACGAGTGGCTGATGTCGCGCTCGTGCCACAGCGCCACGTTCTCGAGCGCCGTGCCGGCATAGCCACGGACGAGTCGCGCGAGGCCGCAGAGGTTCTCCGCCATCCATGGATTCCGCTTGTGTGGCATCGCCGACGAGCCCTTCTGGCCACGTGTGAACGGCTCCTCGGCCTCGAGCACCTCCGTGCGCTGCAGGTGCCGCAGCTCGAGCGCGATGCGTTCGATCGACGCCGCGACGATCGCGAGCGCCGAGAAGAACGCCGCGTGCCGGTCGCGCGGCACGACCTGCGTCGCGACGGTCTCCGGCACGAGACCGAGCCGCGGCAGCACCTCCGCCTCGATCTCGGGCGAGAGGTGCGCATACGTTCCGACCGCCCCGCTGAGCTTTCCGGTCGCGATCTCGCGCGACGCCGTGTCGATGCGCTCGAAGCCGCGGCAGAGCTCGGCGTACCAGCTCGCGGCCTTGAGACCGAAGGTGATCGGCTCCGCGTGCACGCCGTGCGTGCGGCCGATCATGCGCGTGTCGCGATACTTGTCGGCAAGGCTGCGCGTCGCGCCGAGCAGGCCGTCGAGGCCGCGCAGCAGCAGGTGCGCCGAGTGCGTGAGCTGCACCGCGAATGCGGTGTCGATCACGTCGGACGACGTGAGGCCGAGGTGCAGGTAGCGCCCGGACGGACCGACGCTCTCGGCCGCCGCGGTCACGAACGCGATCACGTCGTGCTTCACCTCGAGCTCGATCTCTGCCACGCGCCGCGCATCGACCTTCGCCTTGGCGCGCATGTCGCGCACCGCCTCGGTCGGGATCGCGCCGCGCTTCGCGAGCGCCTCGCACACCGAGATCTCGATCTCGAGCCAGATGCCGAGGCGGTGCTCGTCGGTCCACAGGCGAGCCATCTCGGGCCGGGTGTAGCGGCTGATCATTTCGCTCCTTCCGTGCCGCGCTGGACGCCCCCCGCGTCCGTACGCGCGCCGGTATGTCCGAAACCACCTGCGCCGCGCTCCGTCCAGAGCGCTTCGCCCTCCGCGGGAGCGACCGGCACCAGATCCCATTCGGCACGTGCGACGCGCGCGACGACGAGCTGCGCGATCCGGTCTCCGTGCCGGACGATCCGGGCGGCGTCGCTGAGGTTGACCAAGATGACCTTGATCTCGCCGCGATAATCCTCGTCGATCGTGCCGGGCGCGTTCAGCAAGGTCAGCCCCTCGCGCAACGCGAGCCCGCTGCGCGGCCGCACCTGTGCCTCGAATCCCGGCGGCAACGCGATCGCGATCCCCGTCGAAACGAGCCGCCGCTCCAGCGGTTGCAGCGTGATCGATTCCTCCAGATCCGCTGCCAGATCGCAGCCGGCAGCCCCCGACGTCATGTACGCCGGCAGCGGCAGATCGCCGCCGCGCACACGCCAGATCACGACGCGAACTGCCTCCCGGCTCGCCGGGTCCGCTGCCATCGCGCCGGCTCCCTATGCGGGTGACAGCAGCGCGTCGTCGATCGCGACCTGGCCGACGTCGCCGAGTAAAGCAACGCTCATGCGGCCGGAGAAGAGCGCGCCGGCGAGCGCCACGACGTCGTCGTGCGTGACCCGTGTGATCGCGTCGGCGACCTCGGACGGCTCGACGTTCCGCCCGAAGTACATCTCGTTCTTCGCGACGCGCGACATGCGGCTCTCGCTGCTCTCGAGGCTCAGCAGGATGGTACCCTTGATCTGGCTCTTCGCGCGCGCGAGCTCGCCGCCGTCGAGCCCTGCGCGGACCAGCTTCTGCAGCTCGTCGCGCACGATCTCGACCACCTCGACGACCGAATCGGCCCCGAGGCCCGCGCTCACCGCGAGGTAGCCCGTGCCTCTGAACGAAGCGAGGAACGACGAGATCGAGTACGCCTTGCCGCGCTTCTCGCGCACTTCCTGGAACAGGCGCGAGCTCATGCCGCCACCCAGCGCCGTGTTCATCACGTACGCGGCGTAGCGGCGGTCGTCGGTCTGCCGGAGGCCGGGCACGCCGAGGACCATCTGCACCTGCTCGAGGTCACGCTCGATCAGCGAAACGGCAGGCTTCGGCGCCGGCTCCGGCGTCGTGATCGGCGGCGTCGAGCCGGCGAGATGACCGAACGACTTCTCGATCTGTGCGACCAGCCAGTCGTGATCCACAGCACCCGCGGCGCAGATCAGGATGCGGTCCGGACGGTAGCGCTCGGACAGGAAGCGGAGAAAGTGCTCCCGCTTCATCCCGGAGACCGTTTGCGCCGTTCCGGTGATCGGAAGCGACAGCGGATGCCCCGGCCAGAACGCACGGTCGAAGACCACGTGGATGTGGTCGTCCGGAGTATCCTCAGACTCGAGGATCTCCGACAGGATCACGCCACGCTCGCGCTCGATCTCCTCCTCCGGGAACGTCGAGTGCAGGAAGAGGTCCGAGAGAACGTCGAGCGCGAGCGGCAGGTCCTCGCGCAGGACCTTGGCGTAGTAGCAGGTGTACTCCTTGCCGGTGAAGGCATTGAGGATCCCGCCCACGCCGTCGATCGCCTCGGCGATCTCCTTCGCCGAGCGCCGCTCGGTGCCCTTGAAGAAGATGTGCTCGAGGAAGTGCGAGATGCCGTTCAGCTCGGGCGACTCGTACGCGGAGCCGTTCTCCACCCAGATGCCCAGGGTGGCCGAGGTGAACTGCGGGACGGCCTCGGTGAGAACGCGGATCCCGTTGGGCAGGACGCTCTTCCGCACCGCGCTCGGGTCACCGAGGCTCGTCACGAAGTCTCTCTTACTCCTCGACGCCGTCGTCCGCCATCGCCTCGCGGCGCGACAGACGAATCTTGCCGGAGCGGTCCACCTCGAGGACCTTCACCCGCACCTCGTCGCCCTCTTTGAGGACGTCCGTCACGGCGCGGATGCGCTCCTTCGAGATCTGCGAGATGTGCAGCAGACCGTCGGTGCCCGGCATGATCTCCACGAACGCGCCGAAATCGACGATCTTGCGGACCTTGCCGTCGTAGATCCGGCCGACCTCGGCCTCGGCGGTGATGCCGAGGATGCGGTCGATGGCCTTCTTCATCGAGGCCGCGTCGGTCGAGGCAACGGACACGGTGCCGTCGTCCTCGATGTCGATCGTGCAGCCGGTCTCCTCGACCAGGGCACGGATGACCTTGCCACCGGGTCCGATGACGTCGCGGATCTTTTCTTTGTTGATCTTGATGGTGGTGATGCGCGGCGCGTAGTCCGACAGCGTCTCGCGCGGGGCCGCGATCGCCTTGTTCATCTCGCCGAGGATGTGCAGGCGACCGGCCTTGGCCTGCTCGAGCGCCGCCTTCATGACGTCGCGCGTGAGGCCCTGGATCTTGATGTCCATCTGCAGGGCCGTGACGCCCTCGGCGGTGCCGGCGACCTTGAAGTCCATGTCGCCGAGATGATCCTCGTCACCGAGGATGTCCGACAGGATGGCGAACTTGTCGCCCTCCTTGATGAGACCCATCGCGATGCCCGCGACCGGCGCCTTGATCTTGGCACCCGCGTCGAGCAGCGACAGCGCACCGCCGCAGACCGTCGCCATCGACGACGACCCGTTCGACTCGAGGATCTCCGACACGATGCGGATCGTGTAGGGGAACTCCTCGCCCGGCAGCACCGGAACGAGCGCGCGCTCGGCGAGCGCACCGTGGCCGACGTCGCGCCGGCTCGGGCCGCGCAGGAACTTCACCTCGCCGACCGAGAACGGCGGGAAGTTGTAGTGCAGCATGAACGTCTTCTTGCTCTCGCCGAGCAGGGAGTCGATGCGCTGCTGGTCGGCCGACGTGCCGAGCGTGGTCGTGACGAGCGCCTGGGTCTCGCCGCGCGTGAACACGGCCGAGCCGTGCGCGCGCGGCAGCAGGCCGAGCTCGATCCAGATCGGCCGGATGTCGGTCAGGCCGCGACCGTCGAGCCGCTTCTTGTCGTTGACGATCATGGCGCGCACGGCCTCGTACTTGAGGTTGCCGAACGCCTCGCTGATCGCCTTCTCCTGCTCGGGGAACTCCGCGGCGAGTGCTGCCTTGGTCGCGGCCTTCGCCTCGTCGAACTTCGCGTAGCGCTCGAGCTTCGCCGTGGTGGCGAGCGCTTCCTTGAACAGCGGCCCCGCGACCTCGCGCACGCGCGCCTCGAGCTTGCCGGGCTCCGGCAGGACCGGATCCGGACGCTTCGGCTTGCCGAGCGCCTTCTGCAGCTCGAGCTGCAGGTCGATGATCGGCTGCAGCGCCGCGTGCGCCGCGAACAGCGCCTCGAGCATGACGTCGTCGGGGACGATCTTCGCGCCGCCCTCGACCATCACGATCGCGTCGCGGCTGCCCGCGACGATCAGGTTGATGTCGGACTTCTCGAGCTGCTCGGCGGTCGGGTTGAAGACGAACTTGCCGTCGACGCGACCGACGCGGATGCCGGCGATCGGACCCGCGAACGGGATGTCCGAGACGGTCAGCGCCGCGGACGCGCCGCACAGCGCGACCATGTCCGGATCGCAGTCCTTCTCGGCGGACAGGACCGTCGCGACGATCTGCGTCTCGGCGTGCCAGCCCTCCGGGAACAGCGGGCGGCAGGGGCGGTCGATGAGACGGGAGGTGAGAACCTCCTTCTCCGACGGCTTGCCCTCGCGCTTGAAGAAGCCGCCCGGGATCTTGCCGGCGGCGAAGGTCTTCTCCTGATAATCGACGGTGAGCGGCAGGAAGTCGACGTTCTCACGCGCCGACGCCTGGGCGGTCGCGGTCACGAGAACGACGGTGTCGCCGTAGCGGACGAATGCCGCCCCTCCCGCCTGCTTGGCCAGACGCCCCGACTCGATCGAGAAGCGTCTCCCCGCCAGCTCGCACTCTACTACCTTGGGCTCCATACATTTCTCCGTATGTCACGGGCGACCGGCGCCCATGACCAAAGCGGGAAGTATCCTCAGCGGCAGCGTCGGCCTACTTGCGCAGGCCGAGCTTTTCGATGAGCTGCTTGTACCGCTCTGGGGCCGTCCTCTTCAGGTAGTCGAGGAGCCGACGCCTCTGCCCGACCAGCATGACCAGGCCGCGCTGCGAGGCGTGATCCTTCGCATGCTTCTTCTGGTGCTCGGTCAGGTAGCTGATCCGTTCACTCAGGAGGGCGATCTGCACCTCCGAGGAGCCCGTGTCCTTGTCGTGGGACCGGAAGCTCTCGACCAACTCGCGTTTACGTACCGCGGCTAACGCCACTGTTCTTCCTCCGTTTTCGTTGACCCGCCTCGTTAACACCCAGGTCAGGGCCTGTAAAGCTGGCTTGCTTCTGGCATGAGCACCCGGCGCAGCGTCCAGCGGCCGCCCTCGGCCTCGACGACGGCGAGGATCCGGCCGTTGGGCGCGAGCAGCGTCGCGAGCCCGTCGCAGCCTTGCGGTGGCGCGATCCGCGACAGCGCATCGCGTTGTCCGCTCGCGATCGCCCGCGCCTGGGACGCTTCCACGGAGATCCGGCGCACCGAGCGCAACGCTGCGAGCCCGTCGAGGACCGGCAGATCACCGACCGGGCGGGCCAGGATCGCCGCGAGCGGCTCGGCTTCACCGACGTCGAACTCACCGAAACGAGTCCGTCGCAGGCTCGCGAGGGTCCCGACGGTACCCAGCGCCTTGGCGATGTCCTCCGCCAGCACGCGTACGTAGGTTCCCTTCGAGCAGCGGACCGCGAAGCGGATCGTCGCGACTTCTGCATCGGGCTCCAACGTCAGCTCGTGGATCACGACCGGCCGCGGCGCGCGCTCGACCGTCTCGCCGGCGCGCGCGTGCTCGTAGAGCTTTCGGCCCGCGATCTTCACTGCCGAGTACATGGGTGGCAGCTGAACTCCCGGACCGATGAGAGCGGCAGCCACGCCTGCGAGTCGTGCGGCAAAGCCGTCCGGCACCGGCGCCTCCGCGACGACCTGGCCCTCGACGTCGAGCGTGTCGGTCGCGATGCCGAGGCGGATCGCCCCCGTGTACGCCTTCTGCTCCGCGCCGAGGAACTGTGCGATCTTGGTGCCGTCGCCGATGCAGAGCGGCAAGAGACCGGTCGCCATCGGATCGAGCGTGCCGAGATGGCCGACGCTCTTCAGCCGATGCGCGCGCTTCACGTCGCGGACGACGCCGGCGGACGTGATGCCGCCGGGCTTGTCGACCAGCAGGATACCGTCAGGGGACGCAGCCATGCGGATTCATCGCTCGTGGCCGGCGCAGAAGGGCGACCACGTCAGTCACGATCCTCTCCGTCGTCGTCGCCGTCGGCCGCGGGGTCCGTGGACGTGGGGGTGTCCGCGCGCAAGCCCTTCAACAGCGAGTCGATCCGTCGCGCGCTCGCCAAGTCGTCGTCGTACGCGAACACCAGCTCCGGCGCATGTCGCAAGCCCAGCTCGCCGGCGACCGTACGGCGCAGGTACGGCATCGCGCTCTCGAGCCCTCGCAACGCAGCGTTCTTGTCGCCCTCACCCACCTCGAGAAGCGTGAACCACACCCGCGCGAGACGCAGGTCGTCGTTCATGCGCACCCGCGTGACCGTCACGTGCGCGACACGCGGATCGCGCACACGGTGCAGCAGCTCCTCCGACAGGATGCGCTGAATCTCCGCCGCCACACGATCGGCGCGCCGGACACCACCGGCGGCCCCCCGCTGCGGTGGACGTTGCCCGGGGCGCCCCTTCGTCAAGCGTAGCGCTCGATCGGCTGCGACTTCTCGCCGGCCTGCGTCATGCGACGCGCGACCTGCTCGAGCTCGTAGACCTCGATGACGTCACCAGGCTTGATGTCGTTGAACCCCTCGAGCCCGATACCGCACTCGTAGCCCGCCGTGACTTCGCGGACGTCGTCCTTGAAGCGGCGCAGGCTGCCGATCTTGCCCTCGTGGATGACCGCGTGGTCGCGCAGCAGGCGCGCGAGGCCGCCACGGACGATCTTGCCGTCGAGCACGCTCGAGCCACCGATCGTCCCGGCACCCACTCCGAAGATCTGGCGGATCTCCGCACGACCGACCGTGCGCTCGCGCGTGGTCGGCTCGAGCATGCCTTCGAGCGCCTCGCGCACCTGATTGATGGCGTCGTAGATGATCGTGTAGAGGCGAACGTCCACGCCCTCGCGCTCGGCCAGCTGGGCGGCCTTCGGCTCGGGGCGGACGTTGAAGCCGATGATGATCGCGTTCGACGTCGACGCGAGCAGCACGTCGGACTCCGTGATGCCGCCCACCGACGCGTGCATGATCGTGACCTGCACCTCGTCGTTCGACAGGCGCGCGAACGCTTCCTTGAGCGCGTCGACCGAGCCCTGCACGTCGACCTTGAGGACGACGCGCAGCTCCTTGGTCGCGCTCTTCTCGAGCTGCTTGTAGAGGTCGTCCAGCGAGACCTTGCTGGACTTCGCCATCTCGCCCTGACGCTGCTTGCCGCGGCGATGCTCGGCGACCTGGCGTGCGGTCGCCTCGTCGGCGACCGCGACGAACGCATCGCCGGCCTCCGGAACGCCGCTCAAGCCCAGGATCTCGACCGGGGTCGACGGGCCGGCGGTCTCGACCTTCCGGCCCTGCGAATCGAGCATCGCGCGAATGCGGCCGAACTGCAGTCCGACCACGAACGGATCCCCGACCTTGAGCGTGCCTTCCTGGACCAGCACCGTCGCGACGGGGCCGCGCCCGCGATCGAGCTTGGCCTCGACGATCGAGCCCTTGGCGCGCGTCTCGACCCTCGCCTTCAGCTCGAGCACGTCGGCCTGCAGGAGAACCATCTCGAGGAGCTGGTCGATTCCCTGACGGGTCTTCGCCGACACCGGCACGAACGTCGTGTCGCCGCCCCAGTCCTCGGCGACGAGGCCGTGCTCGCTGAGCTGCTTCTTGACGCGCTCGGGGTCCGCGTCGGCGCGGTCGATCTTGTTGACCGCGACGATGATCGGCACCTCGGCCGCACGTGCATGCGCGATCGCCTCGATGGTCTGCGGCATGACGCCGTCGTCGGCTGCGACCACGAGGATCACGATGTCGGTGACCTTCGCGCCGCGCGCACGCATCGCGGTGAACGCTGCGTGACCGGGGGTATCGATGAAGGTGATGTGCCGGTCGTGAACTTTGACCGTGTACGCGCCGATGTGCTGCGTGATGCCGCCGGCCTCGCCCTCGGCGACGTCGGTCTTGCGGATGGAGTCCAGCAGCGACGTCTTGCCGTGATCGACATGGCCCATGACGGTGACCACCGGATCACGCGGCAGCGCCTCGGCCTCCTCGGTCTCGGTGACCGGACCCTCGATCTCCTTGTCGGCGTCGAAGGCGACGTTCTCGACCGCGTAGTCGAACTCCGCCGCGACCAGCGTCGCGTGGTCGACGTCGAGCACATGATTGACGGTGGTCATCACGCCCATGTCCATGAGCTTCTTGATGACCTCACCGGCCTTGAGGCCCATGGCCTTGGCGAGATCACCGACGGTGATGACCTCGCTGAAGCGCACCAGGCGCTTCCTCGCCGACGGCGTCGTGATCTCGGTACGCTTCTGCTCCTTGCCCGGCGCGGCGCGCTTCTTGAGCGGCTTGCGGCCGCCACGCATGCCACCACGATCGCCACCGAACGGATCGAACTGTCCCGGCTTGCGGATGACCTTCTTACCGCGCTTGCGACGCGCGTCGTCGGCCGACTCGGTCGGCGCG
>JAIEPK010000323.1 GCA_019749875.1 Candidatus Binatia bacterium | reverse complement strand
CGCCGTCGCCGCCCCGGACCGCAGCGCCGACGACCGCGCGCTCGACGACGGCCGCCAGCCCGCCGCGATGCTCGCCTTCTTCGGCATCGCGCCCGGCATGAAGGTCGCGGAGCTCGGCGCGGGCGGTGGCTACACCTCCGAGCTGCTCGCGCGCACCGTCGGTCCGACCGGCAAGGTCTACGCGCAGAACTCGCAGTTTCTGCTCGACCGCTTCGCCCAGAAGCCGTGGACCGAGCGCCTGCAGAAGCCCGTCATGGCGAACGTCGTGCGCCTCGATCGCCCGTTCGACGATCCGCTTCCGCCCGACGTCAAGGACCTCGACGCCGTCCTGATCGTGCTCTTCTACCACGACACCTACTGGCAGAAGGTCGATCGCGCGAAGATGAACGCGGCCGTCATGCGCGCGCTGAAGCCCGGCGGGGTGTACGGCATCGTCGACCACAGCGCGAAGCCGGGCAGCGGCGACGCCGACGTCGAGAGCCTGCACCGTATCGAGGAGTCGACGCTGCGTGCGGACGTGGAGAAGGCCGGCTTCGTCCTCGCGGGCAGCGCGGACTTCCTGAAGCGTCCCGACGACACGCGCGACTGGAGCGCGTCGCCACGCACCGCGGGCGAGAAGCGCGGCACCAGCGACCGCTTCGTGCTGAAGTTCGTCAAGCCGGCAACGACGGCGAAGTGAGCGCGGCGAGCATGCGCATCCGCCAGATCGCGCTGGTCGCGCGAGAGCTCGACCCGGTGGTCGACGATCTCTGCGCGGTGCTGGGCGTCGAGGTCGCGTTCAACGATCCCGGCGTCGGCGAGTTCGGCCTTACGAACGCCGTGATGGCGCTCGGCGACCAGTTCCTGGAGGTGGTGTGCCCCGTGCGCGCCGACGCGACGGCAGCACGCCACCTCGAGCGACGCCGCGGCGACGGCGGCTACATGGTGATCCTGCAGAGCGCCGACCTCGACGCCGACCGCGCGCGCCTCGCGCGCGTCGGGGTGCGGATCGTGTGGGAGATCGCGTTCGACGACATCGCGACCATCCACCTGCACCCGCGCGACATCGGCGGCGCGATCGTGTCGCTCGATCGCCCGATCCCGCCCGCATCGTGGCGGTGGGGCGGCGCGAGCTGGGAAGAAAAGGGACGCCGATCCCAAGCGCGAGCGATCGTCGGCGCGGAGATCCAGAGCGACGATCCGCACGCACTCGCCACGCGCTGGAGCGACGTGCTCGGCGTACGGGTGCAGCGCCACGACCATGCGCTGAGCCGCATCGATCTCGACGGCGGCCACCTGCGGTTCGTCGCACCGGGTGACGATCGCGGCCCGGGCGTGAGCTGCGTGCGCATCGCGATGCGCGATCTGGATGACGCCGTGCGGCGTGCCCGCACGCGAGGACTCGTGGACGCGCACCATCGCGTCGCGATCGGCGGCGTGCGGCTCGATCTCGTCGCCGCTCCCTGAGCAGCGACCTGCCTCGCCGTCAGCGCGCCGCGACTCGCGGCACCTCCGTCCAGCGCACCAGCATGTCGGCAAGCGACTGCAGCGTGATCGGCTTCGCGAGATGGTCGTTCATTCCGGCCGCGAGACAACGCTCGCGGTCGCCGGTGAGCGCGTGCGCCGTGAGCGCGATGATGGGCGTCGCCACGCCGTTGTGGCGGATCCGTCTGGTCGCCTCGCAGCCCTCGAGCACGGGCATTTGCATGTCCATCAGGATCACGTCGTAGCCGTTCTGCGACGCCGCCTCGACGGCTGCCAGCCCGTGCTCGGCCTGGTCCACCATGCAACCGAGCCGGCGGAGCATGCGCTGCGCCACGGCGCGATTGACGGCGTCGTCCTCCACCAGCAGAACGCGCGGTGCGCTCCCGGTGATCAGATCCGCGCACTTCGCCAATGGCGCCGAGCACAGGAAGACCCGCGCTGGCGCCGGCTCGGGAACGGCAGGGACCGGCCTGGCGAGCGGCAAGTCGAAGCGGAAGGTGCTCCCGTGACCGACCTCGCTGTCGACACCCATCTCGCCGCCCATGAGACGGACGAGCCGCCGCGCGATGGTGAGGCCCAGACCAACGCCGCCATACCGGCGCGTCGTGCTGCCGTCGGCCTGGGTGAAGCTCTCGAAGATCGCGTCCCGCTGCTCGGGCGATACGCCCGTGCCGGTGTCGCGCACCTCGATCCGCACCCAGGGCGCCGCATCGCGGTCGGGGAGAGGTCGGACCGAGATCTCGACGCGGCCCACCTGCGTGAACTTGAGCGCGTTCGACACGAGCTGCGTCAAGACCTGTCGGATCCGGATGGGATCACCGACGAAGCTCGCGGGCATGTCCGAAGGAATGTTGCAGACGAAGTCGAGCTTCTTGTGGTTTGCCGTCACGGCCAGCAAACGCGCCACCTGCTCCACGATCCCACG
Organism: Candidatus Binatia bacterium; assembly: GCA_019749875.1. Classification (GTDB taxonomy): domain Bacteria; phylum Desulfobacterota; class Binatia; order UBA12015; family UBA12015; genus VGTK01. The sequence goes on along the minus strand of JAIEPK010000323.1, from coordinate 16,937 downwards.
AAGGTCGAACTCGATGGCATCGATCTGCACCGAGCCGGACTCCAGATTCGCATGGTCGAGGATCTGGTCCAGCACCGACAGCATCGACTCCGCACTGCGCGACAGGATCGCGGCACAATCGCGCTGATCGCTCCGGAGATCGCTATGCAGGAGCAGCTCCGACATCCCGATGATGCCGCTCATCGGCGTGCGGATCTCGTGACTCATGTTGGCGAGGAACTCCGCCTTGACGCGCACCGCCTCGAGCGCCTCGTCACGCGCGATCCGGAGCTCCTCGGATCTCACGTGCAGCTCCTCGGTACGCTCCTCGACGCGCTGCTCGACGGTCTCGTAGGCGATCTCGGTCTCGGCCTGCCGCCTCGCCACGAGGCGCATGTCGCGCGCGCTGCGCACGCAAGAGACGGCGAGAAACACGGCCTCGAAGAGCAGCCAGCCAATGTGCTCGAGGGTCCGCCAGGGGCTCGCCGCGACGACGCCGTACACCGACTGGGGCCACACCGCGCCACGGATCGTGTGATCGAGAATCACGACCATGCTCGCCGGCACGAGGACCGTCCAGTCGCGGTAGAACGCGAGCAGTGCGAGCGATCCGAAGATGTGGAAGTGCATCTCGATGCGCCCGCCCGAGAGATGGATCAGCATCGCCGACATGGTCAGCTGCGCGGTCGCGATCGCATAGCGCGTGATCTTCTGGCCCGGACGGAGGATCGCCAGCGCGATCGGAAGAGAGACGATGGCCGCACCGAGAAGCGCCGCCGCGAGCACGTGCACGTGCGTGCGGCTCTCGACGCCGCTCCACGCACGCGGCGAGAGGACCGTCGCGAGCGCCATCGCGAACACCCACTCGAAGCCGAGCAGTCCGGCGAGCAGGCGATCGGTCGCCGCATCGATCCGCGTACGGTCCTCGGCAAAGAGCACTTCGGTGCGCGCCGCCACGCGCGCACGCTCGTCGGCGCGGATCACGACGCAGCTCGCCCGGCCGCGCGCCCAGACGGCGCCGTGCCGAGCGAGCAGCCGAACACCGGTGACGTCGCCATGTGCGGATCGACGCCGTCGACGTCGCGGGCCGACAGCACCGCGTCCACGATGGCGTCGGCCCCGTACGTGTCCCCCTCGTGCGCGCGCGCCGGCGTGATGCCACCCGCGAAGCGCAGCGCTCCGCCCGAATCATAGAGCAACAGCTGGCCAGAGGTGCGTGCGCCGAACCTCGTCGACTCCACGCCGCCGGGGTCGCCGTACACGTGCACATCGGGCAATCCCGCGAGCGAGGCGCGCATCGCGCTATCGTTCCACGGCTCTTCTCCCGCAGCTGGCTGCAGCAGCACGATGTCGATCGCCAGGCGATGCGGCAGGCGCGCCACGAGGCGCTGGAGCTCAACGGCCGTCGCCCGCGAGCAGGGGCACTTCGGGTGCAGCAAGGCGACGAGCGTCGGGCGACGATCATCGCGTGCGAGGACGCTGTCCCCCGGCCAGCGCACCGGAGCCAGCGCTGCCGCGCCCGGTGCGCTCGCATGGTCGACCAGCACCAACAAGCCACCGAAGACCAACACGACCCACACCAGCGCGCCGGCCAGCACACGTCGCCGCGCGCGCGGCAACCGCGTCCGGATTCCAGACATGACGTCCGGCATCCGGACGCGCCGCGAGAGGAGGTTCGCACCACGCGCTCGGCCTGCGCGCTCATGCTCCGGAGTGGGAGGGATTGCCGTCATCGGCGCCATCGCGGCGGCGAGGAGAGCAAGACCCGTTCCGTCCGCGCGAACGCCCGCGCGGCGGCGCGATCCGCGCGATCAGAGTCCCATCAGCGCGCTGACGCCGTGATCACGCCCTGCGGTGTACGCGCCGTCGACCGCGATCGCCTGCCCCGACACGAACGACGCGTCGGACGACAGCAGGAACGCCGCGACCGAGGCGATCTCGTCGGGACGACCGAAGCGGCGCAGCTTGTGCTCCTCGCGGATGTGCTCGCGGATCTCGGCCATCACCGGGATGTCGAGCACCCCCTCGAGCATCGGCGTCTCGATGAAGCCCGGGCAGATCGCGTTCACGCGCACGCCCTTTCGCCCGTAGTCGATCGCCATGTTGCGCGTCAGCAGGACCACGCCGCCCTTCGACGCGTTGTAGGCGCTGCCGCCCGCGGTCCCCTCGAGCCCCTCGACGCTCGCGATGGTGACGATCGAGCCGCGCTCGCCGCCCTGCGGGTCCTGCGCGAGCATCTGCTTGACGCAGTGCTTGGCAGTGAGGAACGTGCCCTTCAGGTTGATGTCGAGCACCGGGTCCCAGCCCGACGCCGCGTCGAGCATGTGGACCGGACCGCCGCCGGCGATCCCTGCCGCCGTGACCGCGCCATCGATGCGACCGAACGCCGCCACCGCGTCCGCGACCGCGGCCTCGATGTCGGACTCGCTGCGCACGTCGACCGTCCGGAAGCGGTACGCGTCCGACGACGGCTTCGCCACGGGCTCCTTGACGTCGGTCGCGAACACGCGCGCGCCTTCGTCGAGGCAGCGCGTGACCGTCGCGAGACCGATGCCCGACGCGGCACCCGTGACCAGAACGACCTTCCCTTCGAGACGAGCGGACTTCGACATGCCCTCCTCCGTATCCGGTTGCAGCGGACGGACACAAATGATCCGGTCGCGGCATGCGATTCGCGCTCTTCTACGAGATCCCCGTGCCGAAGCCGTGGACGAAGGACAGCGACCACGTGGCCTACAAGAACACCCTCGAGCAGGCCCTCGCGGGGGAAGAGTTCGGCTGGGACGCCTTCTAGACCGTCGAGCACCACTTCCTCGACGAGTACTCGCACTGCTCGAATCCCGAGGTGCTGTACGGCGCGATCGCGAGCCGGACCAAGCGCATGCGGCTCGGCTACGGCGTCCGCCTCATGCCGAAGCCGTACAACCATCCGGTGCGGACGGCCGAGTCGGTCGCCGTGCTCGACCTGATCTCCGACGGGCGCGTCGATTTCGGCACCGGACGCTCGTCGACGCGCGCCGAGCTCGAGGGCTTCGGCATCGATCCCGCCGAGACGCGCGCGATGTGGGCCGAGGCGATCGGTCACGTCGTCGGCTGCTGGACGAACGACGAGTACGAGATGCGCGGCAAGCACTGGCAGATGCCGCCGCGGCGCGTGCATCCGAAGCCGCTGCAGCAACCGCACCCGCCGATCTGGGGCGCGACGTCGAGCGAGGACGGCCACAAGCAGATCGGCGAGGCCGGCCTCGGCCTGTGCTCGTTCGCGGTCGGCGTCTCGCCCGAGGAAGTCAAGAAGAAGATCGATATCTACCGCGCCGCGGTGAAGACCTGCCGGCAGCCACTCGGCAAGTACGTCAACGACCAGGCGTCGACCTTCACCATGGCGCTGTGCGCACCGACGGAGAGCGAGGCGCGCGACGTCGCCCGCGAGTCCTTCGAGTGGTACCCGAAGCACGGCGCGCGCCTGATCGGCTCGCTCGCGACGTGGATGGCGGAGAAAAAGCGCGAGCTCGGCACCTACGCCTACGCCGCCGACATGAAGAGCGTCGACGAGGCGGGCGCGCTCGACCTGCTGTCGCTCGAGTACCTGGTGGACAACGGCGCCTGCGTGCTCGGCACGCCCGAGCAGTGCGTGGCCGCGTGCAAGCGCTACGAGGCGGCCGGCGTCGATCTGCTGCTGTGCCTGGTCAACCCGTTCAAGATCCCGCACGCGAGCGTGATGCAGACCATCGAGCTGATGGGCCGGCACGTCATCCCGCAGTTCCGCTGAGACGAGACCGCAGCGCCGGCTGACCTTTCATTCCGACATCGGCTGCTGCTATCGAGGACCGCGCGATCGAGAACTCGACAGGCCGCTTGGTGCGGTTGCGGGAGGATCGCGGGATGACGGACGGCCGTCTCCTCTTCCCGCGCATGTCGCTGCGCGAGCCCCTCGTGCAGGATCTGCGCATGCTCAATCCCTGGTGGGAGGGCAAGCCGCTTCCTGTCTTGCCGACCACACGCCGCCACCTCGTCGGGCAGATCCACACCAAGCTGCAGCAACGCGTCTCGCCCATCGTCGCCGTGCGCGGTCCGCGCCAGATCGGCAAGACCACGGCACAACTCCAGGTCTTGCAGGACCTCCTCGACCAAGGCGTCCCGCCGAGGAACATCCTGCGCTTGCAGGCCGACGAACTGACGGAACTCGCAAGGCTCCCGGAGCCGATCCTTCGCATCGTCGACTGGTTCGAGGCGAACGTCCTCGGCGCAACGCTGAACGAGGTGGCGCATGCGAGCGGAAGGACCTACCTGCTCTTCGACGAGGTCCAGAACCTCAAGAACTGGGCGCCGCAGCTTAAGTCGCTCGTCGACAGTACGACGACGCAGGTGCTGGTCACGGGGAGCTCCGCCCTACGCATCGAGCACGACCGTGACAGCCTTGCAGGGCGGATCACGACCATCGAGGCGGGCGTCCTGTCGCTCACCGAGATTGCACGGTTTCGGTCGATCGATCTCGGGCCGCCAGCGCTGCAGGACAATGGCCTCGAACGCCTCACCGACCCAAAGTTCTGGCACGACCTCGCGGAGCAGGGGCGAGCCAGATCGGCCGCACGCGACGAGGCGTTCGCCGCCTTCTCGGAACGCGGCGGCTATCCCCTGGTCCACAATCGGAAGGATCTGGCGTGGCCGGTCCTGGCAGATCAACTCAACGAAACGGTGAGCAAGCGGGTCATCCAGCACGATCTACGCATCGGTGATCGGGGGCGTAAGCGGGATGCGCCCCTCCTCGAGGAGGTGTTTCGTCTTGCTTGTCGGTATGTCGGCCAGGCTCCCGCCCAGAGGACTCTCGCCGAGGAAGCGCAGCGGGCGCTGAGCGCCGACGTCGGCGCAAAGCGCATCCTCGAGTATCTCCGATTCCTCAACGATACCTTGCTGCTACGCCTGATCGAGCCACTGGAGATCCGGCTCAAGAAGAAGCGTGGCGCGGCGAAGATCTGCCTTGCGGATCATGGCCTCCGCGCGAGCTGGCTGCAGGAAGTCGTCCCGCTCGATCCGGAGATCCTGAGACGCGAACCACACCTCACCACACTCGCGGGCCACATCGCGGAGAGCGTGGTCGGAGCCACGCTCGCGACGATCTTCCATCTCGATCTCGCCCACCTGCCGGCACGTGGCGGCAAGCCCGAAGTCGACTTCGTCCTCACGATCGGCACCAAGCGCATTCCGCTCGAGGTCAAGTATCAGCGACGCATCGACCCCCAGACGGATACCGTTGGCCTGCGGACATTCATCGAGCAGACGGTCAACAACGCGCCCTTCGGGATCCTCGTCACCCAGACGGACACCGACGTCGTGCTCGATCCGCGCATCGTCTGCCTGCCGCTCTCTACACTGATGATGCTGCGCTGAAGCGCAGCTACGGCACCGCGGCCTCGACCGCCCCCGCGGTATCGAACAGCTCCGCGAACTCGACCACACGCCCGTCCGCGAAGCGGAAGAAGTCCGCCTTCAGCGAGTCGGTGACCTTGCCGGTGTTGCGGTTGCGCCACGTGCAGTGCGACAGCACCGCGACGCGATCCCCCTGCGCGATCATGTCCTCGACGACGTAGTCGACCATCTCCCACTCGCGCGCGAGATCGACGAAGTAGCGCTCGACTTCGGCGGCGGAGACGCCGTTGCGCGAGAAGCCGATCGCCGGCGTGCTCGCGCCGAGCGAGCGAAACGTGATCGACGGCGCCAGCACGTCGAGCCACGCTCGCGTGTCGGCACCCTTGCTCGCACGCCACCGATCGTAGACCCCGCGCAGCACCGCGACGTGCAGGTCTTCCGTCCCGCCCATCGCGACGTGCCGATCTTCGGTCCCTCCCATGCGTCCTCCGGAAGCTCCCTGGCCTCGCACGTCGAGCACGGCGGAGAGCCGTGCGGCCGGCGACGTTGCCAGAAATCGAGCGGAGGCGAAAGGGCGCGCGCCGGTGCGGCAACGGCTGGCCACACGAGCGCGGCGGGACGAGGCGCACCCCAACGAACGCCTCGTCCCGCCGCCGGGCGCACCTAGAACGGCTGACGACAGGTCGTGAGCTCCCCGCCGTCGGTCACCGAGCACAGGCTCGCCTTGCCGAGCCAGGTCCGCGCGCCGATCACGAGCCGACCGGCGATCGGTGGATTGAACGGCCGCCCGGGTGCGATGTCGAGACGCTTGATGCGTGCGACCACGCGCAGGCTCTTCGGCGCGGCACCGCTGCCGCGCAGGCGAAGGGTGCTGCGCGTCGCCCGGTCGCGGCACGAGAGGCCCGGGGCGGAGCCGCCGATCGCGCGACACTCGCTCGCATCGAAGGTCACGCTCGCGACCTTCGAGAAGACGCCGCCGACGGTCTCGTACGCACCGATCGTCACGCCGGCCGCGTCACCCGTGGCCAGCGGATCCGCACCGGTGCCGACCGCGATCTTGCCCTCGAAGGTGAACGTGTCGCGCGCCGTCGTGTCCACGTCCTTGAGCTGGATCTCCGCCCCCGCCACCGGCTCGGGGGTCGGGCTCGGCGTGGGCGTCGGCGTCGACGTCGGCGCCGGGCTGGCCGTCGGAGTCGGGCTCGGCCTCGGGCTCGACGTCGGGCTCGCGGTGGCCACTGCCGTCGGCGTCGGGCTCGGCGTGGCGGTGGGCTCCGGTGTCGGAGTCGGTGTCGGGTCGGGCGTGGGCGTCGGCTCCGGAGTCGGGGTCGGCTCCGGGGTCGGGGTCGGCGTCGGCGAGGCCGTGGGCTCGGGCGTCGGCGTCGGCACGAAGTCGAGCGCCGGCACCGTCGTCGTCTCGACATGCCCGTTCCCCGCGAGGTTCGCGTAGTACTCGAACGCGTAAGCCATGCCGACCAGCTTGGGATCGTCCCAGGCACGTCCGAGGAGCTGCAGGTTGATCGGCTGTCCGTGGTCGTTGTAGCCGGCGGGGAAGACCACGGTCGGGATGCCGTTGGTCGCGCCGGGCGTGTCGCGCCGCCCGAAGCTCGAGCGTCCTCCGCCGCCGTCGTTGAGGCTGATGTCGCTCAGCAGGCCGGGATAGACGATCGCGTCGACGCCCTTGTCGTCGGCACCCGCGGTGTCCATCCAGGTCTTCGCCGACTCCTGGCGCGCAACGCGGAGCGCACGCTTGGCGGCGATCTCCGCCGCGGTCATGCGCGCCGCGGGCGCGACGGCGCAGGCGCTCGCGTCCTGCCGGACGTAGGGAACCTTCACCTGCGAGCAGCTCACGTCGACGGCGCTGAAGATCTTGAAGCCCTGCGCGACCAGCTCGGGATGGCTGTCGATGTACTGCATCCAGCCTTCTTGCGTGAGGTTGCCGGTGGTGTTGTCGGTCGGCGCGACCGGCGTGTTGGTGTCGCCGACGGTGGTGCCCATCTCGACGATGGTCGCGCCGGCCTGCGTCAAGTACTGCAGGGCTGCCTGCGAAGCGGCGATCGTCCCGGTGGTGCCGTTCGGATCGATCCACAGCGCCGGGATGAAGCCGATCCGCTTGCCCTGCAGAGCGTTCACGTCGAGCACGCTCCGCCAGTCGTCGGGGATCTTCGAGTCCGCGAGCGCCGTGGCGGGATCGTCCGGGTCGGTCCCGGCGACGACGTTCAGCATGTCGGCGAGGTCCGAGACGGACCGCGTCATCACGCCGCCGAAGTCCGTCAGCCACGAGAGCGGCATCACGCCGGTGCCGCTCTCGAGCCCGTCGGTGCCGCGCAGCGTGACCAGGCTCGCGGCACTCGCGGGTCCGTACAGGGAGTCGCCGGTCTGCGAGCCGAGGGCCGCGGCACACATGCTGGTCGCGACCGCGACCGCCGAGCCGCCGCTCGACGCGATCGCCGACTTCGACGGGTTGAACGCGTTCCACACCTGACCCCACGCGTCGTTCGAGTAGTTGCCGCTGGTCGCGTACTCCTCGAGCGCCGTCTTGCCGATGATCACGGCCCCCGCCTCGCGCAGGCGCGCCACCTGGAACGCGTCCTTCGCCGGACGGAACCCGGCGAACGTGTAGCTGCCGTTGGTGGTGTCCATGTCGAAGGTGTCGAACAGGTTCTTGACGCCGATCGGGATGCCGAGAACCGGCGTCGCGTCACCGCTCGCGCGCCGCATGTCGGCGACCAGCGCCTGCTCCATCGCGTCGCTCGCGACGATCTCGAACGCGTTGAACCCGAACTGGCCCTCGTCGTAGACGGCGATGCGGTCGAGGTAGGCGCGCGTGATCTCCTGCGACGTCGTGGCGCCGCTCTCCATGTCGGCGCGCAGCTCGGCGATCGTCTTGCCGACGACGTCGTAGGGCGACGTCGTCACCGGCGGCGCGGCTTCGGGAATATCCGGCTGTGCGACCACGATGGGCGGCACGCACGACGCGTACGAGAAGCCCGGAATCGTCAAGGATGCGATGTCGAAGTTGCTGATCGAGCAGATCTCGGCGATCGTGAGACCGGTGAGGTCCGGTGCGGTCACGAGGCCGGTCGCCGTCGCCTCGACCGCCGCCCGCACCGACGCCGACGTCGTCGTCGTGACGCGCGCACCCAGCACCACGAAGTGCAGCACCGAGCGGCTCTCACCCGGCGGCAGCACCAGCTCGTTCACGTAGGCCTGGAAGTTGCCCTCGTGGCCCGAGTAGACGATTCCGTTGGTGAACGACTGGTAGAGCCAGTTGCCGGCGAAGGTCATCGCACCCGCGAACGGCTGCGCGGGCGTGGTCGGCGTGCCGATCACCGTGATCTGCGGGCCGCCGACCAGCGTCGAGCCGTTGAGCGGCGTCGCGTACTCGGCCCACGCGTCGGCGGGCGTGACCACCGCGTCACCGCTCGACGTGGTCACGATCGCGCTCGAGTTCGCCCCCGACGCGCCGATGCCCGACTGTCCGCCGAACGCGACCTTGACGGTGATCGGCTCGTCGGTGGTGTTGGTGAAGGTGTCCAGCCAGCGCGTCCAGTTGCCGGCCGTGTTCACGTAGACGCCGCGCGACATCGCGACGCCGCCGAGCGCGACCGACTCCGTGGTCGAGAAGCGGCTCGTGCCGTCGAAGAGCAGACCGTAGCCGCGCATCATCTCGCCGTTGAAGCGCGGCGCCGGCTCGGCCTCGACCAGGACCTTGATGCCGCCGAAGCCGTTGATGGACGTGCTGAAGGCCGGGTTCTGACCGGCGCCGATCTGCGTCGCGCGCACGCTGCCGGTGTCGACGAAGGGCGACGCGTCGTCCTGGATGCCCCAGTACGTACCGTTCGCGTCCGCGACGTAGGTGAAGGCGAATGCGGGACGCGCACGTGTCGCGACGAGCAGCACGAGCAGCCCGAGCGCGACGCGCGCCCACCCGCGCGGGCGATGGTCGTCAATCGAATGTCTGATGCGGAGCTGCGATGGGGTCATGGTGCCTCCAGGGTGTCGGTTCGGATCGTGGGCGCCGCACGCAATGCAGGTGCCATGCGCCTTCTCAGCACCCGCGCGGGTCGACCGTGCGAGAACGGTGCGGACGGTGGCGATGGAAGAGGCACCTGCCCTGCACGCATCACGCACACGACCTCGCCGAACGCGCGTCAAGTATTCGCGAGCGCGCCGTGGCCGCGCACGACGTGCGTCAGCGACGCGACGAAGAAGAAGGATCGATGGGCGCCAGCAGCGTCGCTGCCGCGCCGCCGCCGGCATGCGTCGCGGCTCTGACGTCGATCAGGACGCGCGCACGCACACGGCGAGCAGGCTCTCGATCTCGGCGAACTCGACGGGCTTCACCAGGTGATGGTCGAACCCCGCGTCACGCGTGCGGCGCCGATCGTCCTCTTGACCCCATCCGGTCAGGGCAACGACGCAGACCTCCGCGCCGAACGGCAGCGCGCGCACCGCGCGGCAGACGTCGTAGCCGTTCAGCTCCGGCATGCCGAGATCGAGGAACGCGACGTGCGGGCGCTCGCGCTCCGCGGCCGCCAGCGCCTCGACGCCGTCGTGCGCGGTCGCCACCCGGTGCCCCTGCAGCTCGAGCATCAATGCGAGCGTCTCGACGTTGTCGCGGTTGTCGTCGGCGACGAGGATGCGCAGCGCTCCGCTCGGTGGAGCGACGGCCGGTGCCGCGGGCGCCGCGGCGACGCCGCCGGACGCCGCGAGCGGCAGGCGCACGCGTATCTCCGTTCCGCGACCCAGCCCCTCGCTGTGCGCCGACACGATTCCACCGTGCAGCTCGACCAGCTGGCGTACCAGCGTGAGCCCGATGCCGAGGCCGCCCGCACGGCGCTCGATCGGACGGTCCACCTGCATGAACATGTCGAACACGCGCGGCAGCGCCTCAGGCGCGATGCCGATGCCGTCGTCGCGCACGATCACCTCGGCCTCGTCGCCACGACGCGTTACCGAGACCAGCAAGCGGCCGCCCGGCTCGGTGTACTTGCCGCTGTTGTTCAGCAGGTTGGTGAACACCTGCGCGAGGCGCACGTCGTCGGCGTCGACCTCCAGCGGCTCGTCCGGCAACGCGACCTCGAGCAGGTGGCCGCGCTCGTCGAGCAGCGGACGCGCCGATTCGACGGCGGTCTGCAGGATCGTCGCGAGGTCGGCGCGACGGCGATGCAGGTCGAGACGTCCGGTGCCGATGCGCGAGACGTCGAGCAGGTCGTCCACCAGACGCCCGAGGTGCGCGACTTGACGATGGATGACGTCGCGCGCCCATGCCGCATCGGGATCGGCGATGCTCTTCATGCGCATCACCTGCACCGCGTTGCGGATGGGACTCAGCGGGTTGCGCAGCTCGTGCGCGAGGGTCGCGAGGAACTCGTCCTTGCGACGGTCGGCCTCGCGCAGCGCGTCCTCCGCCGCGAGCTGCGCGGTGACGTCGGTGTTGGTGCCGAACCAGCGCACGACGCGACCTGCGGCGTCGCGGATCGGGATCGCGCGCGACAGGAACCAGCGGTAGCTGCCGTCGGCGGCGCGCAGCGGAAACGTGTCCTCCCACGGCTCGCCGGTCGCGAAGCAGCGGCTGATCTTGTCGACCACCCGCTCGACGTGCTCGGGGTGATGCACCGCGCGCCAGCCCCAGCCGCGCATCTGGTCGAGAGTGGTGCCGGTGTACTCGAACCAGCGGCGGTTGTACCAGAAGATGCTGCCGTCGGGGTCGGCCGTCCACGCGAACTGCGACATGTTGTCGGCGAGCGTGCGCAGCTGCTCCTCGCGCTCGGCGAGCTCCTGCTGCACGAGCATGCGGGGCGTCATGTCGTCGGCGACGTAGCAGTAGCGTCGCGGCCCGACCGGCGGGATGTCGACCTCGCCGTCCGGCGCCGCGTGCGGCACCAGTGCGACCGTGACCGCGAGCCAGCGCGGACCAGCTGGGGCCTCGAAGCGGTGCTCGAAGGTCACCGGAGCCTGCCGGGCCGCGCTCTCGAGGTAGCGCCGCCGCCAGGCGGTGATGGTCTCCGCGCCGACGTCGAGCTCCGACGCGCGGCGACCGCGCGTGCCGCCGGGAGGTACGCCGAAGAAGCGGCAGCTCTCGGGGTTGTCGTCGACGTGCAGGATGTCGCCGTCGTCGAGCAGCTCGATGATGCCCATGCAGACCGGCGCGCTGTCGAAGAACGCGCGCAGCGTGAGCTCGGTGTCGCGCCGCGCCTCGATGGCCTGTACCTGTACGGCGAGATTGACCAGCACCGCCACGCCGCCAGTCACGCGGCCGGCCGCGTCGCGCTCCGGCTCGTACAGGCCCCGCACCGTCACCGGCTCGCCGACCGGGAACGCGATGCGCTCCTCGAACTCGACGCGCTCGCCGCTCAGCATTGCCGCGATCCGCGGTCCAACCGACGCGTACAGCGTCTCGCCGACCACCTCGCGCACCGTGCGTCCGAGCATCGCGCTCGGGGCCGTCCCGTAGCGCTCGGCGTAGGCGGGATTGACGAAGACGTAGCGTCCAGCGGCGTCGAGGCGAGCGATCAGCATGGCGGCATGCATGACCGTCCGGCGCGGCGCGATGACGCCTTGCGCGTGCCCCGGAGCGATTGCGGGTTTGACCATAGCCGCGCCGCCGGCACACGACAACGAACTTCGCGGCCTCGAGCGCAGCTTCGCGTGACAGCCGTGCGTCGGATCGCGCATGCGCCGGTGAGATCCCGCGGCGTCGCGGTGGTCGCGACGCCGACGACGCCCCCCACGCACGTCCTCGGCGGCTCGCAAGCTCCCGCGCACACAGCGAAATCCCGCGACCTCCGTGATCGGCGCGAGGCTGGTGCGGATCTTGGAGTCGGTGCCCGCGTCCGTGCGGCGACCGTGCCGCCGCCGGCGACGGAGCGGACCCGGTGGGGACGGCATCGTCAAACTAAACAGACACGACGGAGGGAGATCGACATGACCAGGACGAAGCGTTTCATTCTCGGGGTTCTCGCAGCCGCGGCGTTCGTCGCTCCGACCTCGGCGCATGCCGGCGGGCCGCGGACGATCTCCTGCTCGGCGAACGTCCAGTACCTGCTCAACAACACGCTCCGGAACTCGTACACTCGGGACTTCACCGTCGCGCCGGGCGTGCCCTTCTCGGAGGACCTCTCGAATGCGATCCGCTTCAAGTTCATCGACGCGATCGCGACGCTCGATGCGGACGGCAAGAGCACCAACGTCAAGTTCATCTACTACGCCGATGTCAGTGCGATCGAGTCGGCCGATTTCAGCACGGACCTCAAGGTTCCCGGCGACAAGAAGCCGGTCACCACGTCGGCCGACAGCACCTACTGGTCTTCGTTCGGCGTCGCGGGCAACCACACCACGAAGTGGTCGCTCACCTGCGTCGCACTCGACGACTGAGGTTCGCGCCGGCTCCGCCGGACACGAAGCGGCGACCCATCGGCGTCGCCGCTTCGTGACGTGTCAACGACCGGTGCGCTCGAGGAACCCGAGCACGGCGTCCCGCACCGCATCGCCCGCGTCCGCCTGGAGCATGTGCCCGGCGCCGGGAAGCAGCACCAGCTCCGCAGCCGGGATGCGCGACGCGATGCGCCGGCCGTTCTCGGTCGGCACGAGCAGGTCGGCGTCGCCGTGCACCACCAGCACCGGCACGCCGATCGTGGGCAGCCCGTCCCAGACGTCGTGCCGCGACGCCGCCTGGAGCTGGCCGAAGTAGCCCTTCGGCGTGGTCGGAATGCGGCTCCGCTCGACGAGGTCGGCCTCGATGCGCTCGGGGTGGTGCTCGCGGGTATCGGCCCCGTAGAGGAACCACGCGTTGCGACGGTACGCCGTCGCCGGATCGCCGCCGCCCTCGACCAGCGCGCGCAGCACGTCGTCGGTTGCCGGCACCGCCGGCGCTCCACCGGGCGTGGTGCAGAGCAGCACCAGCGAGCGCACGCGTGCGGCATGTGCGAGCGCGAAGCGCTGCGCGATCATGCCGCCGAGCGACGCGCCCATCACGTGCGCGGTCGCGTGCCCGCACGCGTCGAGGACCGCCGCAGCGTCGTCCGCCATCTGCTCGATCGAGTAGGCGCCGTCCGGGACATCCGAGCGCCCGACGCCGCGATTATCGAACACGATCGCCCGATGCCGGTCCGACACCCACGGCAGCGCGCGTGCCCAGCCGTGGGCGTTCGAGCCGAGGCCCATGATCATGAGCACCGGATCGCCCGCGCCGTGCACCTCGTAGTGGATGCGGGCGCCGTCGTTCGACGTGGTGTAGGGCATGCGCGACTCCGTGGGTTCGAGCGCCGTTCATGGCATGATCGCCGTTCGCGGGAAACTCCCGCGAACGGCAGCCGTGCCGCCGGCGAGCCGCGGAGCAGCAGGAGGGTGACTTGGGAACGACACGGGATCGAGCTTCGCTCGCGGGCAGGATCGTGCTGCTCGCCTCACTCGTCGCGGCGGCCTGCACGCCCGCGCACGTCAAGCTGTCCACCGGCCCCAACGCCGTGATCGCGACGGTTCCGCTGACCGACTTCGGCACCGGGATCGCGATCACGCCGGACGGGACGCGCGCCTACGTCGCGGCCGGGTCGAAGGTCGTGGTGATCGACACCGCGACCAACAAGGTCGCGGCGAGCATCGAGCTCGGCGACATGCCGTACGCGATCGCGCTCTCCGCCGACGGCCAGCGCGGCTACGCGGTCGACCTGATGCAGCGCGAGGTGTGGTTCATCGATCTGGTGACCAATGCCGTCGTCAAGCGCGTCGAGCTCGGCGAGCCGCGCCGTCCCGTGTTGCGGCCGGGTGTCGCGGTCAGCCCGGACGGCGGCACGGTGTACACGACGCTCAGCCAGCCCGACGGCGCCGGCTTCGACCTGCTCTACGCGATCGACACCGCGACCGGCGTCAAGCAGCAGCGCGCGCTCGACTTCCACCCGGGCAATCTCGTCGCCGGCAAGGACGGACGGCTGGTCTGGGTCGCGGGCTGCCGCGGCCTGTGCTCCGACGGTGCGCTGCACGCGATCGATCCGGCGAATCCGGGGAAGGCCCTGCAGCTGGTGCTGCCGACCGTACCGGGCGACGTCGCGCTCTCGCCCGACGGCGCGCGCGTCTACGTCACCAATGGGCTCGCGGCGAGCGTCGCGGTCGCCGACACCGCCGCCGGCAGCATCCTCACCAACGTCAAGGTCGGCGCCGAGCCGCTCGGCGTCGCGACCAGCCCCGACGGCCAGCACGTTTACGTCACCAACTTCCAGTCGGGCACGCTGTCGGTGCTCGACGCACGGAGCGACACGGTGCTCGCGACGCTGAGCGTCGGCGCCACGCCACGCGCGATCGCGGTGATGCCGGACGGACGGCACGCCTACGTCACCCACTCGACGTCGCGCGTCTCGGTTGTCGATCTCACCAAGGCCGCCGACTGAGAGTTTGTGAATCAATCCCCGGACCGAGCCGGAGGGTCGAGGCGCCCCGCCTGCAAGGCGCGACGACGAGTCATAGTCGTAGGCTATGCCGAGGAGGAGCAACGCAGCAGGCGGGGATGCATCGGCCCTCCGGCGACGGGAGGGGATTGATTCACAGACTCTGAGCCGGCACGGACACGGAGGACGACATGAACGACGCAGCGAAGCTCTTCGACCTGAGCGGCAAGGTCGCGCTCATCACCGGCGGCAGCCGCGGGCTCGGCCACGAGATGGCGCTCGCCTTCGCACGCGCCGGCGCCGACGTGGTGATCGCGAGCCGCAAGGCCGACGCGTGCGCGCGCACCGCGCTCGAGATCGAGGCGCTCGGCAGGCGCGCGCTCGCGCACGCCTGCCACGTCGGCGACTGGGCGGCGCTCGACGGCCTGGTCGACGCGGCCTACGGGCACTTCGGTCGCGTCGACGTGCTGGTCAACAACGCCGGCATGTCGCCGCTCTACCCGTCCCTCGCCGACGTGAGCGAGGCGCTCTGGGACAAGGTGATCGACGTCAATCTCAAAGGGCCGTTCCGGCTGATGGCGAACGTCGGTACGCGCATGGCGGCGGGCGACGGCGGCTCGATCATCAACGTGAGCAGCATCGCCGCGATCCGTCCGACGCCGACGGAGACGCCCTACGCCGCGGCGAAGGCCGGTCTGAACGCGCTCACCGAGGCTTTCGCGCAGGCGTTCGGACCGAAGGTCCGCGTGAACTGCATCATGGCGGGGCCGTTCCTCACCGACATCGCGAAGGCCTGGGACCCGAAGATGATCCAGTGGATGGAGGCGACCTCGGCGCTGCGCCGCGCCGGCAACCCGGACGAGATCGTCGGCGCGGCGCTGTATTTCGCTTCGGCGGCGTCGAGCTTCACCACGGGCGCGATCTTGCGCGTCGACGGCGGCCGGCCGTAGCGCTCCCCGTCGGGGCGCTCGACAGGCACACGACGGACGTCGTGCGAGGCGGCCTTCCCAGCGCTGGCAAACCGCGCCCAGCGCGTTCCCAGCGCTGCCACCGGTCGCGCGCCATCGGACCGCAAGGCCCTGCCGGAGCGGCGGTGCGGGCGCAGGCTCCCATGGCATGGCGGATGCAGCCGCCACGCGCGCATGGCCTCGCCGCGCCCCTCTTCCCGCCTCGACGAGGCGCCGTTCATCGTTTTCTGGGAGACGACGCGCGCCTGTGATCTGGTCTGCCAGCACTGCCGCGCCGACGCGCAGGCGTCGCGCGATGCGCGCGAGCTGACGTTCGCGGAGGGAACACGGCTCCTCGATCAGATCCGCGCGCTGGGCTGCCCGACGGTGGTCCTGACCGGCGGCGACCCCGCCAAGCGCCCGGACCTGATCGAGCTGGTGCGGCACGGCAGCCGCATCGGGCTGCACGTGGCGCTGACGCCGAGCGCGACGCCACTGGTGACGCGCGGCCTGCTGCAGCGGCTCGCCGATGCCGGCCTCGCACGCCTCGCCGTGAGCCTCGACGGCCTGTCGCCCGCCTCGCACGACGGCTTCCGCGGCGTCCGAGGCAGCCACGCGCGCACGCTCGAGATCCTGCGCGATGCACGCACGCTCGGGCTCACGACGCAGGTGAACACCACGGTCACCGAGCGCAACGTCGCCGATCTCGAAGCGATCGCCGCCATGCTCGCGGGCCTCGACATCCTGCTGTGGAGCGTCTTCTTCCTCGTCCCGACCGGCCGCGGCGAGCGCCTGCGGGTGCTCGAGCCGGACGTCGCGGAGAGCGTGCTGCAGCGGCTCGCGACGATCGCCGCGACGGCGCCGTTCGACGTCAAGACGACGGCGGCACCGCACTTCCGGCGCGTGCTGCTGCAACGGGGCGTCAAGCGTCGCGACGTGGTCGGCATCGGCGACGCCATCGGCCGTGCGCCGCGCGGCGTCAACGACGGACAGGGCGTGCTCTTCGTCTCGCACCGCGGCGACATCTCGCCGAGCGGCTTCCTGCCCATCCCCTGCGGATCGGTGCGCACCGACGCGCTCGCCGACGTGTACCGGCGGCATCCCGTGTTCACCGCGCTGCGCGATCCCGAGCGCCTCGGCGGCAAGTGCGGCGTGTGCGAGTTCCGGCGCGTCTGCGGCGGATCGCGCGCGCGCGCCTTCGCGACCGGCGGCGACATGCTCGCGGCGGAGCCGTCGTGCGCCTATCGGCCCGCGGCGCTCG
>JAIEPK010000419.1 GCA_019749875.1 Candidatus Binatia bacterium | reverse complement strand
ACTGCAGCCGCCCGCGGGCACGCTGCGCGCCGTGTCCGAGCGGCCCTCTCGCGCGACGGGGGACGCGCCCGCCGACGCCGTCGTCGCGGACGGCTCGGAGAACCTGCTGATCGAAGGGGAGAACCTGGACGCGCTCAAGCTATTGCGTGTGCGCCTCGGCGGCCGCGTCAAGATCATCTACCTCGACCCGCCCTACAACACCGGCCGCGAGCTGGTGTACGAGGACGACTTCCGCGGCCCGCGTGCGCCGGCCGGCACGCGGCGCTCCGGGTGCGGCGACGCCGCGGACGGGAGCCGGCTGCACGCCCCCTGGCTCGACATGATGTACCCGCGTCTGTGGCTCGCGCGCGACCTGCTGCGCCGCGACGGCGTGCTGTTCGTGAGCATCGACGACGGCGAGCTGCCGAATCTGCTCGCGCTGTGCCGGGAGATCTTCGGCGAGGAGAATCACGTCGCGACCTTCGTCTGGGAGAAGAAGCGCAAGGCGAGCAACCTCGACCGCCAGGTGCGCTCCGTCGCCGAGTACGTGGTCTGCTTCCGGCGCGAGCAGCCGGTCGCGCTGGTCGCGCCCGAGGACGTCGTCGAGCGCGACAAGCCGTACCCGTTCTACAACACCGGCAACCGGCGTACGGTGCTGCGCTTTCCCGGCGGACGCGTTCGGACGACGTTGCCCGACGGCGGGTATGCTGCAGGTCGCTACGACGACCGCCGCACGCACGTCGTGCTGCTCGACGACGTGACGGTGCGCGACGGGGTCGTCGTGAACGACTTCCGTCTCGAGGGAGAGTGGCGGTATGCGCAGGCGTCCGTGGATCGCCTCCTCGCGGCGCAGCAGCGCATCGAGCTCAGGGGGCGGCGATTCAAGCCGTACTTCATCAACGACGGCGAGCGCGCCAAGCTCGTGCGTACGCTCTTGACGCGCGGCACGTACGACGTCGGAACCAACGAGGACGGCAACGCCGAGATCGCCGGGCTGTTCGGCGCCGACGTGTTCAGCTTCCCGAAGCCGACCTCGCTGATCGTCAAGCTGTGCCAGATCGTGGGCGATCGAGAGGCCCTGGTGCTCGACTTCTTCGCCGGATCGGGAACCACCGGACACGCGGTCATGGCGCTCAACGCCGCGGACGGGGGGCGGCGCCGTTTCGTGCTGGTGCAGAGCCCGGAGCCGCTCGACCCGGCGAGCAAGGCGCAGGCGGCCGCAGTCGCGTTCTGCGATGTGCACGGCTTGCCGCGCACGATCGCGCAGCTGACCGGGGAGCGCCTGCGGCGTGCGGCGGCTGCGATCGGCCGTGCGCATCCGGACGACGCCGGAAATCTCGACTTCCGTACGCTCGCGATCGCGGCGCGGGAAGCCGCTCCGTAGGGCGACGCGGGCGGCGCTACGCGCCGCGTCCGCGCACCACCACGCGCGGCGTCGCAGCGCCGCCGGCCTGGACGCGCATCTCGACCACCTGGCCGATGGGCTCGGGTGCCCAGCTCAGATGCAGGGGGCGATCGTCGGCGTAGAAGTACAGCCGGTCGAAGGGCAGGCGCGAGGCGATCCAGTCGCGGATCGTGCCGGTCGGTCGCCCGGGCACGTGCAGGTCGACCGCGATCCCGTCGCGCTCGCAGATGCGCGCGCCGTGCGCGTCGAGCTCGTAGCCCGCGTGCTGATCCAGCTCCGGCGCGATGCCCGGGGGTCGCCGCGCCGTGGCCGCGCGCGACCGCACCGCCGCGACCAGCTCGCTCCCCGCGAAGCCGTAGCTCAGCAGCACGACGCCGAACTCCTCCTCGAGAGGGCGCAGCAACTCGTTCTGCATCCACTCGATGGCGGTCCAGGTCTCGTTCTGCTCGGGACGGTTGTCGAGGATTCGTCCCTCGCGCGCGAGCGCATGCCAGGTCTCACAGCAGTGCAGGATGGGTGTGCTCGAGGTCGGCACGCCCCCGCGGGCCGATGGGTCGCTCATCCGCGCGTGGCGATCGCCTCGTGCCGGCAGGTGTAGCTCGCCGCCGCGGCCTCGAGCCGGCGCGCGACCTCGAGCCGCAGCTCCGACGGACGGATGACCTCGATCCACGGCGTCAAGCTCATGATCCAGTTGGTGAGCTCCGCCGTGCCGCGGACCGACAGCAGCAGGTGCGTACGGCCGTCGCTGCCCGGCATGAAGCGCTGCGTGGGGTGAATCATGCGCTTGCGCAGGTACGCTTCGGTCTGCGGATTCTCGATCGCGAGCTCGACGTCGATCTCCGGCCCGTCGACCTCGCCGAACATCCCGTCGGTGTACTGCTCGGGGTGGAAGTCGCGCGGGTAGGTGAACCGCGCGCGTCCGTGCGGTCCATCGCCGGGCGTCGGCTTGACGCCGCGGATGCGGTCGACGGCGAGCCAGAGGATGCGATCGCTCAGGTGGGTGCGGCCCACGAGCCACAGGCTGCCCCGGTGCGAGAGCAGCGTGTAGGGCTCGAAGTCGTAGACCGTCGCGTCGGCGTCGCCGGGCAGGTAGTCGACGCTCAAGCGGTACTCGCCGACGACGGCCTGGATGACCTGGTCGATGATCTCGCGATGCTCGGCGTCGTCGTTCGCGACGAAGGCGATCGAGCGGAACTTCCGGTCGAGGTTCGAGAGCCGCGGGCGTGCGGACGGCGGCAGACCCTCGAGCATCTTGTCCCACAGCGTGTCGACGCTCTCCTTCAGGACGGTGCCCTCGAGGAAGCGCACCATCGCGAGGGTGAAGAACGTCGACACCGCGGACAGCGGCGCCCCGTCGCCGGCGCCGTCCTTCAGTCGCAGCATGCGTCGCGTGCCGCGCTGCACGACCTCGAGCAGCGGCTCGCCGCGCGCGTCGACCAGCTCGCTCTTGCACGCTTCGACGTAGCGCAAGAGCGTGCGCTCGCCGATCGACAGCTGCCGCTGGATCGCGTCGAAGCTCCAACCGTGCGGATGCGCGGGAAGCTCGTGCATCAGGCGCGCGATGCGGCGGGCGGCGGGATAGGTGGCTTTTCTTCGGGTGTTGCTCGTGGTGCTCAATGGAAGACCTCGGGGTGGAGCTGGAGGGCTCCTTCGCGGAGCAGATTGCCGCGACGATGGGGAGCGGTGGCGGCTCGACGAGGGCCTGCGTGGATTCCTACGCGATCTCGCGCCACCTTCCGGCACACGCGCGTGGACCGCTCGTGTGGGGCCGGCTGATGGCGCTCATCGCGACGGCGCGCGGGTTCCCGGTGGCGACCTGGAGCTGCATCGCGCGCGCACTGTGACCCATTCGGTGACGGCCGTAAAGAAAATGACGAACGACCCTTGCACTTTTTCTGCGTTCTGATCATCCGGTCAGCGCGTGTAATGGCCAGCGGTTGGCTGTCGTGTCCTGTGCAGCGGACACTCGGGATCGCGCGCATGTCACGAGCAAGCGCGTCGCCAATGCCGGCACGCGCGATGCGCGGTCCGATGGCTCGGCCGGTGCGGTGCGTGCGCGTCGGGCGCGTCGCGTGTGCGGCCGTCCGCAGCTCGTCCTGCGGGATGTCGCACGTGCGCCGCGGCGACGAATCGATCCGCGTCCTCGTGCAAGCATCTGCGGCGATGCGATCGCGTGCCCACGCAGCGTCGATGGCTGCACTGCATCGATCGACGAGAGCCAGAAGGCGCGTGCGCCGCGTCGAGCATCGCACGCCGCGGTGCGACGCCGGCACTCACGTGCGCGTGCGCCGCCCCGGCGTGCGCCGCGTTCGGCGAGCGAATCGCTGTGCGCTCACGCGGATGGTGTCTGCTCCGCCGAACAGTCCGCGTCGTCGGCATGGTGCGCGGCGACGCGGTCGATGGTGTCGGACGAATCCGCCGCGCCGAACGCCGCTCGTCGCCGCGAAGCCGGTGCGGACGGCGATGCAGGCAGCGCCGCACGGCGCGTCTGCATCGCCTCGTGGTCGACGAAACCGATGCGTGCGGGCGTCAGATGAAGACGCTCGGCGCGTCTTCATCCCTTCGTGGTCGGCGAAGCCGATGCGGACGTCAGTCGTCGAGCACGTTCGCGTTCGCGGTGTCGCCCGCCTGCGGATCCTCCTCGAACAGGAACGTCGTCGCGAGCTGCCCGATGCCGTCCTCGAGCGACCAGGCGGCGCACGAGAAGGCCTCGCCCTGCACCGAGATCGCCGCGTTGCCGATGCGTGGTGACGCGTTCTGGTAGTGCGCGCTCGTGACGCCCGTCGTGTATACGGCGAGCTGATCCGCCGGATAGGCGATCGCCGCGCAGTCGGTGCTCGACGGGCCGGTCTGAACCACGCTCTGCTGGCACGTGAGCGTGATCGCGCCCGGGCCGCCGTCGGCGCCGAGCCCCGTGGTGGTGACCGGCGGGTTGCCCTGCTTGCCCGGCCCGGCGCTGTCCTGCACGACGTCGACGTCGACGGCCGTGCCGCCGTCGCAATCGATCGTGCCGCTGCACGACGAGACGCGGATGCAGAGGTTCCCGAACGCGCCACCGAGGATCGGCCCGCGGTAGTACAGCGGCCCCGCGACGGTCAGTGGCGCGACGCCGCTCGCGTCGGGCGTGCCGCCGACGATGTCCATCGAGCCGATCAGGCTCGCGATCGCGACCGACGTCCCGAGCGCCGACGAGTACGACGAGCCGCCGAAGCTCAGGTGCCGCGTGCCAAGCGCGGGCGGTGCGCCGAGGGTGCACAGGAAGTTGCACGGCGGATCCCCGGAGCCCGGCGGATCGCATTCCTCGCCGCAGCTCGCGTTCACCACGCCGTCGCCGCACACCTCGCCGGTCTCGGTGGTGCAGGTCGCGGAGCACCCGTCGCAGGCATCGACGTTGCCGTCATCGCAGGCCTCGTCGCCGCAGAGGGCCCCGTCGCCGCAGCCCGTGACGTCGCGGCACGCCGTGGTGCAGGTGTCGCAGTCGTCCGCGTTGCCGTCGTCGCACTGCTCGCCGGGATCGACGATGCCGTCGCCACAGCGCGGGACGCGACCGCAATCGGCACCGCACGTTCCCGGCGCGGGCGGATCGCAGATCTCGCCGCACGCGGCATTGACCGCACCGTCGCCGCAGCGCAGGCCCGCCTCGCGTGCGCAGTCGCGCGAGCAGCCGTCGCAGTCCGTGGTGTTGCCGTCGTCGCATTCCTCGGCGGCGCACATGACGCCGTCGCCGCAGCCGGTGACCATGCGGCAGCGGTTCGAGCAGGCGTCGCAGTCGTCGGCGTTGCCGTCGTCGCATTCCTCGCCCAGCTCGACCCGGCCGTTGCCGCAGACGGCGTCGCGCGGCGGCAGCTCGATCTTGACGAACTTGCCGCGGCCGCGCGTGCCGCCGACCTCGGGCTCGTTCGACGTGCAGGTCCACGCGTTGTCGTCCGGATCGAACTCGATCTCGCGCGTGAAGCTGCCGCGTGTCGGCATCGGGAAGACGGTGAACTCCTCGCGCTCCGGGCGGAAGCGCAGCAGCGTGTCCGAGTTCGAGCCGGTGACCCAGACCTCGCCGTTCTTGCGATTGGCGTTGAGCGCGTAGGGCAGCTCGGAGGTGCCGAAGGTGCCGGGCACGCCGGTCGGAAGAGCGTACTGCTTCCAGCGCTCGATGGTCGGATCGAAGCGGCCGAGGACACCGGTCCCGTAGCCCGGCACCCACACGATGCCGTCCTGGTCGACGTGGCCGCGGCGCGGCCCGTAGAACGGCGGCCGCCATGCGGTCATGGTCTCGGTGACGGGATCGAAGCGTCCGACGCGCTGACCGAAGAGCTGCGTCCACCAGATCGTGCCGTCGGGTGCGACGTCGCAGCCGTAGGGGACGGGAATCGAGAGGCCGGTCTCGGCGGGATCGGCGCTCGGCAGCCGCCAGTACGTGAACTGGCCGGTCGCCGGGTCGAAGCGCGCGAGGTGGTTCGACTTGGTGACGGTGAACCAGATCTTGCCGTCGGGGGCGAAGCGCAGCGTGTGCGGGTACGAGCCCTGGTCGTCGCCGATCTTCGGCAGCGGGTAGTACGTGAACTGTCCGGTCTTCGGGTCGAGGTGGGTGAGCGTGTCGGTGTCGGTCTGGGTGATCCACATCGTGCCGTCGGGTGCGCGCTCGATCGAGTGGCCGCTGCTGATCATCGGGAACGTGCCGCGCTCGCCGGTGCGCGGGTCGATCCAGCGGATGCCCGAGTCGGCGTAGAGGATGCCGTCGGTGCCGAGCTCGAGGTCGTGGCAGCCGGGACGGCTGGTCGCGTCGCCGAGGCCGTACTCGTAGACCACCGAGCGCAGCGCGTCGCCGCTCGCCGGCGCGGGCAGGGGCAGCTGGGGAATGTTCGCGCTCGGACCGACCGCATCGAGGATCGCCGGCAGGACCAGCGGCCGCGTCTCCGCGTGGTACGGCGGCAGGAACGTCAGCATGCGCCCGACGTCCTCCTCCCACTCGTCCTGGATCTTCGGTGCGACGAAGCGCGGGCCGCCGATCTGGTGGCAGTTGCCGCACGACAGCGTGAAGTCGCCGCGCGTGGTCGCGTCGGGGAAGTGCGCCAGAATGCGCGCGAGGAAGGCGGTCGCCGGCTGCAGCGCGTTGGTGTTCGCGGCGATGGTCATCGCGAAGCTCTCGCTGGCGACGCGATGCTTGACGAGCGTGACGTCGCTGCGCACGACGTCCTCCCAGCCGATGCGGCGCGCGCGCACGCGCCACGTGCCGGGACGGAGCGGCGGGAACACGTAGCGGCCGTCGTCCTGGGTGAACACCGACACGCTCTCGAGGCGGCTGTCGTCGAAGGCCGTGATCATGACCGCGGCGAGCGGCATCCCGGCGGCGGTGACGCGGCCGCGCAGGCGCGCACTGCGCTCCGGCGTGCAGCGCAGGCTGCCGCCGGTCGCGGCACCGCAGGCGAGGACGGTCGAGAAGCAATCGTCGCCGAGCTTGACCAGGACCTTCGCGTGCGCGGGAGTCCCGGACGCGGGGATGTCGGTGTTCTGCAGGCGCAGCGTCACGTCGAAGCCCGAGCCCCCGCGACGCAGCTTGATGCGTGACGACCTGCCGAAGCCGGGACGGCCGACCTTCTCGTCGTAGGCCAGCAGGTCGCCGCCGCGCAGCGCGCGCAGCGCGCCCGGCGGCAGCTGCGTGTCGACCAGGGTTTGATGGTCCGCTTCGAGCGCGATCGCGACGGCGTCGGTCGCGGGCGCGAGCGTCACGCCCGACGGCAGGTGGAGGCGCGCGCCCTGAAGGCCGGCGGAGCCGTTGCCGCTGCCGGGACGGATGCGCAGCAGGCTCGCGTCCAGCGAGATCTCGCCGGCCGGGCAAGCGGGCGCGGCGTGCGCCGCGGATGCCGCGGCGAGCGCGAGGCAGGCCGCGAGGAGGACGACACCGGCATGGCGCATGCTCATCGTGCGCCAGCTAGTCCCGACGCGGGGCCGTGGTCAATCGATTTCCCAAGGCCTCCATCGGAGGAGTGCTCGACCGCCGGTCCGATCGCGTCGCCGATGCCGACGCCGGGATCGCCGGGCTGCGGCTCGCGAGGCGACGTCCGCCGATCGCCCGTGGCTGGGCGACGTCAGCGGCTGCGGGCCGGATCGCGGGGCGGTACGCCCGCGTTCTCCTCGGCGACGAGCGCGATGGCCGACCAGTCGAGATCGCCATGGCCGCGCGCGATCGCCGACAGGAGCTGATCGCGCAGCACGCTCGCGAAGGGCAGCGGTGCCGCGACACGCTCGGCCGCTTGCAGCACCAGGCGGACGTCCTTCAGCCCGAGCGGCAGCTTGAAGCCGGCCGGCGAGAAGCGCCGCTCGGTGAGGATCGCGCCGTAGGACTGATAGACCGGGGAGGCGAACAGCGTGCTCGTCATGAGCTCGATGAACGTCGCCGGCGCCACGCCGCTCTTCGCGAGAAACGCGCTCGATTCCGCGAGCGCCTCGATCGCGCAGGCGACCAGGTAGTTGCCGGCGAGCTTGACGGCGTTCGCCTGCGCCGGCTCGTCGCCGAGCACGACGAGCTTGCGCGACACCACCTCCAGGGCGGCGCGTGCGCGCTCGAGCGCCCGCGCGGGGCCGGCCGCGACGACCACGAGCTGGGCGCTCGCGGCGGCGTCGGGGCGCCCGAAGACGGGTGCGGCGACCAGGCTCTGGCCGGCGTCTCCGTGCGCGCGCGTCAGGCGCTCGGCCAGCGCGACGCTGATCGTGCTCATCGACACGTGCACGCCGCCCGACGGCAGTCCGGCGAGGACGCCGTCGGCGCCGAGCGTGACGCCTTCGACCGCGGCGTCGTCCGCCAGGACGCTGAGCACGAGCCCCGACGCTGCGGCGTCGGCGGGGGTCGCGGCTCGCGTCGCACCGTCGCGCACCAGCTCGGCGGCCGGCGCCTCGCTGCGATTCCACACCACCACGCGGTGCCCCGCGCTCAAGAGCGAGCGCGCCATGCCGCGTCCCATGTTGCCCAGCCCGACGAAGCCGATGTCCACGTTTCTCCCCCTCGCGATGAGCCCACTCTCTGCTGCCTGCAGCTCGATCCCGACGCAACTCGTCCGGCACGTCGGAAATGCAGCCCGTCCCCCCGTGTCGTCGTGCGGATGGTCCGGCTCGGTCGCGTGCGATCGTACGGAGCGGAGCTGCGGCTCGGCTCGCGTCGTGGAAGGACGCGACTCTTCCGCGTCGCGAGGTTCCGTGGTCGGATGTCGGGCAGGAGGTCCGTCATCGCATGCGCACGCGTTCGATCCTCGCCCTCGCCATCGCGCTCGCCGGGCTTGTCGGCGCGCCCGTCGCGCAAGCCGAGCGCCGCCCGTCGGGCGTGCGCGTCGAGTGCAGCTCGCGCGGCGACCGCTACGAGTACTGCCGCACGTTCGCGATCGGCACCGTGCGGCTCGAGCGGCAGCTCAGCAAGACGCCGTGCCGCCAGTACCAGACGTGGGGCGCCGACGGCGACGGCAGCGGCGTGTGGGTGCGCGACGGGTGTCGCGGCGTGTTCGTGGTCCAGCCGGGGGGCGGCGCTGGCGGACACCACGGCGGCGGCGGTCGTGTCGCGACGGTGACCTGTACCTCGAAGGACTACTCCTACGCGCACTGCGACGTCCCGGTGTGGGGCCGCAGCGTGTGGGTGCAGCGTCAGCTCAGCGACAAGCGCTGCGTGCAGGGCAACAACTGGGGCGTCGACTGGCGCGGCATCTGGGTCGACCGCGGCTGCAACGCGGTGTTCGCGATCCGCTGACCCGGCCGGACCACGCTCGCCGGTCGAGCGTTCGCGCGATGCGCCGCGAGCGGATGCAGCGGGTGTCGCCCGGCCCGCGGCGTTGTCGGGGGTGTTTTCCTAGTCGAGCACCTGCGCGTAGTGCGGCTTCATGACCAGGCCGGTGCCGTCGGTGTAGAGCTCCTTCACCTCCGTCATGTCGGCGATGCCGTGCGGTCCGAGCTCGCGCCCGGTGCCGCTCTTCTTGAAGCCGCCCCAGATTCCTTCCACGTTCTGCTGATACGTGTCGTTGTGCCAGATGGTGCCGGCACGGAGCCGGCGCGACACGCGCAGCGCGCGGGCGGCATCGCCGGTCCAGATCGCCGCGGTGAGGCCGTACGACGTCCCGTTGGCGATGCCGATCGCCTCGTCCTCGTCGCGGAACGGCAGCACCGACAGGACCGGTCCGAACACCTCGTGCTGCGCGAGCTCCGCATCGGGCGGCACCTGGTCGACGATCGTCGGCGCGATGAAGTAGCCGTGCCGGTGGTCCGGCCCATCGATCTTGTCGCCGCCGCACAGGATGTGCAGCCCGTCTGCACGCGCACGCTCGAGGTAGCCCAGGATGACCTTCTCCTGGGCTGCCGAGACCACCGGACCGAGCGCGGTCGACGCGTCGCGCGGCGAGCCGATGTGAAGCGTCCGCACCTTCGCCAGGACGCGCTCGACGAAGGGCTCGTGGATGGACTCGTGGACCAGCAGTCGTGTCGTCGCACCGCAGGCCTGTCCGGAGTTGCGGAACATGCCGTAGACGAGGCCGTTGGCCGCGGCCTCGAGATCGGCGTCGGAGAACAGCAGGAACGGGTTCTTGCCGCCGAGCTCGAGGCTGACGCGCTTCATGCTTTCCGCTGCCGCCTGCTGGACGATCACGCCGACGCGGGTCGAGCCGGTGAACGAGAGCTTGTCGACGTCCGGATGGGCGGCGAGCTCGCCGCCGATCTCGGGTGCCGCGCCGGGAACGAAGTTCACGACGCCGGCCGGGGCCCCGGACTCGGTCAAGTAGCGCACCAGCTCGAAGGTCGAGGCGCAGGTGTAGGGCGACGGCTTGACCACCGCCGTGCAGCCGACCGCGAGCGCCGGCGCGAGCTTCCGCGCCGCCTGCGTCAAGGGGAAATTCCATGGTACGATCATGCCCACCACGCCGACCGGCTCGCGCAGCAGGCTGACCAGGGACCCGCTCGGGAGCTGCATGGTCTCGCCGTAGGCCTTGCCCACGTAGCCGGCGTAGAACTCGAACACGTCGGCCGCGGCCGCGACGTGCGGGTGCGCCTGGCGCATCGGCATGCCGACCTCGAAGCTGACCATCTCGGCGAGCGGGACGGCGTTGGCCCGGATCCGTGCGGCGGCGCCGAGCAGCACGCGGCGGCGCCGCGCGGGGTCGTCGACCCAGACGGCGGGGTCGCCGTCGAAGACGCGTCGTGCGGCCGCGATCGCCTCGCGCATCTCCTCGACGGTGCCCTCGTCGGTGACCGTGACGACGTCGCGTGCGTCGGCCGGGTCCTCGCGCTCGAGCGTCCCGCCGCGCGACGACGGCCGCGTCGTGCCGTCGACGTGCAGGTGGACACGGTACGGACGCGGGCTGAGAGAGCGGATCACCGCCGTGCTGGTCGCCATCGATCTCGTCCCTTCCGGCGACCGGTACGTACCGGCGTCGCCTGCGCGTAGATCGTCCCGGGCGGACGGGCTCTTGAGACGACGCGGCGTCGCCTAAGGCGCGTGCGCGGTCGTTCAGGACCCGCAGACGACGGGCAGGCTCTCGATGCCGCTGACGAAGTTCGACGGACGGAGCGGCGGCGGGTCGCTGCTCGCGAGCTCGAGGTCGGGCAGTCGCCGCAGCGCCTCTTCGAAGAACACGCGCAGCTCGAGGCGCGCGAGGTTCGATCCCAGGCAGAAGTGTCCGCCGAGGCCGAACGCGATGTGATCGTTCGGCTTGCGCGCGATGTCGAAGCGGAACGGGTCGGCGAAGACCTTCGCGTCGCGGTTCGCCGACGGGTAGAGCAGGATGAGCTTCTGTCCCTCGCGGATGGTCTCGCCGCGCAGCGCGACGTCGCGCGCCGCCGTGCGCGCCATGTTCTGGATCGGGCTCACCCAGCGCAGCATCTCCTCGATCGCGGTCGGCAGGAGTGCCGCGGGGTCGGCGGTGAGCGCCGCGCGCTGCTCGGGGTGGAGCAGCAGCTGGTACATGCCGCCGGTCAGCACGTGGCGCGTGGTCTCGTCGCCGCCGATCAGGATGAGCAGGCTCTCCATGATCAGCTCGTCGTCGGTGAGGCGCTCGCCGTCGACCTCGGCGTGCACCAGGGTGCTGACCAGATCCTCGCCCGGATTGCGCCGCCGGTCGTCGATCACGCGACGCTGGTACGCCGTGTAGTCCTCGAAGGCCTTGCCCGCGGCGAGCGCACGCTCGGTGTCCATCTGCCCGGTCGCGTTGAGCATGGTCTCCGACCACTCGAGCAGGACCGGGTAGTCGTCGGGATCGACGCCCAGCATGTCGCCGATCATGATCAGCGGCAGCCACGCGGCGACGTCCTTGACGAAGTCGAATCGGCCCTTGACCTTGGCGCGCTCGATCAGGTCGATGCTGACCTCGCGCGCGCGCCGCTCGCGGTCCATGACCTGGCGCGGCGTGAAGCCCTTGCTCACCAGCGAACGTCGCTTCTTGTGGTCGGGATCGTCCATGTCGATCATGTACGGCATCGCCGGCGTGTCCGGACGGATGCCGCCGCTCGAGCGGAACGTCGCGTTGTCCTTCGACAGCGCGAAGACGTCCTCGTGCAGCGTGATTCCCCAGACGCCCCCTGCCTCGTCCCAGTAGACCGGCGCGTTCTCGCGCATCCACTCGAGGGCCTCGTGCGGGCCGGCGCCGCCGTAGAAGGCGCCGTCGACGAGGCGGATCGCCGGGTTGGTCGGATGGTTCGGCATGGCGGGTCTCTATGGTCTCGGGTCAGAACGTTCCAGGGACGGGCTCGTACAAACCTTCGAACTCGAGCTTCGCGTCGCGCACGCGACCGTAGAGCAGCCAGTCGCCCTTGAACATGTTGTGGTCGCCGGGTGCTGCCGCGATGTGCGTGCGCGGACCGCCGGTCGCCGAGGGCATGAAGCGGATGCGCTCGAGGCCGTCCTTCAGGCCGGGACCGGACAGCATCGGCGCGCGGTGCAGCGCCTCGACCAGCACGCGCGCGGTGTCGTACGCGAGCACCGGGATCGCGTTCGGCCACATCGGCGGATTGCTCCCGTGGCGCTTTGCGAACTCCGCGCGGAACGGCTCGACCAGGGCATTGTCGGGACAGAGCTGGTCGATGCCGACCCAGCCCTCGAAGTGCTCGAAGCCGACCAGGTAGAACATGAACGCCGTCGTCATGATGCGCGGCGGATCCCAGCCGATCTTCTCGAGCGCGGGACGCATGAGGCCCTGCGCGACCAGCATGCCGTAGCCCATGTACGCGAGCGCGTCGCAGTTCGACTGCTTCAGGTTGAGCAGGTTCTCGGCGAGGTCCTTCGGCTGCTGCGGCACGGTCTCGACGGCGCCGACGCCGATGCCGAGCCGGCGGCATTCTTGACGGAAGAAGCGGAAGTACTCCTCGCCGTTCGGCGACACTTCGTTCAGCACCGCGATGCGCTTGTGACCCTTGCGCTTGAGCCATCCGGCCATCAGCGCCGCGTCGCCGCCGCAGTCGCCGTTGCCGAGCCGGAAGCAGTACTCGCCCGAGTAGCGCTCCGTGCCGCACCACGACACGATCGGGACCTTGAGCTCGTTCGCGACCGGTGCGACCGCGATCGCGTTATCCGACGAGTACGCGCCGGCGACGATCACGCAGCCCTGGTCGACGAGCCATTTGTAGCCGTCGACGGCGTTCTTCGCGGAGCCGTTCGGCAGCCCGTCCTCGATGTGGATCACGTGCTCGACCTTGCGCGTCAAGACGCCCTGCTCGAGGGCCTCGTCGAAGGCCATGCGGTGGATCTTGTCGTAGCCACCGCCTTCGCCGTCGAGGCAGGCGCCGAGCCAGCCGACCTTGACGGGCGCGAACTCGTTGCGCGCGCGGCGCTGCTTGGGCTGCGACTGCTCCTGCTCGGCCATGGTCATCCCTCCCGTCGTCCGGGCGTGAAGTGCATCGGCATGGACGCGAAGCCGCGCACGTTGACCGAGTGCACGCGCTGCAGCGCCGGCTCGTCGAGCTCGAAGTCGGGCAGGCGGCGCTGGATCTCCTCGAGCGCGACCTTCGCTTCCAGCCGCGCGAGCGAAGCGCCCATGCAGAAGTGCGTGCCCTTGCCGAACGCGAGGTGCTGGCTCGTGTCGCGGCGGACGTCGTAGACGTCGGGGTTCGGGAACGCGCGCTCGTCGCGGTCGGCCGCACCGATCAGCAGGACCACGCGCTCGCCGTCGCGGATCTTCTGCCCGTGGAGCTCCGGCTCGCCGCGCGCGGTGCGGCGCAGGAGCTGCGTCGAGCCGTCGAAGCGCAGCGTCTCCTCGACCCAGGCCGGGATCAACGACGTGTCGGCGCGTACCAGCGCACGCTGCTCGGGATGCTTCCACAGCCAGTAGATCGCGTTGCCGAGCAGCTTGGTGGTGGTCTCGTTGCCGGCGATGACCATCAGGAAGAGGAACGAGATCACTTCCTTGTCGGTGAGGCTCTGCCCTTCGAGCCGGACGTCGAGCAGCGCGCTCGCGAGATCCGCCGTACGCCGCTTCTTCCGCTGCACGACCAGATCCTGGAAGTAGACGATCATGTTGAGCGCGGCTTCCATCCCTTCCTTCGGGATGTCGATCACGCCGTCCTCGCGGTGCATCAGCGTGTCGGCCCAGAAGCGCAGCCGGTCGCGGTCTTCCGGCGCGACACCGATCATCTCGCTGATCACGTCCATCGGCAGCCTGCCTGCGAAATCCTGGATGAAGTCGCAGCGTCCCTGCTCGATGAAGCGATCGACGTGCTCCGTCGCGATGGCCCGAACGCGCGGCTCGAGGTCCATCACGCGACGCGGCGTGAAGCCGCGTGCGACGAGGCCCCGCATCGCGTCGTGACGCGGCGGGTCCATCGCGAGGAACGACGCGGTCTCGCTGGGGTCGCCCTGGCTGGACTGCTCGAGCGCGACACCGTCCTTGTTCGAGAAGTGCTCGACGTCCTTGAAGCCGGTGAGCACGTCCTCGTAGCGCGACAGCGCGACGAAGCCGAGCTTCTCGTTGCGGTAGAACGGCGCCTCGTCGCGCAGCCAGCGATAGGTCGGGTAGGGGTCCTCGTGGAACTCCCAGGCGAACGGATCGAACTCGCGCACGTGCACCTCGTGTCGTGGAGTCGGCGTCTCGTCGTCGTGATCGGCGGTGCGCCGCCGCTCAGCTGCCGCGCAGCGCGTTGCCGTCGAGCGCGGTCGCGAGCTGGCGCAGCACGTCCCCGGCCGTGATCGGACGTAGGTCCTCGGCCGGCGGCTTGCCGCCGCGATCGCTGATCGGCGTCAGGTCGACGTCGCGCGCCTGCGCACGCAGCGCACCGACGGTCGCGTTGGCGCGGCCCCCGACCTTCGCCAGCGCGTCCTCGGCATGGAAGAAGCGCAGCGCGTTCAGGTGCGTGATCTTGTCGATCTCGGCGTCGGGCACGCCGGCGAGGCTCCTGGCGAGACGCTCGGGAGCTTTGGGCCACGTGCTGTCCGAGTGCGGGTAGTCGCACTCCCACGAGATCGTGTCGACGCCGATCGCCGCGCGGTCACGGATGCCGGTCGCGTCGTCGATGAAGCAGGTCAAGAAGTGACGGCGGAACACGTCGCTCGGACGCTCGCCGCGGAAGTCCCAGCGCGTCCACTTGGCGTGGCGCTCGTTCAGGTAGTCGATGCGCTCGAGGAAGTAGGGGATCCAGCCGATGCCGCCTTCCGACAGCGCGATGCGCAGGTCCGGGTGACGGCGGAAGACCTCGGAGAAGACGTAGTCGGCGGCGGTGTGCAGCGACGCGACAGGTACGCCCGCCATCATGGTCTCGGGCGCCGACTGCGGCGACGGCGGCGACGGCTGCCAGACGCTGCCGATGTGGATCGCGAGCACGACCTTCTCCTCGACGCACGCCTCCCAGAACGGATCCCAGGCGCGGTCGTGGATGCTGGGCAGGTTGAGCATCGCGGGATTCTCGGGGAACGCGACCGCGTGGCAGCCCTTCTTGCCGATGCGTCGTACCTCGGCGGTCATGAGACCGATGTCCCACAGCGGCAGCTGCGCGAGGGGCAGAAAGCGTCCCGGATAGGCCGCGCACCAGTCGTCGACGTGCCAGTCGTTGTAGGCCTGCAGCATCACGTGCGCGACCTTCTTGTCCTTGGCGCGTACCCACAGGAGACCGCAGAACGACGGAAACGACCCGAAGCACATCGACGAGAACAGCCCGTTCACGTTCATGTCGCGGATGCGCTCGTGCACGTCGTAGCAACCCTTGCGCATCTGCTTGAAGCTGGTCGGCTCGAAGCCGTACTCCTCCGGCGGTCGGCCGGCGACGGCGTTCAAGCCGACGTTCGGCCGGAGCTGGCCCTCGAAGCTCCACACGTCGTCGCCTTTCGCGGTGCGGATCACGCGCGGCGCCTGATCCTTGTACGCCGCGGGGACGTGGCGCTCGAACATGTCGGGCGGCTCGACGACGTGATCGTCCACGCTGACGAGAACGAGGTCTGCGAGATTCATGACGTTGCTCCCCGGCCCGCGCGTACGCCGGCCCCAGTGTTCTTGACGTCGCTGCCGCCGCCGTCGCGGACGGTGCGCCGCGCGGTGGGGGTCGAGAGGGACTTCTTCCTCGCGACGAGCCGCTTCGCGGCTCGCGCGACCTCGCCGCGGCGCACCGCCGCGACGACGTCGGGGTGGCGCTCCGGGCGGATGACGCCGAAGAGCATCAGCCGCTTGAGCTCGCGCAGGTAGCGACGCGTCGCCGCAGCGCTGGCGCCGCCGCTCTGCACGCGCAGCGACCACAGCATCGTCGCGCCGAGCAGGATGACCGCCAGCATGTCGCCGTCGGCGTCGGGCTGGGCCGCGGCGCTCGCCGCGAGCACCCGCACGCGCTCGACGTAGCCCTCCCAGAGCTCGGCGCGCGGGTGCGGGATGCCGGCGAGCATGCGGAACAGCGACAGCCGCACCAGCTCCGGGTTACCGACGAAGTGCTCGACCGTCGCGTCGATGCGCGCGTCGAGGCTCGCGGGCGCGGTCGCGTCGAGCAGCTCCTTGGTTCCACGACCGACGCGCTCGAGCACCGCGGCGACCAGGCGCTCGCGGGTCGGAAAATGCTGATACGCCGTGCCGCGATTCACGCCGGCGCGGCGCGCGACGTCGCTCACCGTGAGGCCGGCCGGACCCTGCTCGGCCATCATCGCCTGGGCGGCCGCGAGGATCAGCTCGTGCGTCGCGTCGGGGTCGCGGACGCGCGCGCGGCCCGCGCCGGTACCGCTCGTCGTCCGCACCGGCGCGGTCTATACGGCCACGGAGCGGCTAGTCAACAGCGTTGTTCATTTACGCGGACGGGCCGCGTTTGCTAGAGCCCCGCGCCGATGGACGGCGTACCTGAGGCGGGGGCGGCGACGGGGCTCGACGAGGCGGGATCGCCCCCGCGCGCCGGGGTGGCGGCGGTGTGCGATCGGCTCGCGCTGCTGCTCGAGCGGATCGGCGCGCGACACCCGTACCTGCACCTCGAAGGGTACATGGAGCGCTTCTGGATCTTCCGCACGCGCTGGCTGTCGGCGCGCCTGCACCGGATCCTGCGCAGCGATCACGACCGAGACCTGCACGACCACCCGTGGGACTATGCGAGCCTGATCCTGCGCGGCGGCTACTGGGAGATCACCGACGCCGGGCGCCGCTGGTACGGGCCCGGGGCGATCGTGTTCCGTCGCGCCGATCACCTGCACCGGCTGGTGCTGCCGCCCGGCCAGCCGGCGACCACGCTGTTCCTCCACCGTCGAAAGAGCCGCGACTGGGGCTTTCGCACGCCGACCGGCTGGATCGATTGGAAGACCTATACCGCCGCACGAGGCGAAGAGATCCTCTGAAGCGCCACGTGCCGGTGCTCGCGAGCGCCGGCGTCACTCGCGCTGCGCAGGAGCTGCGCGATCGTCGGCGTGATCTCCCACGCGGCCGGAAGCGGGGCCGCGACCGGGCTGCGCGGCGCATCGTCCGTCGGACGATCGTCGTGATGCACGGCCGCATGGCCGAGCGCCACGAAGCCGTAGGCGACGCCGGCGAACGCGATGGCGGCGATCACGCCGAGAATGGGTCCTGCGATCCCGATCATCACGCCCGGGACGACATCGAAGCTCATCGTTGCGAGGTTCATCATGGCTCAACCCTCCTGCCGGGTCCCTTCCGCAACGCCCGTGCCGCGACGGCCTCGTCGTGCGAAACGCCCGTCGATGCAGGAGAAACGCGCATCGTGGCGGCGCGCGGGCGACCGGCGGTGCCGTCCTTCGTATGCACCTGGAGGCTCGTTCGACGGGCTCCTGCATACGATCGGTTGCAGCCGCGCATCGAGCGAGGCGCGACGGCCCCGGGTCGCGTCGCGTGGGGCGCGTAGGCGTGGTCCGGAGCTTCAGCGGAGGGCGAAGGCCTTCATCTTCCGCTGCAGCATCGCGCGCGACAGGCCGAGCGCCTTGGCGGCGTGCGAGACGTTGCCGCCTTGCTGTCGCAGGACCTCGGCGATGTAGCGCGCCTCGAACTGGTCGCGCGCCTGCAGGAGCGGCAGGCCCGGTGTCGTGGCCGCCGCGAACGCGCCGGCATCGGCGGTGCTCTGCCCGGACGAGCGCACGCGCTCGGACAGCTGCGCGAGGGTGATCGCGTCGTCCGCGCGCGACAACGCCACCGCGCGCTCCATCTCGTTGCGCAGCTCGCGGATGTTGCCGGGCCAGCCTGCCCGCATCAGCTGGTCGATCGCCGACGGCTCGATGCCCGCGATCCGCTTGCCGTGCTTCTCGGCTGCCGCCGCGACGAAGGCCTGGGCGAGCAGCGGGATGTCCTCGCGGCGCGCGCGCAGCGGCGGCAGGTGGATCGGGAATGCCGACAGCCGGTAGTAGAGGTCCTCGCGAAAGCGCCGCTCCGCAACCTCGGTGCGCAGGTCGCGGTTGGTGGCCGACACGATGCGGACGTCGACGCGCCGCGGCCGCGTGTCGCCGACCGGGATCACCTCGCCCTGCTCGAGCACGCGCAGCAGCTTCGCCTGCATCGAGGCCGGCATCTCGCCGACCTCGTCGAGGAACACCGTGCCTTTCTCGGCTGCCTCGAAGAGGCCGCGTCGGTCGCTGGTGGCACCGGTGAACGCGCCGCGCCGGTGACCGAAGAGCTCGCTCTCGAGCAGCGTGTCCTGAAAGGCCGCGCAGTTGACGGCGAGGAACGGTCCGTCCGCGCGCGCGCTCTCGCGGTGCACCGCGCGTGCGACCAGCTCCTTGCCGGTGCCGGTCTCGCCCTCGATCAGCACCGCGATCGGCGACGCGGCGGCGCTCTCCATCAGGCGGAACACCTCGCTCATCGCCGGGCCCGTGCCGACGATCTCGGTGAAGCGATCGCGCCGCGCGAGGTCGCGACGCAGCAAGCCGACCTCGGTGCGCAGCTTCTCCGCGGAGCTCTTCACCTGCTCGTAGAGGCGCGCGTTGTCGATGGCGACGGCGACGCTGCCGGCGAGCGCCTCGAGGAACGCGAGGTCCTCGTCGCTGAAGCAGCCGCCGCCGCGGCGGTTCACCACCTCGATCACGCCGATGATCCCCTGGCGTGCACGCAGCGGGGCGGCGAGCAGGGACCGGGTCTTGACGCCGCTCTGCAGGTCCGCGCCGCCGAAGAAGCGCGCGTCGTGGGTCGCGTCGTCGACGCGCAGCGGCGCCTCGCTCCGGACGACGGCGCCGGCGATGCTGCCGGCGACGGGAACACGCACGCTCGACAGCCGCTCCGCGGCCGACGCATTCTCGGCGACCACGTAGGGGAAGAAGAGCTCGTCGTTGCCCGCGTCGAGCAGCAAGACCGACCCGCCCTCGGCGTCGAGCACGTCGCGGCACTTCGCGATCACCAGCGGGACCAGCTCGTCGAGCTCGATCCGTGCGGCGAAGGCGCAGCCGAGCTCGTAGAGGAGAAGCAGCTGCGACGGGCGTGGAGTGGCCACCACCCGGGAGGTCTATCGCAGGGCCGGGGCAGCGCGCCACCGTGGGACGCGCGCACCGCGGACAGGC
>JAIEPK010000335.1 GCA_019749875.1 Candidatus Binatia bacterium | reverse complement strand
ACCACGCGCCAGGTGGCGTCGAGGCTGCCGCTCTCCTCGGCGGCGACGCGCGTCGCTGCCGCACCGGCGTCGGGCCGGCGCTGCGGATCGAGAAAGGCCGCGACGGCGGTCGCGAGGGACGCGCCGTCCGACACCACCGTCGCCGCACCGGCGGCGAGCAGACGATCGGCGACCTGCCGTACCGAGTCGAGATGCGGTCCGACCACGACCGGCACGCCGCAGCGCGCCGCCTCGAGCAGGTTGTGGCCACCGATCGGCACCAGCGTCGCACCGACGAACGCGACCTGGGCCGCCGAATAGCAGCCGGCGAGCTCGCCCAGGCTGTCGAGCAGCAGCACGTCCGCATCCGCCAGTAGATCCACGGCGGCGCTCGCATCGTCGGGCAGCATCGAGCGACGGACCCATGCGAGCTCGCTCTTCTCGAGCAGGTCGGCGACTGCAGCGAAGCGCTGCGGATGACGGGGCGCGATCAACCACAGGAGCCGCACGTGGGCGTCGCGGCGCAGACGGTGCGCTGCAGCCAGCACCACCTCGTCCTCGCCGGGATGCGTCGAGGCGGCGATCACGACCGGACGCGCGAGCGACTCGAGCGCGGGAACGAAGCGCGGTGCTTCGGCGACCCGCGCATCGCCCTTGAGCGATCCGGTCACGATCACGCGCTCGGGATCGACGCCGAGATCCACCAGCCGTGCCCGGTGCTCGTCCGCCTGCACGCAGTAGCGCGTCACGCGGCGCAGCACCGTGCGCGCGAAGCGCGGGAAGCGCGCGAGCCCGCGCGCCGCGCGCGGCGACAGACGACCGCTCACCTGCACCGCCGGAATCCCGCCGCGCGCGAGCACGGTGAGAAGGTTCGGCCAGATCTCGTTCTCGCTGAAGAGGAACAGGTCCGGCTGGACGCGTCGCACGACGCGTCCGACGATCCCGGGCGCGTCGATCGGAAACGTCCGCACCTCCGCGTCGGGAACCAGGCGGCGCGCGTGCGCACAGCCGGTCGCGGTGAGCGCCGACACGACGATGGCGCCGTCCGGGTGGTGACGCTGCCAGCGCTGCACCACCGGCACGATCGCCTCGACCTCACCGACCGACGCCGCGTGGGTCCACAGCACCGGCCCACGCGTCCGCGCGGGCCAGCCGAAGCCGAGGCGCGCGGCGAGACCACGCCGCCACGCCGGCTTCACGAGGCAGGCGAGCGCCGCCACCGGCAGCGCGAGCAGTGCCACCAGGACGAACAGGACGTTGTACGCACGGATTCCCGATGCCGTGCGCACGCGCTCGGCTCCCGGCCGAGTCGGCCGCTCCTCAGTAGACCCAGTTCCCGCGATCGTAGCGGAAGAGCTCGGTGACCTCGGTGCGCTCGACGATCTCGGGCTTCTGGGCGAGGGCATCGACCTGCGACGAGCCGGAGAGGCGCATCTTGAGCTCCATGTAGATGACACGCCCGATCGGCTTGGTCTCGGCATTGGTGATGTCGCCGACGGTGAAGTTCTGCGTGTCGTAGCCGACGTACTCGCCGACCACGCCGCCGCCGCCGGGCTTCCACTCGATGTGGGCGATGTTGTTGCGCTCGCGCTCGCGCAGCTTCTCCATCCAGCCGTCACAGAAGGTCTTGAACTTGGTCTTGATCTCTTCCGGCGACGAGGTCTGCTTCTCGCTCGCGGCCGGAGCCGCCGAGGAGCCCGACGACTTCTTCTTCGCCGTCGCCGGCGCCGCCAGCGCCATGGTCACGACGACCACACCGAAACCCACCAGAACCGCTCGCATCCCCCGCATCATGCGCTTTCCCTCGCTCCGTGGCCTCTCACGATTCCGCCTGCCGCGCAACGGTGCCGATATACTCGACCGTGCGCTCGGGCGCGACGCCCGCCGCCGCATCGGCGACGCGGACGGCGTCGTTCAACCTCTCCTCCAGCGCGACCCGCGCCGCCTCGAGCTCCGCCGGCGACGACTCGCGCGCCACGCGGATGGGACTCTCGATCACGTAGGTGACGCTCGAGAACGGCAGCGGGATGCACATCCAGTCCCAGCTGCGCGACAGCACGCGTGCGCGCGACGCGGCGTAGGCGACCGGATAGATCGGCGCCCCGGTCGCACGCGCGAGCTGGACCGCGCCGCTCTTCGCACGGCAGCGTGGTCCGCGCGGTCCGTCGGGCACGATGACGATGTCGCGCCCGCGCGCGTGCGCCGCGAGCAACCCGCGCATGCCCCCGACCCAGCCGCGCGTCGACGAGCCGCGCACGACCTCGATGCCGAGCAGGTGGATCGCGCGCGAGATCAGCTGCCCGTCGCGGTGGCGGCTGTTCATGATGCACGCGCCCGGTCCGCGATAGGCGAACGGCATCATGACCATGCGCCCGTGCCAGAACGCGATGATGGACGGCTCGGCCGCGTCGAAGCGCGCGAAGAGCTGCTCCGCACCGGGTCCGACGAAGCGCTTGCGCGTCGTCCAGCCGAGGATGCGCAGGGCAATGAACAGCAGCGTGCCGACCACCGCGATCATCACGCGGTCGCCGAACGTCAACGGTGCGCCCGGCCCGCGACGACGGGCGCTGCGCCGCGGACGATCCGCGCTCATGCCAGGCGGATCTCCGGCTCGTCGCCCGCCTCGCCCGGCGGGGGCGCGACCAGCATCTGCTGGTCGTGCAGCCGGCGATAGATCTGGCCGTGCGCGATCAGCTCGTCGTGCGTGCCCTGCTCCGCGATGCGCCCGTCCGCCAGCACGACGATGCGGTCGACGCGCCGGATGGTCGCGAGCCGGTGCGCGATCACGAGTGTCGTGCGGCCTTCCATGAGACGCTCGATCGCGTCCTGCACCAGACGCTCGGACTCGGAGTCGAGCGCGGAGGTCGCCTCGTCGAGGATCAGGATCGGCGCGTTCTTGAGCAGCGCGCGCGCGATCGCGATGCGCTGCCGCTGCCCGCCCGACAGCGTGACCCCGAGCTCGCCGACCACGGTGTCGTAGCCGTCGGGCAGGGCCGCGATGAAGTCGTGCGCGTTGGCGGCGCGCGCCGCGGCTTCCACCGCGGCCTGCGACGGCGCCTTCGACCCGTACGCGAGGTTCGCGCGGATCGTGTCGTTGAAGAGGAACGTGAACTGCGTGACGATGCCGATCTGCGCGCGCAGCGACGCGAGCG
This sequence comes from Candidatus Binatia bacterium, assembly GCA_019749875.1. Taxonomy (GTDB): domain Bacteria; phylum Desulfobacterota; class Binatia; order UBA12015; family UBA12015; genus VGTK01. The sequence continues at coordinate 15,935 of JAIEPK010000335.1, read as the reverse complement.
TCACGTCGCGCAGATCCGTTCCGTCGAGCGTGATGCGGCCGGACGTCGGATCGTAGAAGCGCGGGATCAGGTCGGCGAGCGTGCTCTTGCCGCCGCCGCTCATGCCGACCAGGGCAACGGCTTCACCGCGCTTCAGCACGAGGTCGACGTCGCGCAGCGCGTACGCCTGCTCGCGTGCGCCGATGCCCGGCGCCGGTGCGGCCGCGACGCCGTCGCCGTTGAGCGCGCCGCTGCGCGGCGGATAGCGGAAGCTGACCTGCTCGAAGCGGATCTCGTCGTGGAACGCGCCCAGCGCACGCGCGCCGAAGCGCTCGATCACGTCGCTCGGCTCGTCGATCAGCTCGAACACGCGCTCGGCCGACCCGACGCCCTGCTGGATCGCGCCGCTGATCTTGGCGAGCCCCTTGAACGGGTCGTAGACCAGCACCAGCGTCGTGAGGAACGCGAGGAAGTCGCCCTGCGTGCGGCCGCCCTTGATGACGGAGTATCCGCCGTAGAGCACGACCGCCGCGATGCCGAACGCGGCGAGCATCTCCATGATCGGCTGGATCAGCGCCTTCGCGCGCGACGCCTTCATGTAGATGTCGAACAGCCGGACGTTCTCCGCGCCGAAGCGCTCGAGCTCGTACTGCTCCATCCCGAACGCCTTGACGATGCGGTTGCCCTGGATCGTCTCCTGCAGCAGCGCGCTCAGGTTGCCGAGCGTCGCCTGGCCGCGCTTCGAGTAGCGGCGCAGCCGCTTCGACAGCCGCAGCACCGGGAGAACCGACACCGGGAACACGACGAAGCCGATGATCGCCAGCACCCAGTCCATGTAGAAGGCGACGCAGATCAGCATCACCAGCGAGGTGCTGTCGCGCAGCAGCGCGACGCTCGCCTCGACCAGCGAGTTGCGCAGCTGGGCGACGTCGTTGGTGACGCGCGAGACGATCGTGCCGGTCGGCGTGCGGTTGAAGTACGACAGCGGCAGGTACTGCACGCGCTGGTTCACCGCGTCGCGCAGGTCCGTGATGACCTTCTGCGCGACCCACTCGGTGAAGTACTGGTTGCCGTAGTTGGCGAGCCCGCGGACGACGAACGTCAGCAGAATCACCAGCGGCACGACGTACAGCATGACGACGTTCTTCGACGCGAAGATGTCGTCGAAGACGCTGCGCACGAGGAACGGCATGACGCCGTTCGACGCGCCGAAGATCAGCATGCAGGCGATGGCGATCGCGAAGCGCGGCCAGACGTACGGTCGCACGTAGCCGAGCAGGCGCCGGTAGATTCGTGACGACGACATGCCGATCCCGGCGGGTCCTAGCGAACCCGCCGTGGGCTCACAAACGTTGGTCGATCAGGGCGCCGCGATGGCCGGCCGGTCGATCGCGCGGAGCGCGCTTGCCGGCTGCTCGTCGATCACGCGGAGCGCGGTCCCGGCCGCTCGTCGATCACGTGGAGCGCGGTCCCGGCTGCTCGTCGATCATGCGCAGCGCGATCCCGGCCGCGCGGTGCGCCGCGCCCGGCTCGCCCAGCAGCGCGCGGACGCGCGCCAGATCGGCGCGCATGGCAGCCGCACGTGCCGGATCGTCGAGGATGCCCCGGGCCTCGGCGGCGATGCGCTCGGGCGTGACGTCCGCCTGGATCAGCTCGGGCACCGCGGCCTTCCCCAGGATCAGGTTCGGCATGCCGATGAACGGCACCCGCACCAGCATGCGGGCGAGGCCGTAGGACAAGGGCGAGAGCCGGTACATGATGACCATCGGGCGCTCGAGGAGTGCGGTCTCGAGCGTCGCCGTGCCCGACGACAGCAGCACCAGGTCCGCCGCGGCCACCAGGTCCCAGGTCTCGCCGTGGACGAGCGGCGGACCGTCCGGACAGATCTCCTGCGCGACCGGACGCAGCGACTCGTGCGCCAGCGCGACGATCGCTTGCACCCCGAGACGTCGCACCGCCTCGGCCATCGCCGGCAGCAGGGCGCGCACCTCCGAGCCGCGGCTGCCGGGCAGCAGCGTCACCAGCGGGCGGTCGGGGGCGAGACCGTGCCGGCGTCGCACGTCGGCCGGCGCGCTGGTCGCACGCACGGTCTCGAGTGCCGGGTGCCCGACGAAGCTCACCTCCGTCAAGCCACGGTAGAGATCGGCCTCGAACGGGAACACCACCGCCAGGTGATCGACGCGTTTCGCGAGCGTCCGGACGCGGTAGCGCCGCCACGCCCACACCTGCGGGCTCACGTAGTAGAGCACCGGGATGCCCGTGCGGCGCGCGACCTTGGCGAGGCGCAGGTTGAAGTCGGGGAAGTCGATGAGCACGACCAGGTCCGGACGCTCGGCGCCGTTCGCGCCGGTGATCGCGCCGCGCACGCGCCGGTAGGAGCGCACGATGCTGCCGACGCGGCCGAACAGCTCGGTCACGCCCATGGCCGACAGCTCGGCGGCATCGACCAGGACGTCCATGCCGGCCGCGCGCAGCCGGTCGCCGCCGACGCCGGTGACGCGCACGTCGGGCCGCAGCGCGCGCAGCTCGCCGATCAGCTCGGCGCCGCGCAGGTCACCCGACGCCTCGCCGGCGACCAGCAGGACGAGCGGCGACCGCTTCGCGCGCGTCGCAGACGCAGCCGCGCCAGGTGCCGGCGTCGGCTGCGTCACCGCGTCTCCGACGCGGACACGTCCGCTCCGGGCACGTCGTTCGTCACTGCGTCTCCATCACGGACACGTTCGCTCCAGGCACGTCGTTCGTCACTGCGTCTCCATCACGGACACGTTCGCTCCGGGCACGTCGCTCGTCACTGCGTCTCCATGACGGAAAGAATTCGCTCGGCGAGCTCCAGGGCCGCACAGCCGTCCTCGCCGGTGACGGCCGGCCGCGAGCGCGTCCGGACCGAGGCGAGGAACGCGTCGATCTCGCGCGCCAGTGCATCGACGGCGCCGAGGTCGATCTGCTCCCAGGCGATCTCCGCGAGGCCGTCCGGGTTCGGCGTGCGCCGGCAGATGCGCACCGACCGCTCGCCGAGATCGAACGCGATGTACGTGTCGGGCTGGAACAGGCGCAGCTTGCGCTCGCGCTTCATCGACACGCGGCTCGCGGTCAGGTTCGCGACGCAGCCGCCCGCGAAGCGCAGCCGCGCGTTCGCGATGTCGGGCGTCTGCGTGACCACCGGCACACCGACCGCCTCGATCGCGACCACCTCCTCCGGAACCAGCAGACGGATCAGGTCGAGGTCGTGGATCATGAGGTCGCGCACCACGTCGACGTCGGCGCCGCGCACCGTGAACGGGGCGAGGCGATGGCACTCGATGAAGCGGGGATGCGACAGCATGGTGGCGACGCGCGTCAATGCGGGATTGAAGCGCTCGAGGTGTCCCACCTGCAGGATGCGGCCCTTCGCCTTCGCGAGCGTGACGATCTCGCGCGCCAGCGCGGCGCTCGCCGCGAGCGGCTTCTCGACCAGGCAATCGATGCCGGCGTCGAGCAGCACGGTCGCGACGCTGTGGTGGTGCTGGGTCGGGACGACGACGCTCGCGCAGTCGATGGCACCGATCAGCTCGCGGAAGTCCGACACGGCGCGCGTGCCGAGGCGGGCGGCCAGGGCGTCGGCACGCGCGCGGTCGACGTCGGCCACCGCGACCAGCTCGCAGCCGGCGGCCTGCGCGTACTTCTCCGCGTGGAAGCTGCCGAGATATCCGGCACCGACCACGGCGGCCCGGAGCGGCGTGCTCATCGGTGCCCTCCCGCCGGGCCGCCGCCGGACGATTCGACCGGCACGTCGACCGCCAGCACGGCGATGCCCGCCTTCGCCGCGTCCTCCAGCACGCGCTCGCGCTCGAGGACGATCGTGCGGCCGGCCTCGACCGCAAGCACCGTCGCGCCGACCTCCGCCATCAGGCGGATCGTCTCGGGCCCGATCGCGGGCACGTCGAAGCGCAGATCCTGCTGCGGCTTGCTCACCTTGACCACCACGGCGCCGCCGCGCGCGAGCTCGCCGCCGCGACGGATCGCCGCGTCCGTCCCTTCCACCGCTTCCACCGCCAGCACGAGCCCGTTCTTGACCACGACGGTCTGGCCGATCTCGAAGCTGCCGACCGCCTTCGCCACGCGAACGCCGAACTCGATGTCGGCGCGCTCGTGCGCCTTGGGCGCGCGCTTCGACAGCACGCCCGGCGCCGGCACCAGGCGCGGCAGGTACTCGGTCGACGGGATGACGTGGATGCCGTCGGACTCGAGCTCGCCGGCGATGCCGCGCAGCAGCTTGTCGTCGTGCAGCGTGCGCATGCGCGCGAGGAACGCCGCACCGCGCAGATCGGGACGAAAGCCGCTGAACAGCCGCGCCTTCTTGATGCCGCCCGCCATCACCGCGCGCTCGCAGCCGGCCTGCTTGAGCGTGCGGATGATCTTGCCGAGCTCGCCGACGCGCACCCACGTGCACGAGCGAACCTCGGCCTCGATCTCGGGCTCGGTCTCGCCGACGTGCGCGACCGCCACCACGTCCACACCGGCCTCGCGCGCACCGCGTGCGACCAGCCGGGGAAAGATGCCGTTGCCGGCGATCAGGCCGAGCGGGGACGCCACTGCCGCCTCACGGCCGCGTGACGCCGCGCTCGCTCGCCGCGACGAAGTCCGCCATCGCGAGCGCCTGCGGCGAGGCAGCGATCTCGGTGCGAATCCGCTCGACCGCGTCACGCGCGAGCAGCTTGCTCTGGAACAGCAGACGATAGGCGCGCTTCAGATCGCTCACCTGGTCGGGCGAGAAGCCGCGTCGCTCGAGGCCGACGACGTTGAGACCGACGAGCTTCGCCCGGTCGCCGTTCGCCATGCAGTAGGGCGGCACGTCCATGACCACCATCGAGCCGCCGCCGAGAAACGCGCTCTCGCCGACGCGCACGAACTGCGCGACCGCCGCGAGCCCCGAGACGGTCACGTGATCCGCCAGCGTGACGTGCCCGGCGAGCGCCGCCCCATTGGCGATCACGTTGCCGTTGCCGATGCGGCAGTCGTGTCCGACGTGGCTGTTGTTCATGAACAGGTTGTCGTCGCCGATCACGGTGTCCATGCCGCCGCCCGCGGTGCCGAGGCTCAGGCTCGCGAACTCCCGCACCTGGTTGCGTGCACCGAGGACCAGCCGGCTGTCCTCGCCGCGATACTTCTTGTCCTGCGGCAGCGAGCCGACGCTCGCGTACGGGAAGATGCGGTTCTCCGGCCCGAGGACCGTGTGGCCGTCGACCGTGGCGTGCGCGCCGATCCGCGAGCCGCGCCCGATCTGGACGTGCGCGCCGATCACGCTGTACGGCCCCACCTCGACGTCGAGGTCGAGCTTCGCCTCGCGCGCGACGATCGCGGTGGGATGGATGCCCAAGGTGCCGCTCGGGCGCCCGGCGGTGTCGGGGCGCGTGCCGGACTCGTTCTCGGGAACCTCGACGGCGGAGAACTCCGCCTGCGCGACCACCTGGCCGTCGACCGTCGCCACGCCGCGCATCTTCCACAGCGGCCGGTGGCGCCGCTTGAGCTCGATCTCGAGCCGCAGCTGGTCGCCGGGCACGACCTGACGCCTGAACTTCACGTTGTCGAGGCTCGTCAAAACCAGAAAGACGCGCTCCGATTCGAGCTGCTCGATCGAGAAGCCGCCGTGAAACGAGCCGTGCACGAGCAGGCCGCCGGCCTGCGCCATCGCCTCGCAGATCAGCACCCCGGGCATGATCGGACGCTCCGGGAAGTGGCCGGTGAAGTGCGGCTCGTTCCAGGTCACGTTCTTGAGCGCGACGATGCGCTTGTCCGGCTCGAACTCGACCACCCGATCGACGAGCAGGAACGGGTGTCGGTGCGGCAGGAAGCGCGCGATCTCCTGACCGAGGGGATTCACGCGCGGCTCCTCGCCGCCGCGGCCGCCGCCGCGCTGGTCACATCCACGCCCGAGCGTGCTCCTACTTGCGGCCGTTGTAGACCGACAGAACGTCGTCGGTGATGTCGGCCGATTTCTTGTAGTAGAGCACCGGGCTCGAGCCCAGCTCGAGGATCAGGGTGTAGCCGTCACGGTCGCCGACCTCCTTGATGATGCCCTGGAGGTCCTGGATGATCTTGCCGGTCAGCTCCTGGTCCTTCTTCTGCAGCTCCTGCTGCGAGTCCTCGAAGCGGCGCTTCAGGTCGAGCCGCTTCTGCTCGAACTCGGTCTCGAGCTTCTTGCGCTGCGCGTCGGCCATCACCGTGCCCTTGGTCTCGAGGTCGGACTTGAGCTTGTCCAGCTCCTCCTTCTTGCCCTTGAGCTGTCCCTCGAGGCGATCGACCTGCCCGCGGAAGTCCTCCTTCGCCTTCTTGCCGGCGGCGGACTCGTTCAACGCGCGCTGCAGGTCGACGTAGCCGATCTTCACATCGGCAGCGGCGGCCAGGCCCGGGACGCAGAGGAACACGAGGAGCGTCGCCGCGAGGACGGCGCGGCCGCCAGACATTGCCTTCATCTCTTCCAATCTCCTTGAGCTTTCGTCGTCTTCAGAGCGGAGCGCCGAACGAGAACAGGATCGAGCTCTTGCGCTCGCCGCTGCTGAGGTTGAGCGGGATGCCGTACTCGATGCGCAGCGGGCCGAACGGCGACAGCCAGCGCACGCCGCCACCGACGCCGTAGCGCAGATTGCCGAAGTCGATGCCGTCCGACTGCAGGAACGCGTTGCCGGCGTCGAAGAACACGACACCGCGGATTCCGAGCGACTGCAGGATCGGGAAGATGATCTCGTTCTGCGAGACGAACTCGTTGGTACCGCCGATCGGCTCGCTGTTGATGATGTTTCCCTGGCCGTCCAAGACGTTCTCCCGCGGACCGAGGGTGCGCGTTTCGTAGCCGCGCACGGTGTTGATGCCGCCCGGGAAGTAGCGCTCGATCAGCGGGATCTCGTTGCCGCTCAGGCCCGACTCGCCCTTGCCGTACGCGACCGTGCCGCCAGTCGAGAAGACGAGCGGGCCGATGTCCGGGATGCGGTAGAGCGGGAAGAACCACCGGCCGCGCGCCTCGGCGCGGTAGAAGCTGGTCGAGCCGCCGAGACCCGCGAGTTGGACCGACACGTCCTGGAACGAGCCGGCCGTCGGGTCGAAGGCGTGGTTCAGCGTGTTGCGCACGAAGTTCGGCGCGATCGACGACACGGTGATGTCGCCCCGCTCCGTCCAGATGCTGGGCGGCGCGTCGAGCGACACGTCGAAGATCTTGCCGCGCTCGAGGCGGTACTCGAGACCGATGCGCGTGTCCTCGAAGGACACCGGACCGATGTAGTGGAGACCGAGATCCTCGAGCGGGTAGAGCGCGCGCAGCGAGAAGCCGGTCGCGCCGCGCGAAAAATTACGGAACCGCAGCTCGGTGTTGAAGATCGTCGCGGTGCCGAGCAGCGGCGTGTCGAGCACGTACGGCTCGGTGAACGCGATGTAGATGTTGCGGCGCACCGAGCCGAAGTCGGCGTTGAACACGACGCGCTGCCCGCGGCCGAACAGGTTGTTCTCCGACACCCGGACGTTGAACAGGAACTGGTCGCCGGAGCTGTAGCCGGCGCCCGCGCTGAACGAGCCCGTCGAGCCCTCTTTCGTGTCGACCAGCACGTTGATCTGGTCGGGCGCGGTGGCCTTGCGCGTCGTGAGATTGACGTCGGAGAAGAAGCCCAGGCGGCGGAGCGCGTCGCGGCTCTTGCGCAGCTTGGTCGCCGAGAACTGCTCCTGCTCGCCGATCTTGAGCTCGCGGCGGATGACCTTGTCGCGCGTCTTGGTGTTGCCGGTGATCTCGATCTTGCCGATCGTGACGGGACGGCCGCGGTTCATGCGGAACGTGACGTCGACGGCCTTCTCCTCCGGGCGGATCAGCGTCTCGGGCTCGACGTTCGCGAACGCGTAGCCCTGGTCGCCCAGGAAGTCGGTGAGCTTGGTGACGTCGTCGCGCAGGATGCTCGCGCGGAACACCTTGCCCTTCTCCGCCTCGATGGTGTCGAAGAGCTTGGTCTCTTCCTCGGTCGTCGGCGGAACGTCGCCGCCGAACTTGACCTCGCCGAAGTTGTACTGCTCGCCCTCGTCGATCTTGATGACGACGCGCAGCTCGTCGCCCTCGCGCGTCACCTGCGGCTCGCCGACCTTCACGTTGACGAAGCCGTTGTCGTAGTAGAGCGCGGTGATGCGCTCGACGTCGGTCTTGAGCGCGTCGCGGTTCAAGGTGCCGGACTTGAAGAGCCAGGAGAGGAACCACTTCTCCTTGGTCTGCATCACGCCGCGCAGCTCGCGCGAGCTCAGATTGTTGTTGCCCTCGAACTCGATGTCGCCGACGCGGACCGGCTCACCCTGCTCGATGTTGTAGATCAGATCGACGTCGCCGTCGGCTGCGGTCTGGAGCTCCGGCGTGATCTTGACGTCGAGGTAGCCCTTCTCCTCGTAGAGCCGCTTCGCGTCCTCGACGCCGCGGCGGACCTTGTCCGGGTCGTAGATCGTTCGCGCCCGGACCTTCAGCGCGGCCTCGACCTCCTCGGGCTTGAGCTCGTCGCCGCCCTCGACCTTCACCGACGCGATGTACGGACGTTCCTTGACGACGAACGTCAGGACCGCGGTCTTGCCGGACTCGTCGAGCTCGGCGCTCACGTCGTCGAAGAAGCCCATCGCGTAGATCGCGCGTAGGTCCTGGTCGACACGCGCGGGGTCGACCCGCTGACCCGACTCGCTCTTGATGTGGATGCGGATCGCGCCCTGGTCGACGCGGCGGTTGCCCTTGATGTCGACCGCCGACAGCACCGGACCGGTCTGCGCGGACGACGCGCCGCGCGGCGCGAGCGGCTGCGCGGCGCTCAGCGCCGGCGTCAGCACCAGGGAGAGCACGGCGACCAGCGCCGCGAGACGACCTGCGGTGGTGGTTCGGAGCCTCACGACGCCTCCAGGTGCCCGTGCGTCAAGCGCATGGTCCGGTCCATCGCCGCCGCGAGGCGCGGGCTGTGCGTCACCACCACGCAGGTGATGCCGGCCTCGTGGTTCAGCTCGACGAGCAGTCGCTCGACCTCGCTGCCGGTGTCGGGATCGAGGTTGCCGGTCGGCTCGTCGGCGAGCACCAGCGCCGGGCGACGGACGACGGCGCGGGCAACCGCGACGCGCTGCTGCTCGCCGCCGCTCAGCTCGCCGGGACGGTGCTCGACCCGCGCCGCGAGACCGACGCGCTCGAGCAGCTCGAGGGCATGCCCGCGAGCGACCGCGGGCGAGTCTCCGGCGATCAGGCAGGGCATCATCACGTTCTCGAGCGCCGTGAAGTCGGGCAGCAGGTGGTGGAACTGAAAGACGAAGCCGATCGAGTCGTTGCGGAAACGGGCCAGCTCGCGGTCGCGCAGCGCACCGAGATCGGTGCCGCCGACGCGGACCGTGCCCGACGACGGTCGGTCGAGCCCGCCCAGGAGGTGCAGCAGCGTGCTCTTGCCGACTCCCGATTCACCGATGATGGCAACCGTTTCCCCCGCTCCGACGGTGAGATCGATGCCCGTGAGGACGCACACCTTCCGAGGGCCGTCCGTGTACTCCTTGACGAGTCCACGGGCCTCGACGTGATTCCTCTCCCCCACCCCACCGACGCTCACCCGACCCGGCTCACTCGTAGCGGATGACGTCGACGGGGGCGAGACGCGCCGCCTGTCGAGCCGGATAGATGGTGGCGATCACGCAGATGGCGATCGCCGCCACGGCCACCAGCGCGAAGTTCTCGGGATAGATCCGGACCGGGACCGTCGAGACGTAGAACACGTCCTTCGGCAGCTCGATGAACTGGTACCGCTCGAGCAAGGCCGCCCCGCCCAGCCCGCCGACGATGCCCGTCACCGTCCCCAGGATGCCGATCACCGCGCCCTTAAACACGAAGATCGCCGCGATCGCCAGATTGGTCGCCCCCATCGACTTGAGAATCGCGATGTCCTTCCGCTTCTCCATCACGACCATGACCAGCGTCGCCGCGATGTTGAACGCCGCCACCAGCACGATCAGCATCAGGACGATGAACTGGATGAACTTCTCGAGCCGGAAGGCGACGAACAGGTTCCGGTTCACCTCCATCCAGTCGCGCGCGAAGTACGGGTAGCCGACCCGTTGCTCGAGGTCGCGCGCGATCACGCGCGCCGCGTCGATGTCGTCGACCTTCACCTCGATGCCGGTGGCCTTCTCGCCGATCTCGAAGAAGCGCTGCGCATCGGCCATCGACATGAAGACGATGGTCGAGTCGTAGTCGTACATGCCCGAGTCGAAGATGCCGCCGACGCCGAAGCGCTTCACGCGCGGCACCATCCCGACCGCGGTCGGCGAGCCGAGCGGCGACATCATGTTGATCCAGTCGCCGACCCCGACCCCGAGCGTCTTCGCGAGCTCGAAGCCGATCAGCACCTGCGGCACCTGCAGGCTCTCGTCCTTGCCGTCGACGATCGTGCGCACCGTCATCGGCGTGCCCAGCTGGGCGGTCGAGCCGTCCTTCAGGTGCTTCTGCACGTCGACCACGTCGCTCGCGTGCCCCGGCTCGACGCCGCGCACCACGGCGCCCGCGACCGAGTTGTCGGACGAGATCATCGCCTGCCCGTAGACGAACGGCGCCGCGGCGGTGACGCCGGGCGCCTGTCGTACGGTATCGACGACCTGCGGGTAGTCGCGCACCGTCCCGCCGTGGCTCAAGAGCACGATCTGCGGGTTGAAGCCGAGGATGCGGTCGCGCAGATCCTCCTCGAAGCCCGTCATCACCGACATGACGATGCACAGCACCATCACGCCGATCGCGACGCCGCCGCCCGCGATGAGCGCGATGAGCGACACGAACATCTCCTTGCGCCGCGCGCGCAGGTAACGCAGGGCGACCATGACCTCCCACCGGTTCATGGTCACGCCTTCGCCGCGGGACGGAGCAGCGGGAAGAGCACGACGTCGCGGATCGACTGTGCGTTGCACAGCAGCATGGTCAGCCGGTCGACGCCGATGCCGCAGCCGGCGGCGGGCGGCATGCCGTGCTCGAGCGCGTGGACGTAGTCCTCGTCCATCGGATGCGCCTCGTCGTCGCCCTGACCGCGGTTCTCGAGCTGCTTCAAGAAGCGCGCGCGCTGGTCGTCGGGATCATTGAGCTCGGAGAAGCCGTTCGCGAGCTCGCGGCCGACGACGTAGAGCTCGAAGCGGTCGACGACGAACGGGTCGTCGTCGTTGGCGCGCGCCAGCGGCGAGACCTCCGCGGGGAACCCGGTCACGAACGTCGGCTGGATCAGCGTCGGCTCGACGAAGTGCTCGAAGAGTGCCGTCGCGATGCCGCCCGCGCCCGCGCCCGGCGGGATCGGTACGCCGTGCTGCTGCGCGACCGCGCGCGCCTTCGGCTCGTTGCGCAGATCGTGCGGCGCGCAGCCCGCGGCCGCGGCCGCGGCGTCGATCAGCGAGAGGCGCGTCCAGCCGGCGCCGAGCTCGATGTCGTGCTCTCCGTACTTGACCTTGGTCGTGCCGTGCAGCGCGAGCGCGAGCCCACCGATCATCTCCTCGACCAGCGGCAGCAGGTCGTCGCACGTCGCGTAGGCCTGGTAGAACTCGAGCATCGTGAACTCGGGGTTGTGCTGCGTCGAGATGCCCTCGTTGCGGAAGTTGCGCCCGATCTCGAACACGCGCTCGAAGCCGCCGACGAGCAGGCGCTTCAGGAACAGCTCGGGCGCGATGCGCAGCTGGAGCTCCATGTCGAGCGTGTTGTGGTGCGTGAGGAACGGACGCGCCGCCGCCCCCCCGGCGATGCTCTGCAGGATCGGCGTCTCGACCTCGACGTAGTCGCGGGCGACGAGGAAGCTGCGAATTCCGGCGAGGATCTTCGAGCGCGACAGGAAGACCGGCCGCGACTCGGCACCGTTCGCGATCAGGTCGAGGTACCGCTTGCGGTAGCGGATCTCGACGTCGGTGAGGCCGTGCCACTTCTCCGGCAATGGGTGCACGCACTTGGCGAGCAGCACGACGCTGGTCCCGTGCACCGACAGCTCGCCGGTGCGGGTGCGGAACACCCAGCCAGCGACGCCGATCAGATCGCCGAGGTCGAGGCTCTTCGCGAGCGCGTGCTCCTCGGGCGTGAGCTGATCGCGCCGAAGATACGTCTGGATGCGGCCGGTGACGTCCTCGACGACGACGAACGACGCCTGGCCGAAGGCACGCTTCGCGACCACCCGGCCCGCGACCGTCGCGGGGTGCTTGGCCTCGTCGAGCTGCGCTCCGTCGGTCTCGCCGAACGCCGCATGCAGCTCGCCGGCGTGCTTGGTCGGCGTGAAATGGTTCGGGTACGACCACCCCTGCGCGCGCAGCTCGGCGAGCTTGGCCCGACGCGTCGCGGTCAAGTCGTCTTCGGTCGGGGCGTGGCGCTGCTCGGAGCTCATGGGGCGTGCAGAATCGGAGTTGTCTACTGGAGGCCCCGGATGGCGTCAATTGCATCCGGCTGCACGGGCGTGCGTGCGTCGTGCGTCCTGCGCGTCGGGACCGGTGCGTCGTGTCCCGAGAAGGCCGTGGGCCTGCCGACGTCGAACGGTGTGAGCCGGCCGCGCCGGCGCGTCGGCGCGCCACGACCTTCGCCCGTAGCCACGCGTCGCCGTGCGATCGACGTGCGACGATCCGCACCGTGACCGCAGTCGAGAGAGAGAGGAAAGCGTTGTCGTGATGGCGGCTTGCAGCTTTGGGAGGGTTGGCATACGTGTCACGGCGTCGTGATCACGAGGATCCGCCGACCGTACTGGATTGCGGCACACTTGGTCCTGCTCGCGCTCGCGGCGACGTTCGCGGCGAGCGCCGTGTCGAGCGTCGTTCGCGGGCGGCTCGCGCGGGGCGGGGTGACGGTCGGCAAGACGAGCGACGATGGCACGAAGCACGCGAAGAACCGTCCGCTCGGCGACTACCTCACGATCGCGAAGCGCGATCTGTTCGCGGCGGTGCCGGCGTCCGAGCCCGTGCCGATCGCGGGCACGTCGCTGCGCGCGGCGCCCGCGACGCTGCAGCTCCTCGGCACGGGCAGCCGGGGCGACAAGGCGTTCGCGGTCGTCGAGGACACCAAGACCAAGAGTCAGAAGATCCTCACCGTCGGCGACAAGGTCGACGATGCCGAGGTCGTCGACATCGGCTGGCGCCATCTGGTGCTGCGCCGCGCGGGACAGGAGGAGCTGCTCGTCGTCCCGCCGAACCTCGGCGGCGACGGCTCGGCGACCGCGAGCACGACGGCGGTGAGCAACGCGGCGGCACCGGCCGCCGACGGCGATCAGCAGATCAAGAAGATCGGCGACGATCGCTATCTGGTGGCGCAGGCGGAGGTGGAGCACTCGATGTCGAACCTGTCGGAGCTGTTCACGCAGATGCGTGCCGTGCCGAACATGCAAGACGGCAAGACCAACGGCTTCCGGCTGTTCGCGATCCGCTCGGGCAGCCTGTTCCAGAAGATCGGCCTGCAGAACAACGACGTCGTGCAGCGCATCAACGGGATCGAGATCAACGATCCCGGAAAGGCCATGTCGCTGTTCCAGGATCTGCAAGGCGAGACCAAGCTGTCGGTGGACGTGGTTCGTGGCGGCGAGACGCGCACCCTCTCCTACGAGATCCGCTGACGTGCGGCGCCACGACCGACATCGGGGACGCGCGCGGACGACGCGGCCGCTCGCGGCCTGCACGCTCGCCGTCGCGATCGCGCTCGGCGCATGGCTGTCGCTCGCGCGCGCACAGCAGGTCGAGGGGCGCAGCGCTTCGCCGCCGCCACCACCGCCGCCGGCCGCCTCGGCGCCGAGTCCGCTCGCCGGCAGCGATCTCGTGGTGATGGACTTCCAGGACGTCGAGATCGCGACCCTGGTCAAGTTCATCAGCGAGATCACCGGCAAGAATTTTCTGCTCGACGACAAGGTCAAGGGCAAGGTCTCGGTGATCTCGCCGAGCAAGATCACCGTCGACGAGGCCTACCGCGTCTTCCAGTCCGTCCTGCAGGTGAAGGGCTTCACGCTGGTCGACACCGGCCCCGTGGTGAAGATCATCGCGATCAAGGACGTGAAGGGCTCGAGCCTGCCGATCGGCGCGGAGACCAAGACGCCGTCGGAGGCCTACGTCACGCAGCTCGTGCCGCTCGAGCACCTCGAGGCACAGGCGGCGGCCCAGCTGCTGCAGCCGCTGGTGTCGCGCGACGGCCTGATCTCGGCGTACACGCCGACCAACTCGCTGATCGTCGTCGACGCCGAGAGCAACATCGCGCGTCTCGTCGAGCTGATCACCAGCCTCGACGTGCCGGGCCAGGAGCGCACCGTCGAGGTCATCCCGCTCAAGCACGCGTTCGCGAACGACGTCGCCGGCATCCTGCGCGAGGCGATCGAGGACGACAGCGCGCGTGGCAGCGGACCGGTCGGGGGCAGCAATGCTCCGGCGAGCATTCCGGGCGTCGCCTCGTCCGGTGGCGGCAAGAACGCCGGCCGCGGTCCGACCGGCATCCGCGTCGTTCCCGACGAGCGCTCGAACGCGGTGGTCGTGATCGGCAACCAGATCGAGATCCGTCAAGCGTACGCGCTGGTCGCGAAGCTCGACCGTCCGCTGCCCAAGGGCACGGGACGGATCAACGTCTATTACCTGCAGCACGCGGACGCGACCGAGATGGTGCAGGTGCTCGCCGATCTGGTCGGCACGACGACGTCGACCGTGCCGCGGCAGATCCTGCCGGGCCGTGCCGTCACCGAGGGCGGCGGACGCTTCGGCAGCGGCTCGTACCGCAGCGCGACCGGATCGCAGTCGCTCGGCAACTTCGGGCGCAGCACGCTCGGCGGGCAGACCGCAGGCGCCCTGCCCGGCACCGGTCGCAGCGCGTCGCAGCCCGGCGTCGCCGGCGGCGTGCAGTCGGCCGGCAGCGGCGGTCCCGCCGTCGAGTTCGAGTCCGGCGTGCGCGTCACCGCCGATCCCGCGACCAACTCGCTGGTGATCAGCGCCGCACCGCAGGACTACGCGACGCTGCGCGACGTGATCCAGCAGCTCGACATCCCGCGCCGTCAGGTCCTGGTCGAGGCGATCATCTTCGAGGTCTCGATGACCAAGGCGAAGCAGCTCGGCATCGAGCTGCAGGGCGGCGCCTCGGTCGACGGCAAGGGCGTCGCGTTCGGCCGGGTCAACTTCCGGAATCTCAACTCGGTCACGCAGACGATCCAGGGCGGCGACCTGAGCGGGATCGGCAACCTCACGGGTCTCCTCGGTGCGCTGATCAGCGACCAGTCGATCGTGCTGTCCGACGGAACCAAGATCCCGGCGGGCGCGGTGCTGGTGTCGGCGCTCCAGGCCGACACCGACATCAACGTGCTGTCGGCGCCGACGATCATGACGACCGACAACGAGGAGGCCGAGATCGTCGTCGGCCAGAACGTGCCGTTCGTCACCAGCCGCTCGACCAACGAGACCAACCTCGCCAACACGTTCAGCCAGGTCGACCGGCGCGACGTCGGCATCACGCTGCGCTTGACGCCGCAGATCTCCGAGGGCGACACGGTCCGGCTGCTGCTGTTCCAGGAGGTGTCGGCGCTGGTGCCGACGTCGCAGACGGAAGTCCTGCAGCTCGGTCCGACCACCACGGTGCGCTCGGCGACGACGAGCGTCGTCGTCAAGGACAGCCAGACCGTCGCGATCGGCGGCCTGATCTCCGACTCGATGCGCGCGAGCCAGCAGGGCGTGCCGTACCTGTCGGACATCCCGGTGCTCGGCAACCTCTTCAAGTACGACGACAAGTCGAAGGAAAAGGTCAACCTCATCATCCTCCTGACGCCGAAGATCCTGCGCAATCCGACCGCGCTGACCCAGCTCACCGACGAGGAGCGCGAGCGCTTCCACAAGGCGGTCACCGGACGGCGCGTGTTCTCCGGCACGCTCGGCAAGCTCGATGTCCCGCCGCCACCGCCGCCGCCGTACCCGCCGACGGCCGGCTACGGACCGCCGGGCATGGCGGCGCCCGAGCCGCCGCCACCGCCGCAGCC
>JAIEPK010000151.1 GCA_019749875.1 Candidatus Binatia bacterium | reverse complement strand
GACGCGCACGGCATCTTTCCGCTCGACGCCGTCGACGTCCGCTCCGCTGCGTCGACGGCCGCGACGGAGCGGCCGGCCGCCGAGCCTGCGCCCGACGCCGGCGACCCGCGGACGGCGCGCACGATCCGCATCGATACGCTCGCGGTCGACGGCGGGCGCGTCGACTTCGTCGATCACACGACCGCGCCGGCGTACTGGATGGGGCTCGCCTCGCTCACGGGCTCCGTCGCCGACGTGAGCCTCGTACCGGGCGCGCTCGGCTCGCTCGAGATCCGCGCGCGCCAGGACGAGCTGCACCCGCTCTCCGCATCGGCCAAGCACACCGGTCCGCAGAGCTGGCAGGGCAGCGTCTCGTTGCAGGGCATGTCGCTCGCCACGCTGAACCCGTACCTCTCGCCGGTGCTCGGCTACGAGGCGGAGACCGGCACGCTCAGCGTCTCGCTCACCGGGACGCTCGACGGCAGCAAGCTCGCTGCGAGCAGCGCGTTCACGCTCGACGACGTCGGGCTGCGCCAGACCGGCCTCGACGTGATCCAGCGCCAGACCGGCGTGCCCCTGACGGTCGCGCTCGGCCTGCTCGAGGACGTCGGCGGCGAGATCGCGCTCGAGGTGCCGGTCGAGGTCGACACGCGCACCGGCGAGTACACGCTCGGATCGTTCGTCACGCAGGCGATCGGCCGCGCAGTCCTGGGCGCCCTGTCCTCGCCGCTGCGCTGGCTCGGCATGCTGTTCGGCACCGACGGGCCGCCGCACGCGCTCGCGATCGATCCGGTGCCGTTCACCGCCGGCAGCACCACGCTCGATCAGGCCGGCACGGCACGCGTCGCACAGATCGCGCGCATCCTGCAGTCACACGCCGACCTGGACGTCATCTTGAAGGCGGAGATCGCCGCGAGCGACCGTGACGCCGTCGGCGAGAGCGGCCTCGTCGAGCTCGCGCAGCGCCGGGTCGAGGCGGTCCGTGCCGCCTTCGCGAGCAGCCGCGGCGGCGCGCCGATCCTGCCCGCACGGCTGATCGTCGCGCCCTGGACACCGCCAGCGTCGGGTGCCTTCGATGCCGCTCCGGCGGTCTACGTGGAGGTGCAGTCGCGCTGAGCGCGTGGCGTCGGTGCCGCGACCACGCACGGCGTGGCTCGCGCTTCCGTACCGGCGCGCAACACCGTCGTGCCGCGGGCGGAGCGCGCGTCCCGCCGCCGCCGATCAGCTCTCGACCGGCTCCACCGGGGACACCGTGACCGGCGCGTTCGCGTCCGAGCGTGCCCGCACACCGTCGTCAAGCACTTCCCTTCAGCGCGAGGGCGCGCTGGTACGCGACGCGCCGCGGAATGCCGAGGCGCTCGGCGACCGAGCGCGCCAGCGCCGCGACCGGCTCGCCGGCGTCGAGGCCGACGCGCAGCAGGTCGTCGAGGGCTGCTTCGCCGTCCTCGGCGGTCCGCGTCCCGTCTCCGCGTCCCGCGATCGCGAGCACGATCTCCCCGCGCGGCGCGGCGTCGCCACCGACGGCATAGCGTGCCGCGAGCGTCCCCAGCGTGCCGCGGCGCAGCTCCTCGAAGCGCTTCGTGAGCTCTCGTCCGAGGACGGCCTCGCGCTCGCCCATCAGCTCGTGCAGATCGGACAGCGTCGCGGCGAGGCGGTGCGGCGACTCGAGCAGCACGATGGTTTCGCTGCGCGCGGCGAGCTCCGCGATCGCGCGCCGCCGTGCGGCGCTCTTCGCGGGCAGGAAGCCCGCGAAGGTGAAGCGGTCGGTCGGCAGCCCCGCGCAGGACAGCAGTGCCACCGGCGAACACGCCCCGGGGATCGGGACGACGCGCACGCCCGCTTCCGCCGCGGCGCGCGTCAGGCGGTAGCCCGGGTCGGCGATCAGCGGCGTCCCGGCGTCGCTCACCAGCGCCACGCTCTCGCCCGCGGCGAGCCGCCGTACCAGCTCGACGGCCCGCTCGGCCTCGACGTGGTCGTGGTAGGCGACGAGCCGCCCGCGCGCCGCGATGCCGTGGTGCTCGAGCAGCACGCGGGTGTGACGCGTGTCCTCGGCCGCGATCACGTCGACGTCGCGCAGGACGTGCAGCGCGCGCAGCGTGACGTCGTCGAGGTTGCCGATCGGCGTCGCGACGACGTACAGGGTCGCCGCCTCCACCCGAAAGGCGCGCGCGGCCGGACCGCCGGGCTCCGTCAAGCATCCTCCGCAGGCCGCGCCGGGCGCGCGCGCCGCCGCGCTCGCCGGCGATCTCGCATGGCGGCGACGCTACCAGCCAGGGGGCCGAGCCGCGAGAACGTCGCACGCGCGCCGTGCCGGGCGCGATCGACGCATCGATGCTCCGCGCCCCAGAGCGCCGGGCGGGTCGATGCGCCGACGTTCCGCGCCCGGCCAGCCGGTCCGGCGGCAAGGTCAGCGCTTCGCGCGCTCGATGCCGAAGGCGCGGATCAGCGCGTAGAGGTGCGAGCGGGCCACCTCGAGGCGTCGTGACGCCTCGACGATGTTCCAGCCGGTCTCCTCGAGCGTCTCGCGGATGAGCTGGGCCTGGAAGCGCCGCGTCGCCTCCTGGAACGTGGCGCGCGTGCCGACCTCGGAACTGGCAGCAGCGGCGGCGTCGGCGCTCGACCGGCCGGCCCCGGGAGCGGCACTGGGGAACACGTGCGCGCGCTCGATGCGCAGGATGCCGGCTCCAGCGGCACGGATGGCCGCGGCCTCGATCGCGTGCGACAGCTGACGGATGTTGCCGGGCCACTCCGCGGCGATCAGCGCCTCCAGAAGGTGCTCGGAGATCGTGAGCCGCGGCAAGCGGTGGCGCTCGCACGCGCTCGCGCAGAAGTAGCGCGCGAGATCGGCGATGTCCTCGCGTCGCTCGGCGAGCGCCGGCATGCGGATCGGCAGGACGTTCAGCCGGTAGAGCAGATCCTCGCGGAACTTGCCGTCGGCGACCGCGCTGCCGAGGTCGATGTTGGTCGCGGCGATGATGCGCAGGTCGGCGCGCACCGCGCGCGTGCTGCCGAGCGGATAGTAGACGCGCGACTGCAGCAGCTGCAGCAGCTTCGCCTGCGCCGACGGCGACAGCTCGGCGACCTCGTCGAGCAGCAGCGTCCCGCCCTGCGCCGCCGCGAGCTTGCCGTCGATGCGGCGTACCGCGGTCGAGTGCGCACCCTGCACCGCGCCGAAGAGCTCGCTCTCGATCAACGACTCCGGCATCGCGGCGCAGTTCAGCTCCACGAACGGCTGCGTCGCCCGCAGGCTGTTGTCGTGGATGACGCGCGCCATCTGGCTCTTGCCGGTGCCCGACCCGCCGGTGAGCAGCACGTCGATGTCGAGCGGCGCCACCAGCGCGACCTCGCGCAGCACCGCGGCGACGGCAGCGCTGCGGCCGATGAACGCGTCGAGGCGCAGCCGCTCGCGGTACGGCTGCGTCGGATCCTGCTGCGGTGCCAGCGAGCGACGCGCGAGCAGCCGATCGGCATACGGAGCGACGTGGCGCGCGAACATCTCTGACTTGCGCCGATCCTCCTCGGAGAACGGGCCCGGCTCGATGCGTCGCTGCAGGTAGATCACGCCGAGCGGGCTGCCGGTCCCGATCGGGGCGCACAGGACGGCCTCGATGCGCGCTCCGCGGACGCTCATGCGCGACTCGAAACGCTCGTCTCCGAGCGCCGACGCGGTGACGATGGTCTCGCCGGTGGCGATCGCCTGCGCGATGATGCCGCGCGAGATCGACTGGCGTACAGCGTCGATCTCCGCCTCGGAGAAACCATGTGCCGCCCACCAGCGCGGCGCGTCGCTGGACCCGACCTGCGAGTCGATCTCCAGATAGCCCTGATGTGCGCCGATCACGCGCGTGACCAGCTCGAGAGTCTCCTCGAGAAAGGACTCCGGCTCGTCGCGCAGTCCCAGATTCAGCAGTCGGAGGTAAAGGTCGCGCTCACGCTCGAGGCGCGCGACGTCGGCAGGATCGACGCTGACCGGATTCATCGGGATCGGGATGGTGCGGGTTGTGAGAGCACGTCGGACCTTCGCGGTTGGCGCGCCGGATATCACCAATCGCGCACCGTGGGCAAACCAGATCAGCCAGATCATGCAGAGTTGCAGGGTCAGGACCGGCGCCAGCGCGAGGCACCTGCGTGCTTTTGTTGTCAGCGATTCTGGACGGACTGTGCGCCAAACCGGACAGTCCGCGCCGAATCGAAGCCGAGAACGCCCCTTTGGCCGATCCAATGTGGCGTGGTGGTTGCAGACGGCGGCTCGGCGATCGAGGGACGCGATGTCGAGCGAGCGGAGCAGTCGCGACGCGGTGGGACCCGACGTCTCGGATGACGGATCGGCCCGGGAGCGCAACGTTCACCCGGACGGCCTGGCCGCGTTGCTGCGGGAGCAATTCGTCGCGCAGGACGAGCGCGTCCCGCCGGACCCGCAGCTGCTCGCGCTCGCCCGGGTCGTGACCGGATTCGTCCGCACCTCCCCGGTCCCCGGCACCTCGTCCGACGCGGGCCAGCGTGTGGCCGCGCGATCGTTCGTCCTGGGCGCGTGCGGCTGGTGGACCGACGAGCGAAAGGGCCAGGGCCGCGTCGCGTCGTTGATCGACGACGCGTTCCATCAGCGCGAGGTCCCGCTGCCCGATCTCCCGGCGCGCGAGATGCTGATCGCGATCGCCGTCGGGCTGCTGCGTCGGCGCGGCATCGGGCCGCGCGCGCGCGGCGCGCAACTCGCCACGGTGGACTGGCTCGCGGCCCTCTACCTGGCCGGCAGCGCCGACTGGTGAGCGCTGCGCGATGCCGCCGTGGGTGGTCGGTCGGTTCCGGAGCGCCCCTTCGACGGCCGCGGGTCCGGCGCGCCGTCCCGGTCAGTAGGCGAGGAAGTGCGTCGAGCGGCCCGCGAAATCGATCAGCGGCCCCCAGGCGACGCCCAGCACCAGCGTGCCGATGGTCAACAGACCGAGCAGCAGCCCGTTGTGCCAGTCGACCGCGACGACGCCTTCACCGCCGGTGGGCTGCTCGAGGAACATCGTCCGCACGATGCGCGCGTAGTAGACCAGCGACACCACGCTGTTCAGCACGCCGACCACCGCCAGCAGGTACAGCTGCTTCTCGACCACGGCGGCGAACAGGTAGAACTTGCCGACGAAGCCCGCGAGCGGCGGCAATCCCGTGAGCGAGAACAGGAAGATCGCCATCGCCACCGCCGGCAGCGCGCCGCCGCGCCAGGCGAGGCCGCGATAGCCGGCGAGATCCTCGCGCCCGGTCGAGTTCGCGACCAGCATCACCACGACGAACGCGCCCAGGTTCATCAGGTAGTAGACCGTCAAGTAGAACAGCATCGCCCGCAGGCCGTCGTCGTTCAGCACCGCGAAGCCCATCAGCATGTAGCCCGCGTGCGCGATGCTCGAGTACGCGAGCAGCCGCTTGACGTTGCCTTGCTGCGCGACCGCGGCGAGGTTGCCGAAGGTCATCGTGACCATCGACAGGACCAGGATCAGCTGGCTCCAGTCGACGCCGCCCACGAGCTGGTACACGCCCGCACCGACCGACTGGGCCATCGCGGTGAAGAAGAAGCGGATCATGAGCGCGAAGCCCGCGGCCTTGGAGCCGACCGCGAGAAAGGCCGTCACCGGGATCGGCGCGCCCTGGTAGACGTCGGGCGCCCACATGTGGAACGGGAACGCCGCGACCTTGTAGCCGAGCCCTGCGAGCGTCAGCAGCAACGCCACGTACAGCGGCAGCGCCGCACCCTGACCGGACATCAGGGCGGTGTGGATGGCGCGGAAGTCGAGGCTGCCGGCGAGCCCGTACACCCAGCTCATGCCGTAGATCATCGTCCCCGACGCGACGCCGCCGTAGATCAGGTACTTGAGCGACGCCTCGCTCGCGCGCCGGCTGTGGCGCATGAAGCCGGACAGGACGTACGACGTGAGGCTGACGAACTCGAGCGCCAGATAGGCCATCAGCAGGTTGGTGGACGAGGCCATGAACAGCAGCCCGAGCGTGCTCGCGAGCAGCACCGCCCAGTACTCGCCGGTGCCGTTCTTCTGGATCTCGCGCGAGCCGAGCGACATCCACACCGTCGCGAACGCGGCCAGCGCCAGCAGCAGCTTGAAGAACAGCGCGAAGCCGTCGACCACGACCGCGCCGTTGTAGAGCGCCGCGCTGTCGCCCCACAGGAGGCGCGCCGACAGGACCACCACGAGTGCGAGCGTGACCAGCGCCACGTCGCCGAGCGTCTCCTTTCGCGTGACGACCAGATCGAGGAGGAACAGCAGCACCACCGCCGCGCCGAGGACGATCTCGGGCAGGCTGTAGGCGAGGCTTGCGACGTTGCCGAGGGCCGACGGTTCCATCGTACGCCTACGGCACCATGTTGCCGGCGGTCGCGAGCGCGACCTGTGCCTTGCCGGCGACGACCTGGTTCAGGTGCACGAGCGACGCGTTGATCAGGTCCAGCACCGGCCGCGGGTAGACGCCGAGGACGACGACGATGATGCCGAGCGGCACCAGCGTGAAGATCTCGCGACCGTTGATGTCCGGCAGGCCGACGTACTTCTCGTTCGCCTTGCCGAGGTAGATCCGCTGCATGGTCCACAGCATGTAGCCCGCGGTCAGCACCACGGCGCTCGCGCTGACGATGGTGAGCGCGGGGTAGCTGCGCCAGCCGCCGAGCAGCACCAGAACCTCGGAGATGAAGGCCGACAACCCCGGCAGCCCCATCGCCGCGAAGAAAGCGAGCGCCGTCCAGCCGGTGTAGAACGGCATGATCCCGGCAAGGCCGCCGAAGCCGTTGATCTCGCGGTGGTGCGCGCGGTCGTAGATCACGCCGACGAGCAAGAACAGCATCGCCGTGACCGTGCCGTGGTTGAACATCTGCAGCACCGCGCCGTTGATGCCCTCCGAGGTCATGGTCGCCATGCCGAACATGACGTAGCCCATGTGGCTGATCGACGAGTACGCGATCAGCTTCTTGAAGTCGGTCTGCGCCATCGCGCAGAGCGCGCCGTAGACGATGTTCCAGGTTCCGAGCGCGATCAGCAGGTAGAACGCGAAGTCGAGCGTCGCCGCCGGCAGGATCGGGTAGTTGATCCGGAGAATGCCGTACGTGCCCATCTTGAGCAGCACGCCGGCGAGGATGACCGAGATCGCCGTCGGCGCCTCGACGTGCGCGTCGGGCAGCCAGGTGTGGAACGGGAACGCCGGGATCTTGATCGCGAAGCCGATGAAGAGCCCGATCCACGCGATGCGCTGGAAGCCCGTCGAGTACGATCCGGAGCGCGACGCGAGCTCGAGCAGGTCGAAGGTATGCGGCTCGGCGTAGAAGTACAGCGCGAGCATGGCGACCAGCATCAGCACGCTGCCGACCATCGTGTAGAGGAAGAACTTGATCGCCGCGTACTCGCGCCGCGGCCCGCCCCAGATGCCGATCAGGAAGTACATCGGCAGGAGCATCACCTCCCAGAAGACGAAGAACAGGAAGAAGTCGAGCGCACAGAAGACGCCCATCATCGCCGCGTCGAGCAGCAGGAAGAGCGCGAAGTAGGCCTTCATCGCCTTCTCGATGCCGAACGAGGCGATGATGCAGATGAACGACAGCAATGCCGTCAGCAGCACCATGGTGATCGAGATGCCGTCGACGCCGATGAAATACTGGATGTTGAACGACGGGATCCACGGGATCTTGGTGACGAACTGCATGTCGCTCGTCGCGCGGTCGAAGTGCTGGTAGAGCCACACCGCCATGATCAGCGGCGGGATGGTGAAGAACGTCGCCGTGCCGCGGATGAGGTTGGCCGCATTGCGCGGCAGGCAGAGGACGACGATCGCGCCGACGAGCGGCAGGAAGATCATCCAGGTCAGGACGTTGGTCGGCATGGTTGCGCCCGCCTCACAGTAGCCGCGCGAACATGATCACCACGAAGCCGATCACGATCGCGTAGAGATACGAGTAGATGTGGCCGGTCTGGACCGCGCGCGCGCGGGCGCCGACCCACATGGTCACCGCCCCGACCCCATTGACGATGCCGTCGACGACGTACTTGTCGAACGCACCGTCGGCCTGCGACACCAGCCGGGTCAGCGTCGCGACGCCGTTCACGATGCCGTCGACGATGACGCGGTCGAAGGCCGCGAGCATCTTCGAGAGCCCGAGCGCGCCATTGACGAATACCGCCTCGTAGATCTCGTCGACGTAGTACTTGTTGAAGATCGTCCGGTACGGCACGCCCGCCCACGCATCGCTGAAGAACGACGGGTCGATCTTGCCGCGCACGTACATCAGCCACGCGAGCAGGATGCCGCCGCCCGCAACGAGCACCGAGATCACCATCAGCAGGTACTCGAGCGGATCGTGCTCGGCGTGCTCGAGGGTCTCCTCGGCCGCGTGCTCGACCTTCTTGACCAGCCCGTGCGGCTCGTGCACCGGCGCTTCGTGTGCCGGCTCGAGCACCGGCGCGAGCCACGTCTCGAAGCGATGGCTGCCGCCGAGGCCGCCCGGGACGTTCAGGAAGCCGACCAGCACGGCACCCGCGGCGAGCACGATCAGCGGCGTCGTCATGATGCCGGGCGACTCGTGCGGATGGTGCACCGCGTGGCCGTGGTGCGCGCCGTGCGATCCGTGCGCGTCGTCGTGGTGCCCGCCGTGCGCTCCACGGTACTCGCCGAAGAACACCATGAACACCTGCCGGAACATGTAGAAGGCCGTGATCCCGGCGGTGATCGTACCGACGAGCCAGATCCACCAGTGGCCGTGCGGGCTCGCGAACGCCTGCCAGAGGATCTCGTCCTTCGAGAAGAAGCCCGCGAACGGCGGCATGCCGGCGATCGCCAGCGTCGACACGAAGAACGTCGAGAACGTCACCGGCATGTACTTCCGGAGACCGCCCATGTGGCGCATGTCCTGCTCGTGGTGCAGCGCGTGGATCACGCTGCCCGAGCCGAGGAACAGGCAGGCCTTGAAGAAGGCGTGCGTGAACAGGTGGAAGATGCCGGCCGAGTACGCGCCGACCCCCATCGCGATGAACATGAAGCCGAGCTGCGAGACCGTCGAGTACGCGAGGACCTTCTTGATGTCGTACTGCGCGACGCCGATCGTCGCCGCGAAGAACGCCGTCAGCACGCCGATGGTCGCGATCACGTGCAGCGTCGCCGGCGCCATCGAGAACAGGAAGTTGAGGCGTCCGATCATGTAGACGCCGGCGGTGACCATCGTCGCCGCGTGGATCAGCGCCGACACCGGGGTCGGGCCGGCCATCGCGTCGGGCAGCCAGACGTAGAGCGGGATCTGCGCCGACTTGCCGGTCGCGCCGACGAACAGCGCCATGGTGATGAACGTCGGCAGCGCGATGCCCCACAGGAGCTGTCCGTCGAGCAGGTGCGCGCGCTGCGCGATCTCGCGCACGACCAGCGTGCCCTGCCCGGTCTGGTCGAGCCCCCAGAACAGCGCGAACATGCCGACGATGAAGCCGAAGTCGCCGACCCGGTTGACGAGGAACGCCTTCGCCGCGGCGCTCGCGTTCGCCCACTCCTTGTACCAGAAGCCGATCAGCGCGTAGGAGCAGAGCCCGACCCCCTCCCAGCCGACGAACAGCGTGAGCAGGCTGTCGCCGAGCACCAGCGTCAGCATCGCCGCCATGAAGAGGTTCAGGTAGGCGAAGAAGCGCCAGAAGCTCGGCTCCTCGTGCATGTAGCCGACCGAGTACAGGTGGATGAGACCACCGATGCCGGTCACGACGAGGATCATCACCGCCGACAGCGGATCGACCCAGAAGGCCATGTCGACGCGCAGGTGGCCGACGTGGATCCAGCGCGACACGCTGTCGAGCAGGAAGCGATGGTCGGCAGGCAACGACAGCAGCTGCCGAAACGCATTCAGCGCCAGCACGAAGCTGATCAGCACCGGCACGATCGCGATCGCGGCGATCGCGTTCTTGCCGGCGGCCTTCTGGATGCGCGTGCCCAGAAGCCCGTTGATCGCCGCTCCGATCAGGGGCGCCAGGATGATCCAGCGGAGGTAGCCGACTGCGATGGGATCGGACACGGGGCTCAGCGTTCCTTCACTTGCAGCGACGTCGCTCCCGGCACCGCGCTCAGCCGCGCAGGGTGTCGGTCGCCTCCACGTCGATGGTCTCGAACTGCCGATAGATGCCGAGCACGATCGCAAGGCCGATCGCGGCCTCGGCGGCGGCCAGCATGATCACGAACACCGAGAACACCTGACCGTCGTACCCGCCCCCGCCGTAGCGCGAGAATGCGATGTAGTTGATGTTCGCCGAGTTCAGGATCAGCTCGACGCCCATCAGGACGCCGATCGCGTTGCGCCGCGTGAGCACGGTGAACAGGCCGCACAGGAACACCAGCAGGCTCACGAAGAGGAAATGGTGCAGCCCGATCGACATCACTCGCGCAGCTCCTTGCGCGACAGCACGATCGCGCCGACGAGAGCGGTCAGCAGCACCACCGACGCGAGCTCGAACGGCAACAGGTACTGGTTCAGGAAGCTGTCGCCGATGCCGTAGGTCGTGGGCGTCGCGGCCGCCAGCGGCTCGACGTGCCACGGTGCGCGCAGGATCGCGGCGCCCATCGCGAGACCGAGGAGCACCACCAGCCCGAGCGCCGGCAGACGTCCCACCGAGCGATTCGACACCTGGATCTCGGCGATCTGGTGCGTCAGCAGGATCGCGAACAGCGTCAGGATCAGAATCCCGCCGACGTAGACCAGGATCTGCACCACGGCGACGAAGTCGGCGGCGAGGAAGACGTACAGCCCGGACGCACCGACCAGCGCCGCCAGCAGCGACATCGCGGAGTAGACGACGTTCGTCGACAGCGCGACACCGAGCGCTCCGATCACCGTGAGGCCGGCGATGAAGTAGAAGAGTGCCGCGTACATCACGTCAGCGCAGCACCGTGGCGTTCGAGGTCAGGGTCACGACGTCATTCCCCCGCCTTGGGGTCGCCGGGACTAGCGAATTCGTCCAGGTAGCGCAATCCGCGCGCGAGGATCGGCGCGACCTCGGGATCGGTCTCCGGCCCCTTGGGCGGCTTGTACGCGACCAGCGGCGCCTTGACGAAGCGCCGCACCAGGCTCTCGAGCGAGTAGTCCGCACCTTCGAACTCCGGCGTGTGGTGGATCGAGCCGGTCGGACACGGCTCGGAGCAGAGACCGCAGTACATGCACTTCGCGAGATCGATGTCGAAGCGCTTGAGGATCATCTCCTTGGTCTGCTTGTCCTTCTCGGCGTCGATCACGATGCAGTCGATCGGGCACGCGCGCTCGCAGGCGAGGCAGCCGGTGCAGATCTCCAGGTCGACGTCGAGCAGCCCGCGATAGCGGAACGGCAGCGAGTCCTGGACGCGGATCTCGGTCCGGTCCGGGTACTGGATGGTGAACGGCTTGCGCACGAAGTGCGACGCCGTGATCGCCATGCCCTCGAAGATGGTCTCGAGGGTCTCGCGAATGTTGCGAACGTATGTACCGAGCCCCATCTCGCAGATCCCTCAGGCGATCGGATTCCAGGACATCTCGGGCCGCGCACGGCGCAGGTGGAACGCGACGCGCATCAGGAAGTAGATCGTCACCATGATGCCGAAGAGGAACATGCCGAGGCGCGCCGGCAAGAAGCCGTGCGGGAACGCGACCACCCACAGCATCGCGCCGAGCAGGTTCACGAACGAGATCGGCACCAGATACTTCCAGCACAGGCTCATCAGCTGATCGACGCGCACGCGCGGCAGCGTCGCGCGGATCCACATCGCGACGAACACCAGGAAGTACGACTTCAGGAAGAAGACCACGAACTGCACGAGACCCAGGACGAAGCCGTTGTCGGTGAAGTGCGGGGTCTGCCAGCCGCCGAGGAACAGCGACGTGCACAGCGCGCCGATGATGTACAGGTTGCCCCACTCGACCAGGAAGAAGAGCAGGCTGCGCAGCCCGCTGTACTCGGTGAAGGCGCCCGCGACCAGCTCCGACTCCGCCTCCGGCAGGTCGAACGGCGTGCGGTTTCCTTCGGCGAGCAGTGCCACGAAGAAGATGAAGAACGCGACGAACGTGAACGGGTTGTCGAACAGGAACCAGTTCCACGGCGCCCAGCCCTGCGCGCGGATGATGCCCTGCATGCTGAGCGTGCCGGTGAGCACGATCACCGCGTTCACCGCGATCGCGGCCGGGATCTCGTAGCTCACGATCTGTGCCGCCGAGCGCATGCCGCCGAGCAGCGCCCACTTGTTGTTCGACGACCAGCCCGCCATCAGGATCCCGACCACCACGAGACCGGTGACCGCCGTGATGTAGAGCACGCCGACGTTGAGATCCGCGATGATCAGACCGTCGCCGAACGGCACGCAGGCCCATGCCCCGAAGAAGCCGATCATCGCCAGATACGGCGCCGCCTTGAACAGAGGCTTGTCGGCCGCGGTCGGGACGATGTCCTCCTTCATGATGTTCTTGATGCCGTCGGCGAGCCACTGGATGGCGCCCTGCGGCCCGACGCGGTTCGGTCCGACGCGCGACTGGATGCGCGCCCACACGCGGCGCTCGAGCCAGCTCGTGACGCCCGCGACCAGCATGATGAAGTTCAGCAGGACGAACGCGAAGAACGCGATCACCAGCGCGTAGCCGAGCGACTTCGGCAAGCCGGCGAGGATCCCCTCGTCGAGCAGGTAGTCGGCGAATTGCTGCATTATCGGTCGACCTCGGGTGCGACGATGTCGAGAGTCGCGATGACCGCGACGAGATCGGCGATCATCAGGCCTTTGCTCAGCTCCTCGATGATCGCCATCGCAGCGAACGACCCGGTTCGGATGTGGACCCGGTACGGGAACGCGGTGCCGTCGCTGACGACGAACCAGCCCATGTCGCCGCGCGACGCCTCGACGCGCACGTACGCCTCGCCCACCGGCGGACGGAACGTGCGCGGCACCTTCGCGACCACCGGCCCTTCCGGGATTCCCGCCAGCGCCTGACGAAGGATCTTGCAGCTCTCCTTCATCTCGCGCATGCGGACCATGTAGCGGTCGTACGAATCGCCCAGCGTGCCGCGCTCGCCGGTGCCGACCGGCACGTCGAACTCGAACTCGGGGTACACCGAGTACGGCGCGTCCTTGCGCACGTCGTACTTGACACCGGAGCCGCGCAGATTCGGTCCGACCAGGTTGTACGCGATCGCCATCTCGCGCGGGATCACGGCGACGTTGGCGAGGCGCTCGACGTAGATCTTGTTGAACGAGATGAGCTCGTTGTACTCGTCGATCAGCGGCTCGAAGCGGTCGAGGAACTTGGTCGCGCGGCCGACGAAGCCGGGCGGCAGGTCCCACGCGCAGCCGCCGATGCGCATGTAGTTGAACGTGAGGCGCGCGCCGCAGAGCTCTTCCAGGATGTCGTTGATGTACTCGCGCTCGCGGATCGCGTGCGTGAACGGCGTGACCGCGCCGATGTCCATGCCGGTCGCACCGACCGACAGCAGGTGGCTCGCGAGCCGTCCGAACTCGGAGGCGATGACGCGGCAGTACTCGCCGCGGCGCGGGACCTTGATGCCGGCGAGCGCCTCGCAGGCCATCGCCCAGCCCTGGTTGCACTGCATCGCCGACACGTAGTCGACGCGGTCGGTGTACGGCATGAAGCCGTGGTAGCCCACTTTTTCGGCGATCTTCTCGATCGAGCGGTGGAGATACCCGATGTCGGGGATCGCGCGGCGCATGACCTCGCCGTCGGCCTTGACCACGAAGCGCAGCACGCCGTGCGTCGACGGGTGCTGCGGACCCATGTTGAGGGTCATCTCCTCGGTCGCGATGCCCTGGCCGGTCTCGCGCAGGACGTCGACGTCGATCGCGTGCGTGCTCATAGCTTCAGCAGGCTCTCACGCCGGGTCGAGATGCCGTGGTACTCGTCGGGCTCGACGAAGTCCTTGCGCAGCGGATGCCCGACCCAGTCCTCCGGCATGAGGATGCGGCGCAGGTCGGGATGTCCGGTGAAGCGCACGCCGAGCAGGTCGAAGGCCTCGCGCTCGAGCCAGTCGGCGATCGGCCACAGGTGCGTGACCGTCGGCAGGATCGGATCGGGCCGCGGCGTCGACGCGCGCAGTACCAGGCGGTGACCGTGGGCGTACGAGAACAGGTGGTAGTAGACCTCGATCGTGTCGGCGGCTTTGCGGTCGACCGCGGTCAGGTTCGACAGGCAGTCGAAGGCGATCCCCGGCTCGTCGCGCAGGATCGCGCAGACTTCCGCGATCGACTGCCCGCGCACCTCGCACACGGGCCAGTCCCCGGGCTTGAGCTCGTCCGACACGATCGTGCCGAGCCGCTCGCGCAGGAGGCGGTGGATTTCGGCGACGGTCATGGCGTCACGCGTTCGCGACGTCGGCGGCCGTGTCGCGCACCAGCCAGCGCTCCTGCTGGATCTTCTCCTGCAGCTTGAGCAAGCCTTCGGTGAGCGCCTCGGGACGCGGCGGGCAGCCGGGAACGTACACGTCGACCGGGATCACCTTGTCGACGCCGTCGCAGACCGAGTACGCGAGCTGGAACAGGCCGCCGCAGTTGGCGCAGCTGCCCATCGAGATCACGTACTTCGGGTCGGGCATCTGCTCGTAGAGCAGCTTGGTGCGCAGCGCCATCTTCAAGGTCAGCGTGCCCGAGACGATGATCAGGTCGGACACGCGCGGGGTCGCGCGCGGCACCGCGCCGAAGCGGTCGAGGTCGGAGCGCGGTCCGCCGGTCTGCATCATCTCGATGGCGCAGCAGGCGAGGCCGAAGAGCATGTACCAGACCGAGCTCTTGCGGGTCCAGTTGAGCACCTCGTCCAGCTTCGCCGTGACGAGGGTCTCTGGAACGCTGTTGATCAGGGACATTGTCACCTCGGGTCCGAGCGAGCCGTCAGCTCGGCCGGGCCACTCGTTTGAGCCACTCGAGGTCTTGCTTCGCCCAGACGTAGATGAGGCCGACGAACAGGATTCCGACGAACACGAACAGCTCGGTCAGGACCAGCAGGCCCCTGCCCTGCAGGACGTACTCGCGGAACGCGACCGTCACCGGGTAGACGAACGCGATCTCCACGTCGAAGATCAGAAAGACCAGAGCGATCAGATAGAAACGGATGTTGAAGTTGATCCAGGCGCTGCCCGACGGCGGCTCGCCGCACTCGTAGGTGGAGAGCTTGCGGGACTCCGGATTCGCCGGCCGCAGGAGCCAGCCGAGGCCCAGCATCAGCCCGGCGGTGATGGCACCGAGAAGCAGGAAGACCAGTACGTTGGCGAACTGAAATTCCAAGCAGACTCCCGTCGTTGAGCTGCGTACGCGGGAGTAGGTACTACCAGCCCTCCCCCGCAGTCAATTGAAGCGCCCGTACCCGAGGTCGAAAAGACGGCCCGCGATCAGCCGGTCTCATGGCGGCGTGCGCACGAGACGCTCGCGGTGCTCGCGCGACAGCGGCAGCACGACGAGCCGCCCCGTGACGTCGTTCAGCGCGACGTAGAGCTCGGTGCCGTAGACGGCGCACAGGTCGCGGTACGTGAGCACCTCGTCGGGCGTGCCCACCGCGTGCACGCGCCCGCGATCGAGCAGCAGCAGGCGATCGCAGTACATCGCGGCGAGATTCAGGTCGTGCAGCACGACCGCGACCGCGAGCCCGCGTGCGCGACACAGCTCGCGCACCAGATCGAGCAGCAGCACCGCGTGCTTGAGGTCGAGGAACGACGTCGGCTCGTCGAGCAGCAGGATCTCCGGGTCCTGCGCGAGCGCGCGCGCGAGCACCACGCGCTGACGCTCGCCGCCGGACAGCTCGTCCACCGGACGATCGGCGAGCTCGAGCACCGCGGCGCGTGCCATCGCCTCGTGCGCCGCGCGCAGGTCGTCGGCGCGCTCGAGCCCGAAGCGCCCGGTGTGCGGCGCGCGCCCGAGCAGCACCAGGTCGCGCACCCGGATGGGAAACGAGAGGTGCGTCTCCTGCGGCACGAGCGCGATCCGCCGCGCACGCTCGCGGCGCGGCAAGGCATGCAGGTCGCGCCCGTCGAGCTGGACCGTTCCGCTGCTCGGCGCGCGGACGCCGGCGAGCACGCGGATCAGCGTCGACTTGCCCGAGCCGTTGGGCCCGATGACGCCGAGCACCTCGCCGGGCACGACGCGCGCACCGACGCCGTCGAGTGCCGCACGCGCACCGTAGCGCACCGCGATGGACGTCGCGACGAGCGTTCCGGGAACGCCGTGCTCGCTCACGACACGTCGCCCAAAGCCTGCGCCGCCTGACGGCGCAGCAGGAAGAGGAAGAACGGGCCGCCGCAGAGTGCCGTGACCACGCCGACCGGCAGCTCGGTCGCGCCGAGCACGGTGCGCGCCGCGGTGTCGGCCAGCACGAGAAACGCAGCCCCGGCCCACATCGACGCCGGCAGCACCAGCCGCTGGTCGCTGCCGACGAGCAGCCGCACCACGTGCGGTACGATCAGCCCGACGAAGCCGATCATGCCCGACACCGGCACCGCCCCCGCGACCAGCAGCGCCACCGCGACGTACACCGCGCGGCGCGCGCGCGCGACGTCGACGCCGAGGCTCGCCGCTCCCTCGTCGCCGAGCCCGAGCGCGTTCAGGTCGCGCGCGCTCGCCGCGAGCAGCACGAGACCGGCGACCAGCGTCGCCACGCAGACCAGCGTCCACGCGGTGCCGCGCACCGTGATCGTTCCGACCACCCACGCGAGGATGCCCTGCGCGCGGTAGAAGTCGGCGAGCGTGTTGAGGAACGTGATCACCGCCGCCGCGAATGCGTTGAACACCACCCCGGTCAGCAGCAGCGTGTGCGGCGTCACGCGACCGCCGGTCCGCGCCACGCCCTGCACGAGAAGGGCCGTCAGCAGCGCACCCGCGAACGCCGCCGCCGGCACGATCACGAGCCCCGCCGCACCGCCGAGCCCGAGCGCCGCCGCACCCGGCACGGTCGCCGCGATCATCGCGAGAATGCCGAGCAGTGCCGCACCGCCCGAGATCCCGAGCACGTGCGGACACGCGAGCGGGTTCGAGAGCAACGCCTGCAGCGCCGCGCCGCCGAGCCCGAGCGCACCGCCGACCGCGGCCGCGAGCACGACGCGCGGCAGGCGCGCCTCGAACACGATCACGTGCGCGGGGTCGTCCGCCGGCGCCCGCCACGCCGCGATCGGATCGACCGCGACCGGTCCGACGAGCAGCGCCGCGAGCACGACCACGACCAGCACCGCCGCACAGATCCCGTGCAGAAGTCCCAGCCGCGTCGCGGTCACGCGTGCGACGAGCGCCTCCGGATCGCCCGACGACGCGTGCGGGTGTGAGCTCACGGCGCGTCTCCGAGCGCCGGATTGCGCCCGGCGTGAATGACGTCGAAGAGCTCGCGCACCGCGCGCCCGAGGCGCGGCCCCGGGCGCAGCAAGGCGTCCGAGCGCTGCGGCCAGAGCCGGCCGCTGCGCACGGCCGGCACCGACGCGAAGCTCTTCCAGTACACGCCGAGTCCGCGCCCCGCTTCGCTGCCCATCGCACCGTCGATGATGACCTCCGGAGCGGCCGCGATCACCGCTTCGAGGGAGAGCCGCGGCCACTCGCCGCCCGCCGTCGCGGCGACGTTGACGCCGCCGGCCGCGCCGATGAGCTGGTCGATGAACAGGCCGCTGCCGGCCGCGATCAGCGGATCGTGCCCGACGACGAACAGCACCTTCTGCTTCGGCAAGCGCGCCGCCTCGTCGCGCACCGCGGCGATCTCGCCCTGCAGGTGCTCGACCAGCGCCGTCGCGCCGGACGCGTTGCCGGTCCAGTCGCCGATCGTGCGGATCGCCGCCCACGTGTCCTCGAGCGTGTGCTCGCCGACGATCACCACCACGATGCCGAGCGCGCGCAGCTGCTCGACCGGCGCCTGATTGCCCGGCGTGGGCACGCCGATCACCGCGTCCGGGCGCAGCGACACGATGCGCTCGACGTTCGGCGTCAAGTAGCTGCCGGCGCGCGGCAGGTCGCGGATCTCGTCCGGCGGGTAGTCGCAGAAGGTCGAGATGCCGACCAGCCGGTCGCCGCGGTCGAGCGCGAAGACGGTCTCGGTCACCGACGGCGCGAGCGACACGATGCGCTTCGCCCCGCCGGGCGGCGGTGCGGGTGTGCCCGCGACCGCGGCGGTCGCCGCCGGCGCCGTCGCGAGCAGGAACGCCACGACGAGCACGAGCCGTCGTGCCGCTGCGGCCATCAGCCGCAGCCGGCCGCGGCGCTCGGCCATCGCCACGATCTGTCGCGCATGGCGGCGTCGCTCAGCCACCGCCGTGCCCCAGATCGCGGCGCGCCGCCACGGCGCGCTCGACCAGCAACGCCGCGAGCTCCGGCGTGGCGCCGAAGTGCAGGTGCGAGTAGCCCGCAACGACGCGTCGCCAGGCGATGCCCGGTGCACCGCTGGTCGCGCCGCTTGCACCGGGGTCGTCGAGCACCCGGACCGGCTCGCCGTCGACCACCGCCGACACGGGCCACTCGACGAGCTCGGAATGGCGGAACTCCTGCCCGCGCACCGTCAAGAATCTTCCGTCGAGCTGCCACGCCCAGGTGCGATAGCCGAGCGCCACCAGCTGCGGCCGCATCGCCGCGACACCGGGCAGCAGACCGACCATCGGCTGCCGTTCGCCGGCGCCGTCGACGATCGCCCGCTGCAGGAACATGAAGCCACCACACTCGGCGTAGACCATGCCCCCGCGCACGGCAAAGTCGCGCACCGCGTGACGGACGCGCTCGCTCCGGGCGAGCGCGCGCGCGTGCAGCTCAGGGTAGCCGCCGCCGAGATAGATGCCGTCGGTGCCATCGGGCAGGCCCGCGTCGCACAGCGGGCTCCACTCGACCAGCTCGGCCCCGGCGGCGCGCAGCGCGTCCAGGTTGTCCTCGTAGTAGAAGCAGAACGCCGCGTCGCGGGCGACGGCGATGCGGCAGCGCCGTCGCATCGCGGACGAGGCGCGCGCCGA
>JAIEPK010000448.1 GCA_019749875.1 Candidatus Binatia bacterium | reverse complement strand
CGCGCCCTTCCGCGCCGCCTCGTCGCGCTGCTCGACCACGCGGCGCAGCAGCACCGTGAGATGCTCGGGGTCGGGATCGGCCCACGAGAAGCCCGCGTAGTACGGGCAGCGCGCATCACCCGCCGGCACGACGCCGCGCGTGCGCAGCAGGTAGCAGTTGTCCTCGCTGGTGAAGTCGCGGTGCGCGCCCCAGTCGGTGGCGATTGCCGGCAGGCCGCACGCCATCGCCTCGATCAGCGGCATGTCCCAGCCCTCGCCGCGTGACACCGAGACGTAGGCGTCGGCCGAGCGGTAGAGCGCGCCCAGCTCGTGGTAGGGGAACACCAGGTTGTGCAGGAACAGCACGCGCCCGCCGTGGTCGTCGAGCGCCAGCGCGCGCACCTGCGCGCGCACGTCGACCGAGGGGTCGCGGTTGATCGTCTTGCACACGAGCACCGAGGCCCATCCCGCGTCGGCGCTGACCGGCGGAGGTCCGCCGGCATGATCCGCTTCGCCTACCTGTTGATCCTCATCGCGATCGCGGTCATGTTCCCGTTGACGCTGAACCTGTCGGGTCGGACGGCGATCCTGTTCGTGTTCGTCGGCTTTCCCGCGCTCGCCCTCGCGATTCTGATCTACGTCATCGACCAGTGGCGCGCGGGGGCCTTTCACTTCAGGCACGGCCCTCGGCACGGCTGACGCGACGAGGGCAGGAGGGGTGGCTCGATGTCGATGAGGTACGCAACGCTGGCAGCAGCTCTGGTGCTCGCTGCGGCGCCGGTCGCGCGCGCGGCCGACGGAGCCGCCGTCTACAAGGAGCAGTGCGCGAAGTGCCACGGCGAGACCGGTCACGCCGACACGACGGTCGCGAAGACGTTGAAGGTCGCGCCGCTCGCCGGCGACGCGAAGGTCGCCGGCATGACCGAGGCGCAGGTCGTCGAGCGCATCAAGAGCAACGAGAAGCACCCGCAGAAGATCCGCGGTCTCTCGGACGACGACCTGGCGGCCGCCGCCGGCTTCGCGAAGCAGCTCGCCGCCGGGCACTGAGACCGACGACGTTCGCTCGAGCAGACGCCGCTCGTCGATGACGAGCGGCGTCCTACGTTCGACGACTTCGCGAGCGCGCGGCTACGCTCGCACCACCGGCACGGGATCGTGCACGCGAGCCCACGGCGAGCGCGGAGCGTCGGCGACCGCGGAGAGTGGGGCCCCGTTGGGCTTCGCCCAATGGGGCGAGGGGGCGCGTGCCCCCTCGTTGGAATAGCCGGGCCCCGTTGGGCTCCGCCCAATGGGGCGAGGGGGCGCGTGCCCCCTCGTTGGAATAGCCGGGCCCCGTTGGGCTTCGCCCAATGGGGCGAGGGGGCGCGTGCCCCCTCGTTCCTACGGCAGGAAGCCGCGCTCGTGCGTGTGGCAGGTGTAGCAGGGGAAGTCGAAGTGCGGCTCGCCCGTGCCGGTATTGTTGTAGTAGCGCGTCGTCGTGTGACAGACCTCGCACACGCCCGTTCCGGGCCGTGACACGCTCGCGAAGCTGCCGTCCTTCCTGCCGTCGAGGTTGTCGAAGCGGATCGGTGCGGCGCAGCCGCCGGTGACGAACGACGTGCCGCACGTCGCGTCGGTGCCGGCACAGATCTGGCCGTCGCCGCACTGGCTCGCGGTGCTGCACGCGGTGACGGTGTTGCTCGCCGTCGACAGCGGCAGCTCCGTGCGGATCAGGAGCAGGTTCGGGCTGCCGTGCGCGGCGTGGCAGATGGTGCACTGCTGCGGCGCGGCGACGGCGGGATCGTGGTGCGTGATCTGCGCCGCGTGGCAGTCGGGGCAGCGCGGTACCGCGCGGTGACCGCACTGCGCGAAGCCGGGCTGCAGGTCGGCGTGGCACGATTGACACTTAAGGTCGAGGCTGCCGTGGCCACCGTCGGCGGTCATCGGCGCCGCGATGTCGAGGTGGCAGAAGGCGCACTGTCCGTAGGTCTCCTCGGGGCTCGGCGGGCCGCCGCCGCCGAACTTCTCCGAGCCGTGTCCGCAGGCGCTCGCGAGCACGAGCAGCGCGAGCAGCAGCGGCGCGAGCAACGAACGACCTGGGGCGTGGCGGTCGCCGGTGTCGTGCCAGTGCGCGGCTCGCCGCGGCGACGGCGTGCGGCTCATCGCTTGTCTCCGTGGCACTGCACGCACAGGCTGCCGTCGCTGACCGGCAGGCGGAGCTGCCGCGTGCCCGTCGTCGCGAACTCGCCGACCGGCTGCTTGGCACCGGCGGTGTCGAGCTTCGCCCAGCGCTCGAGCACGCTCGCACGCACCGCACCGGCGATGCCGGTGTCGGGCGGGATCCACCCGACCTTCAGCCACTCCTCGTCGAGCACCTTGGGGTCGTGGTACAGGTGGCAGGTCCCGCAGTAGATCTGGCCGTCGGGCGTCGGCAGCTCGACCGCGCCCTTCGCGCGCTTCGCCATCAGTGCCGCGACCTTGTCCTTCGGCGCGGTGACGTGCTCGTGCGCGCCGCTGTGCTCCCACTCGGAGTGGCACAGCGTGCAGGTCTCGAGCGGGCTCGCGATCAGGCTCATGTCCTTGGTGTGGCACGCGCCGCACTTCGACTCGTCGAGCTTGCCGTTCGGCAGCACCATGTGGTGCGGCGAGTCTTCCGCGCGCGCGGGGCGTGGCGCGAGGAGCGGGGCGAGCGCCGCGACCATCAGCGCGGCGAGCGCGATCCTGCGCCCACGTCGCGACGGCGCGAGCGCGAGCATCGACGAGCGACGACGCACGAGCGCGAGCATCGACGAGCGACGACGCACGAGCGCGAGCAGGAGCTCCGGACGCCGCACTACTGCACCCCGTTCGTGCCGTGGCACAGCATGCAGCTCGCCTCGCCCTGGTTCTGGATGATGGCATTGATCCCCGGCAGGTCGACGACGTCGTCGGGCAGCCCGGTGCGGTTCACCTGGTGCATGTTGTTGACGTCGTGGCAGCCGAAGCAGTCCGCGCGCGTCCAGCCGGCCTGGTGCTCCTCCTCGAGCAGCACGAGGCCGCCCGGCGAGTCGAGGATGTTGCCGTAGTTCTCGCTCTGCGGGCTGCCGCCGCTGCCGCAGCCGACGATCGTCACGACCGCGACCATCGCCGCGATCCGGAGAGCCTGATCGACGATCCTCACGATCACCTCCCCGCCGCCTTCGCGTGGCAGTTCAGGCAGAAATCCTGGCGGTGGCAGTTGCCGCACTGGATCGGATTCGCACGCGCATCGACGCCGTGGAACGAGAGGTAGTTGCGCTCGTGCACGAAGGTCAGGATCGAGTCGCGGTTCTGGTGGCAGTTGATGCAGAACGCGTCGTTGTGACAGCTCTGGCAGCTCGCCGGATCGGCGCTCGCGACCGACGCGTGCACGCGCGCCCACGCCACCTGATGATTCGCCGGCAGGAGCGGCAGCATGTTGGTGTGGCAGGTCTTGCACTGCGACGGCGCCCCCGCCATCGGCTGCTCGCTCGGGCCGTGGCAGTAGTGGCACGCGGCACCCGCGGGATCCTGGCCGATCAGCGACACCGCCGCCGCGAGTGCCGAGTTCGACGTGCGGATGCGCGCGTCGAAGCGGTGGCAGTCGTTGCACGGCACGCCCTGCTCTTGCAGCACCTCGGCGTGCCTCGCGTGATCGAACTTGCTCTGCGCGTCGGCCGTCGACAGGTTCTTCTGCGCCGTGCGCGGGCGGAGGAAGCCGTTCTGCGGCATGTAGTCGCGACATGCCGCCGCGGTGAGGGCGAGCAGGAAGAGGCCGACGACGGTTCGCGGCGCGATCCTCAAGGCCGTGCCTCCGCGCTCGCCGCGCTCGCGACGCCGCCCGCAGCCGGCTGCTGATCGGCCTTCGCCTGCTCCTCCTTCGCCTTCTCCGCCGCGTGCTGCGCCGCGACCGTCTGGAAGGTCGGACCGGCCCAGCCGTGGTCCGGCAGGCCGGGGCTCGCCGTCCACTGGACGGGAGCGGTGCTCCACGACGTGTTGCCGGTCTGCGTCGGCGCCCACGGCCACGGACGGCCCTGATTGCCGACCGCGTCGCGCGTCACGCCGTCGGCGGAGATGCCGTAGTCGGCGGCATAGGTGACGAAGAACCCGAAGCGGAAGTCCTCGGGGAAGAGCTGGTTCTTGTTGGCCTCGAAGTTCACCTCGGCGACCAGCCCCGGCACGATCTGGTAGCCGACGCCGAGCAGGCTGCCGACCGCGAAGCCGCTCTGGTTCGTGCTCTTGTCGTAGTAGCCGACGTCGCACTTGGCGCGGAACAGGATGTCCTCGTACACGCGGTTCTCGTAGTAGACGCGGCCGCCGTTCACGCTGCCGCCGGGGCCGTCGATGCCGTAGTACTCGGTGCGCACCATCTCGAGCCCGTCGCCGCCGGGCAGGAAGAGCGCTCCGGCGGAGTAGACGTAGCCGTTCACGTAGGAGTCCGAGATCTGCTGGTAGCGCTGGTAGGACAGGTCGACGTAGGTCGAGATCGTGGGCGTCACCGCGTAGCGCGTGCCGCCGCGGAACTGCAGCAGGTCGCTCACCGAGAACAGCTGGAAGATCGGATCCTCGCGGCGGTCGATGTTGGTGACGACGAAGTTTCCCGCGTCGTGCGGCTTGTAGTAGCCGCCCTCGAAGTTCATCAGCAGCTCGGGGACGCCGACGAAGTTCTGCGTGCCGAGGCGGATCTGGTCGACGTTCTGGTGGTCGGAGTCGAAGGCGAAGTTGCTGTACAGGCTCGGCATGCCCGGCAGCTCCGCGAACGAGCGCGTGCCGGACAGCGTCACCTGCTGCATCAGCTCGCGGCCGTCGCGGTTCTGCTGCAGGTAGCCGAGCGACAGCGCGCCGCCCTTGAACTGCGCGACGCGGAAGCTGGTGCCGAAGATCTGCTCGTCCTGCGACAGCTTCGTCGGGCCGTAGGTCGGCTCCCAGTAGCGCGGCTGTCCGCCGTAGATCGTCATCGAGTACGGCGTGTCGGGGATGCCGACGCCGATCTGTCCCGAGTCGGCATCCCAGAGGCCGATCGGCGACTGCGCGATGATCTGGCGTCCGAGCTGGAAGTCCAGACCGCGCACCGCGTCCGGCACGCGCAGCACGCCGGAGAAGAAGTCGGTCTCGCTCTCGAGGTCGCTCCAGTCCTCCTGGAGACGGAAGTACGTGTCGAGCGTCGAGTTCCACGGCATGCGCGACAGGCCGAGGTCGCCGTAGATCTCGGTCGGCGTCTGCGTCTGGCCGGAGAAGTAGTCGTCGTTCACCTGGCCCATGAGCGTCGGCGCGAAGCGCAGCTCGACGGCACGCGCCGGCGCGCGCGCCAGCAGCAGGGCCGCCGCCGCCATGAGGATGCGCGCACGGCACTCGCGCCCGCGACGCACGCGAGGTGCGTGCTGCCGTGGTGTCTCCAGCCGATCGGTTCCGGCCGCCCCTGACCCGAAGGTCGCGGGGTCGCGTCGGACGCCGCTCGCGTGTCTCCCCCATGCACGCCGCATCGTCCTGCGCCGCATCCATCTCAGACCACGGCGAATGTCAATGCAGAGCGCCGCGACATCCAAAGTTTTCACCAACTTTCTCGCAGCACCCCGACTGTGCAGATCGGTGGCGTCTGAATTGCCCGCAAGAAACTGCAGGCCTGGATCCGGCATCCGTCCTCCCGACGCACGGGGAGGAACGCGACATGGGCCAGCACTGGGACGTCATCGTCATCGGATCGGGCGCGGGCGGCGGAACCGTCGCGCATCGCCTCGCGCCGTCGGGCAAGCGCATCTTGATCCTGGAGCGCGGTGCACCGTTGCCGCGCGAGAAGGACAACTGGGACGCGCGCGCCGTGCAGATCGACCGGCGCTACGACCCGCACGAGACGTGGTCGGACGGTGCGGGCAACACGTTCGTGCCCGGGGTCAAGTATTTCGTCGGCGGCAACACCAAGGTCTGGGGAGCGGCGACGCTGCGCCTGCGCCCGTCCGACTTCGGGGACGTCCGCCATCACGGCGGGATCTCGCCCCGCTGGCCGATCTCGTACGACGAGCTCGAGCCGTACTACGTGCAGGCGGAGCACCTGTGGCGCGTGCGCGGCGCGCGCGGCGTCGACCCGACCGAGGGCCCGGCGTCGCAGCCGTACCGGCATGCGCCGATCCGCCACGAGGCGCGCGTCGCGCAGCTGCTGCAGGACCTCGAGCGGCGCGCCGGGATCAGGGCGTGGAACCTGCCGCTCGCGCTGCTGCTCGACGAGTCGCGCCCCGACGCCGACGCCTGCATCCGCTGCGACAGCTGCGACGGCTTCCCGTGTCTGGTGCGCGGCAAGGCCGATGCGCAGGTGATCTGCGTCGAGCCGGCGCTGCGCTACCGCAACGTCGAGCTGCGCACGGGAGCGCGCGTCACGCGGCTCGTGACCTCGCCGTCGGGGCGTGAGGTGACCGAGGTCCACGTCGAGCGGGACGGTGACCTCGAGGTGCATCGCGCCGACGTGGTCGTGGTCGCGTGCGGTGCGGTGAACTCGGCGGCGCTGATGCTGCGGTCGGCGAGCGAGCGCCACCCCGACGGGCTCGGCAATCGCTCCGGACACCTCGGGCGCCACTACATGGCGCACCAGAACTCCGCGGTGTTCGCGCTGTCGCGCGTCGAGAACCGCTCGGTGCTGCAGAAGACCTTCGCGATCAGCGACTTCTACCACGCGGGCAGCGGCGAGGAGTTCCCGCTCGGACTGATCCAGCCGCTCAACCGCACGCCGGCGGTGCTGCTCGAGCATGCGCCGCCGGGCATCGACGGCCGCGACGCGTCGTACCTCGCGACGCACTCGCTCGAGTTCTGGCTCACCACGGAAGACCTGCCGCTCGATCAGAACCGCGTGCGCCTCGGTCGCGACGGCGGCATCGTGCTCGACTACACGCCGAACAACGTCGAGCCGCACCGGCGCTTGACGGCGAAGCTCGCCGGTGTCCTGGCGCGCGT
Source organism: Candidatus Binatia bacterium (assembly GCA_019749875.1). GTDB lineage: Bacteria > Desulfobacterota > Binatia > UBA12015 > UBA12015 > VGTK01. Next base: position 11,944 of record JAIEPK010000448.1, on the reverse strand, counting down.
CGAGGGCGACGGGTTCTCGCCCGCGCATCACTATCGCGCGCAGCGCATGCCGCTGCCGGTGTGCTCGCACCAGTGCGGCACGATGCGCTTCGGCGACGACCCGGGCGCGTCGGTGCTCGATCGCGACTGCCGCATGCACGAGGTCGCGAACGTCTACGTCGCCGACGCGAGCTTCTTCCCGTCGAGTGGGGCGGTGAATCCGACCTTGACGATTCTCGCGAATGCCCTGCGCGTGGCGGATCGAATCCTCGAGCGCCTGTAGCCCGCCGTCGAGCACGTGCCCGGCGGGTGGCGGCACCGGGTGCGTACCTCGGTCCGATGCTGCAGATGCCGCCCCGCGAAACGACCGGAGGACGCGAGCATCGGATGGCTCGACGCCCGCTGGAGGCGCGTGGTATCCCGCCCCGCGAGCTGCATACGACCCCACTCCCGTGATCGAGGCCCACGAAAGAGCTGCCCAGGCGACCGACGACGCCGCCCTGCGGGCCATCGTCCAGGGCGTCGAGGCCGAGACCGGCGATCGCTTCTTCGCCTCGCTGGTACGCCACCTCGCCTCCGCGCTCGGTGTCGCGTACGCCTTCGTCACCGAGCTGTCCGCCGACAAGCAACGCTTTCGCACGCTCGCCGTGTGGGGCCGCGGGCGCTTCCTCGACGACTTCGAGGTCCCGGTCGCGGGGACGCCCTGCGAAGCCGTGCTGAACGGCGAGATGTCGCATCACCCCGAGCGTCTCTGCCAGCTGTTCCCCGAGGACACCGGGCTCCTCGACTGGGGCGCGGAGAGCTACTGCGGCGTGCCCCTGATCGATCCCGACGGCGGCGTGAGCGGCCACCTCGCGATCTTCGACGACAAGCCGATGCGCGACGGCCCGCGCGGCATCGCGATCATGCGCATCTTCGCCGCGCGCGCACGTGCCGAGATCGAGCGCCTGCACGCCGCCGCGGCGCTGCGCGCGAGCGAGGAGCGCCTCGCGCGCATCCTGCAGTCGGCGATGGACGCGATCGTCACCTTCGACGACGCGCTGCGCGTGGAGCTGTTCAACGAGGCCGCGGAGAAGGCCTTCGGCGTGCCGGCCACGCAGGCGCTCGGCGGCTCGCTCGAGCGCTTTCTCGGCCCGGAGTTCGCGGGCGCTCTCGCGAGCGCGATGACGGCCGCGCGCGGCGGCGCGGCGCCCTACGTGTGGGCGCCGGGCGGGCTGAGCGCACGTCGTGCGGACGGCGGCACGTTCCCGGTCGAGACCACGCTGTCGTCGGTCGAGGTCGGCGGACGACGGCTCTTCACGCTGATCCTGCGCGACGTCGACCAGCGCCGCCGCGCGGAAGAGGAGCTGCGGCGCCTGAGCCTGCAGAACGCGTACCTGCAGGAGGAGATCAAGGCGACGCACAACGTCGACGAGATCGTCGGGCAGAGCCGCGCGCTCACCGACGTCCTCGACCAGGTGCGTCTGGTCGCGTCGACCGACTCTTCGGTGCTGCTGCTCGGCGAGACCGGCACCGGCAAGGAGCTGGTCGCGCGCGCGGTGCACCTCGCGAGCGCGCGCCGCGACCGCCCGCTGATCAAGGTCAACTGCGCGGCGCTGCCGGTCGGGCTCATCGAGAGCGAGCTGTTCGGGCACGAGAAGGGCGCCTTCACGGGCGCGAACGAGCGCCGCATCGGACGCTTCGAGCTCGCGAGCGGCGGCACGATCTTCCTCGACGAGATCGGCGAGCTGCCGCTCGAGACGCAGGTCAAGCTGCTGCGCGTGCTGCAGGAGCGCGAGTTCGAGCGCCTCGGCGGACGGCAGACCCTGCGCGTCGACGTGCGCGTCATCGCGGCGACCAACCGCGACCTGCCGCGCGCCATCGCCGAGGGCACGTTCCGCCAGGATCTGTACTACCGGCTGAACGTCTTCCCGGTGCGCATTCCGCCGCTGCGCGAGCGGCGCGAGGACATTCCGCTGCTGGTGCACTACTTCACGCGGCGCTTCGCCGGCAAGATCGGACGCCCCGTCGACCGCGTGCCGCGCGAGACCATGGACCGCCTGGTCGCGTACCCGTGGCCGGGCAACGTCCGCGAGCTCGAGAACGTCATCGAGCGCGCGGTGATCCTGTCGACCGGTGCCGCACTGGAGGTCGCGCCCGAGCTGCTGCCCGTGCACGCTTTCGCGCCGACGGTCTCCGTGAGCACGGCGGGCGATGCGCGCGCCGTCGCTGCCGCGAGCACGGCGCAGGATGCTCGTGCCGGATCGGCTCCGGCGTCGACGGCGGACCCGGCCGACGTCGCGTCCGGCGCGATCGAGGACGACTCGCTCGAGGCGATCGAGCGCCGGCACATCGTCGCGGCGCTGCGCGAGACCGGCTGGCGCATCGACGGGCCGAACGGTGCGGCCCGTGTCCTCGAGCTGAACCCGAGCACCTTGCGCAGCCGCATGAAGAAGCTCGGCATTCGCCGCAGCACCGAGGTGACCTGAGGCGCATCCGCACCGTCTGCAGCGGTCGTCTCGCGCGGCTCCGCGTGGTAGACGAGAGACGGCCTTGGATCCCGATCCCAACCGCGGCACCCCGTGCTCGAACGCGAGTCCTGAACCCGGAAGCCGCCGCGCCCGGAGCGGCCGGCGATGAGTGCGCTCGCGCTCGCCGTGCTCGCGCTGGTCGCGATGGGGACGATGCTGGCGCTCGCCGAGGCCTCGCTCACCCGCGTCGGCCGCGTGCGCGCGATCTCGCTGCGGCAGGAGGGTCGTCACAACGCGGCACTGCTCGAGGAGATCGAGACCGACCTGCCGCGCTACCTGAACGCGGTCTACCTCGCGGTCCTGCTGGTACAGAACGGCTCGGCGATCCTGGTCGCCTTCCTCGCCGAGGAGGCCTTCGATGCGCTCGGCGTCACGCTCGCCTCGATCGGCTTCACGCTCGCGTACTTCGTGGTCGTCGAGGCGATGGCGAAGACCTTCGCCGTACTGCACTCCGATCGCGTGGCGTTGCTGCTCGCGCCCGTGGTGTGGGCGATCGCGTGGCTGCTGCGCTGGCCGACGCGCGCACTGATCGGCATCGCGAACGTCCTGCTGCCCGGCAAGGGCCTCCAGACCGGACCGTTCGTCACGCCGAACGAGATCCGCACCATGGCCGAGGTCGGCCACGAGGAAGGTGAGATCGACGCGTCCGAGAAGGCGATGATCGACTCGGTCTTCCACTTCCGGCACGCGGTCGCGCGTCAAGTCATGGTGCCGCGCCCGGACGTGGTCGGCATCGACCTCGCGTCCTCGCTCGCCGACGTGCAGAAGGTGTTCGTGCAGCACGGCGTGTCGCGTCTGCCGGTGTTCCGCGGCGACCTCGACCAGACCGAGGGCATCGTGCACGCGAAGGACCTGCTCGCAGCGCAGGAGCGCGGCGACACGACGTGCACGCTGCGCAGCATCCTGCGTCCGGTGCACTACGTGCCCGAGTCGAAGCGCCTCGTCGACCTGCTCAAGGAGATGCGCGAGCAGCAGTTCCACATGGTGCTGGTGGTCGACGAGTTCGGCTCGGTCGCGGGGCTGGTCACGCTCGAGGACCTGCTCGAGGAGCTGGTCGGCGAGATCGCCGACGAGCACGACGTCGACGAGGAGGAGGTCGAGCGCCTGCCGGACGGACGCTTCCGCGTCGACGCGACGCTCGCGATCTCGGACCTCAGCGCGCTGCTCGGCGTCGAGCTGCCGCGCGAGCGCTGGAACACCGTCGGCGGCCTGATGTTCGGGCTGCTCGGCGCGATCCCGACGTCGGGCGAGAGCGTGGTGTTCGAGGACTTCCGCTTCACCGCCGAGCGCGTCATGGGACGCCGCATCGTGAGCGTCCTGATCGCGCGCGAGCCGGCGGCGCAGGTACGCACCGGCAGCTGAGGCCGTGCGGCGGCGAAGAATCGCGTTCCCGTAGTGCGCCGCATGACTCGCTGCGTTAGGGTGGCTGGGTGAATCGCGAGCGCATGATCGCCGCCGTCGACGACGGCGTGTGGGACGTGATCGTCATCGGCGGCGGAGCGACCGGCCTCGGCATCGCCGTCGACGCGCAGACGCGCGGCTACCGCACCCTGCTCCTCGAGCAGTACGACTTCGCGAAGGGAACGTCGTCGCGCTCGACCAAGCTGGTGCACGGCGGCGTGCGCTACCTGCAGCAGGGCAACGTCGCCCTCGTGCTCGAGGCGCTGCGCGAGCGCGGCCTGATGTGCCGCAACGCGGCCCACCTGGTGCACGATCTGGCCTTCGTCGTGCCGCGCTACCGCTGGTGGGAGGGGCCGTTCTACGGCGTCGGGCTCAAGCTCTACGACCGGCTCGCCGGCAAGCTCAACATCGCGCGCTCGCGCGTGCTCGACCGCAAGTCGACCATCGAGCGCATCCCGAACGTCGAGACCGAGAACCTGCTCGGCGGCGTCATGTACCACGATGCGCAGTTCGACGACGCGCGCATGGCCGTCGCGCTCGCCCTGACGGCGGTCGATCACGGCGCGACGCTGGTCAACTACATGCGCGTCGACGGGCTCACCAAGAAGGACGGCCAGATCGACGGCGTGCGCGCGACCGACCTCGAGACGGGCGTCTCGCACGAGCCCCGCGCCAAGGTCGTGATCAACGCGACCGGCATCTTCGCCGACGAGGTGCGGCGGCTCGACGACCAGGCCGCCGAGACCATGCTGTCGCCGAGCCAGGGCGTTCATCTCGTGCTCGACCGCGGCTTCCAGCCGAGCGACACCGCGATCATGGTGCCGCACACCGACGACGGCCGCGTGCTGTTCGTGATCCCGTGGCACCAGCGCGTGCTGGTGGGCACGACCGACACGGCGATGCCGCAGGCCGAGATCGAGCCGCGCGCACTGCCCGAGGAGGTCGACTTCATCCTGCGCAACGCGGCGCGGTACCTGGATCGCGAGCCGACGCGCGACGACGTGCTGAGCGTGTTCGCGGGCCAGCGCCCGCTGGTGGCACCGCTGACCAACGGGAACAGCGGGCGCGGCCGCACCAAGTCGATCTCGCGCGAGCACTCGGTGATCGTGTCGGACGCGGGGCTGGTCACGATCGTCGGCGGCAAGTGGACGACGTACCGCAAGATGGCGCAGGACACGGTCGACGACGCGGTCGCGGTCGGCGACCTGCGGCCGCGTCCGTGCGTGACCGAGAAGCTGCGCCTGCACGGTGCGATGCCGCACGGCGACCCGCGCACGCCGCACGCGGAGCACATGCAGATGTACGGCACCGACGCGGAGCTGGTCGACGCCTTCCTCGCCGACGATCCGGCGCGCCGCGAGCCGATCCATCCGCGGCTGCCGTACGTGATGGGGCAGGTGAGCTGGGCCGCGCGTCACGAGATGGCGCGCACCGTCGAGGACGTGCTGTCGCGCCGCACGCGCAGCCTGCTGCTCGACGCGCGCGCCGCGATCGAGGCGGCGCCGCGGGTCGCGAAGCTGCTCGCGGCGGAGCTGGGCCGCGACGCGGCGTGGATCGAGGCGCAGGTGAACGAGTTCACGACGCTCGCGCGCGGGTACCTGCTGTAGCCGGTACGCTCCGCGCGGATCACGACCGCGGCCGCCGGACTTCGCCCGGCGGCGATTGTCGTGGAAGACATCGTCGCGACGGACGTCTTGTTCGCGCCGAGCCCGTGTCCTAGGGTCGCGCGATGGCAGACGTCGTCGGCATGCTCGACGAGCTCGCGCGCGGCCAAGAGCGTCTGGCGCAGCACGTCGGGGTGCTGACGCAGACCATCGACCGCGTCGTCGCCGGCCTGTCGGTGGTCGGCCAGGACATCCGCGAGCAGCGCGAGGAGATCTGCGAACAGCGCGAGGAGATCCGCGAGCACCGCAAGGAAGCGGGCGAGCTGAGGCTGCTCATCGGCCGGGTGCTGGATCGGCTCGACCGGCTGGTCGAGGGGGAGATCGCCGAGCTGCGGCGGCGGATCGAACGTCTCGAACGTCACTGAGCGCCCGGCCGGCCGCGGGCGCTTCGGGGGCGGCTGCCAAGCCGCGGCCGGGACGAGGATGCGCGCTCGGTCTCCCGCCGCGCGCCGCGTTGCCCGAGCCCGAGCCGCGCGGGTAGAACGCTCGCCGTGGAGCAGGACGACACGCGGTCGGTCGCAGCGCCGGACCAACGGCCGTCACGCGCGGGCAGGAGGCGCCCGGGCCGCCGCGCGCTGCTCTGGGGAGCCTGCGGTGTCGCTCTGGTCGCGAGCGTCGTGCTGCTGGCGCAGGTCGACTGGCGGAGCCTCGATGCGCACGCGATCGCGGAGCGCGTGCGCGCCGCCGGTGCCGTGGGGCCGCTCGCTCTGATCGTGCTGCTGATCGTGCAGTGCGTGGTGTCGCCGCTGCCGTCCGAGCCGCTGATGATGGCGTCGGGCTACCTGTACGGACCATGGGTGGGCTTCGCGCTGTCGTGGAGCTCGGTCGTGTTGGGCGGCACGCTGTGCTTCCTGATCGCGCGCACCTTGGGACGCCCGGTCGCGGAGCGCTTCGCCTCGCGCGACAAGCTCGACGCCTTCGACGCGGCGTTTGCCGGACGGGGCACGATGGCGACCTTCGTCGCGGTGCTCGGCATCCGGCTGCTCGCGCACGGCTCGTTCGATCTGGTGAGCTACGCGTGCGGACTGATCCCGTTCTCGCTGCCGCTCTTCCTCGTCGCGAGCGGCGTCGGCGTGGTTCCGAAGGTGTTCGCGTTCACCTACCTCGGCGCGAGCGCGGGCGAGCGCCCGGGCTGGCTCGACGCGCTGATCCTCGCGGGAGCGTTCGGCATGCTGGTGCTGGTGCCGCTGTGGTGGCGAGCGCGGCGGCGTGGGACGTCGGTCACACAGGACGCCAACCGCTGACGACGAAATTTCGGCGTCGGTCATCGCGAAATCTTGTTCGCGTCGCGGCCGGTCCCGTATGACGGCGCCGCCGAAGCGGCGCGCCGACGCCCCAGCGCAGGAGCCTGCGATGCCGACTGATTCGTCCTGGAAAACACCCGTGCCACGTCGTCGTCCGGCTCTCGCGGCATTCGCGGTGCTCGTGGTCTTGCCCTTCGCTGCGCCCGTGTGGGCCGCGACGGCGACCAGGATCGGCGCCGGTGACTCGCACACCTGCGCGCGGACCGATTCCGGCGGTCTGCGCTGCTGGGGCGACGTCGCGATCGGCGACGGCGACGTGGCGAAGCGCCGCATTCCCGTCGACGTGCCGAGCCTCGCCGGCATCGTCGCCGACATCGCGATCGGCCGCGAGCACAACTGCGTCGTCACCACCACGGGCGGCGCGAAGTGCTGGGGCAGAAACGCCAACGGCGAGGTCGGCACCGGCACCACGAGCCCCAACGAGCTCGTGCCGGTCGACGTCGTCGGCCTGAGCTCGGGCGTGCTGCAGATCGCGGCCGGCTGGCACCACACCTGTGCCGTGCTGTCGGGCGGCGGCGTCAAGTGCTGGGGAAAGAATCACGCGGGCCAGCTGGGCGACGGCACCACCGACGACTCGGCGCTGCCGGTCGACGTGGTCGGACTCGGCGCGCCGGTGACGGCGCTCGCCGCGAGCTTCGCGCGCACCTGCGCACTCACCGATGCCGGCGGCGTCAAGTGCTGGGGCGACCTCACCACCGGCGCCTCGTTGGCGCCGCTCGACGTCGTCGGACTCACCAGCGGCGTCACCGCGATCGTCGATGCCGAGGACCACACCTGCGCGCTGCTCGCGAGCGGCGGCGTCAAGTGCTGGGGGCAGAACGACTTCGGCCAGCTCGGCCGCGCCATCAGCGCGCCGTCCGCGACTCCGGTCGACGTCTACGAGCTCACCGACGCCGTCGCGATCAACGCGATCGCGTCGCACACCTGCGTCGTCACCAGCAGCGGTGGCGCGAAGTGCTGGGGCCGCAACGTCGATGGGCAGATCGGCGACGACACGTCGGTCCCCTACCGGATCTCGCCGTACGACGTCAGCGAGCTCTCGAGCGGTGTCGCGGCCGTCGCCGCCGGCGTCGACCACTCGTGCGCCGTCAAGACCGACGGCTCGGTGAAGTGCTGGGGCGCCGGCTTCCACGGTGCGATCGGCAGCGGCGATCTCTCCCCCCTGCAGCCCCTGCCCGCGAGCGTGGTCGACTTCGGGCCGCCGGTTTGCGCGCTGCTCGACGCCGGGCAGATCTTCGCGTCCGCGCCGTCGCCGCGGCTGGTGGTCTCCCAGGCGCGCCCGCAGTGGGACTTCGACGACAAGCTGACCATCGACGTCACGTTCGCATTGCCGCCGGGCGTCGCGGTGACCGATCTCGCGCCGCAGGAGCAGGGCGTGCGCTTGCAGATCCGCGACGGCAGCGGCGCCGTCCACGTCGACGCGCGACTGCGCGGTGGCTGGCCGAGCTCCGCTCCCAGAGCTCGCTGGACGGAGGGAGCGCACGGCCGCGGCTGGACGTACCGCGTGCGCAGCGGCGAGCCCGCACCGTTCGGGGTGCAGCGCTTCGAGATCATCGACCGAAGCGAGGGCGCACCGGGCGGCAAGGTGCGGGTCACCGTGCGGGCGAAGAAGGGATACTTCCCATTCGGCCCGCTCGACGGCCCGCTCGAGCTGACGCTGATCCTCGGCGACGACGCGGCGGCGCCGCTCGGCCTCTGCGGCAAGAGCGACTACGCGCCGGCGGACTGCTCCGTGAACCAGACGGGCGGGTTGCTCAAGTGCAACAAATCGCCGTGACGCGACGGCCGGCGTCTCCGAGCCGCGCCGCACCGGCGGCGTCGACATCTTGACGCACGATCGCGATAGCGGCACGGAGATGCCGTCGATCTGCTCCGTGGCACCGGGATCGTCGCACGCAGCAGCGGGACGGTAGGGAACGGCGGTTGCTGGGCTCGTCGGCCGGGGGACGAACGCCATGCGACAGTCGCAGCAAACGCTCGGTCCGGTGCTGGCGGCGCTCCTGTGCGCGGTGACGGTCGGCTCGAGCGCCGTCGCGGCGGCGGTGCCCTACGACGTCGTCTACGTCCGCCAGCCGCGCTACGGCGACGCGACCAACACCACGTGGCCCGAGGTGTTCCACCCCGCGCGCATCGACCCGGGCGCCGACCTGATGCTGCTGCACCCGGACGGCAGCGAGGAGGTCCTCGTGCCGGGCGGCAACGGCTCGGTGACCGATCCGTTCGTGTCGTTCGACGCGCAGTGGGTCTACTACGCGTACTTCCACGACGCGCGCCCGCAGGCGCTCAACACGCAGCGCGGGCTCTTCTATGGCGGCGCGGACATCTACCGCATCCATCTCGCCACGCGCCGCATCGAGCAGCTGACGCACGGCGAGTTCACGCCGAACACCGGTGCGGGCAACTTCGACGAGTCGAATCCGGTGAACCCGTCGCCGGGTCACGACTCCCTCGGCTACGGCATCCTGAACCTGGGCCCCGCACCGCTCGCGGGCGGCAAGATCGCCTTCACCAGCAACCGCAACGGCTTCGCGCCGCCGAAGGGCTACACGAGCCCGACCTTGCAGCTCTTCGTCATGGACGAGGACGGTGCCAACGTCACGCAGATCGCGCCGATGAACGTGTCGAGCGCGCTGCACCCGACGCCGCTCGCCGACGGCCGCATCCTGTTCTCGAGCCACGAGTCGCAGGGGCTGCGCGATGCGCGCATGTGGGGCGTGTGGGCGATCTGGCCCGACGGTCGGCACTGGGAGCCGATCGTCAGCGCCTTCCACGACGGGCAGGCGTTCCACTTCGCGACCCAGCTCTCGGACGGCGACATCGTCGTCGAGGACTACTACAACCTCAACAACAACGGCTTCGGCGCGCTCTTCCGCCTGCCGCTGCACCCGCCCGCGGGGGAGCCGCGCTTCTTCTCCGCGTTCCCGGAGGACAACCCGCCGATCGACCAGACCGTCGGTGCGGGCTTCCCGTATCCGTTCACGATGCCGTTCACGCCGCGCGGCTTCCACGCCATCACGCCGTTCACGACCCCGAACGACGAGGCGGCACCGGTCGGCGCGGGCGGCGTGCGGGTCGGTAAAGTCACGCACCCGTCGGCGGCACCCGGCGGCGATCTCCTGCTCGCGTGGACGCCGGGTCCGGCGAACGACCTGAACCGCCCGCAGCGGACGCCGTACTACGACTCGGGCATCTACCTCATGCCCGGCGGTGGGCCGATCACCTCGCCGGCGCAGCTCGTCAAGCTGAAGAACGATCCCGCCTACAACGAGGCCTGGCCGCGCGCGGTGGTCGCGTATCGCGACGTGCACGGCATCGACCAGCCGGTCGAGCTGCCGTGGCTGCCGAACGACGGCACGGTGCACGCGGCGCTGCCGGCGGGCACCCCGTACGGCCTGGTCGGCACGAGCAGCTTCTACAAGCGCGAGAGCTTCCCCGGCTACGTCCCGTCCTGGTTGGACTTCTTCGACGGCCTCGACAGCTTCAACACCGTCGAGAACGGCCAGAGCAGCAACTGGTTCACGCAGGGCGCCGATGCCGGCAAGTACAAGAACGCCGACATCTGGGCGGTGCGCCTGGTCGCGATGGAGCCCGGCACGCATCGCAGCTACGGCCCGAACGGCGGACCGTCGGGCGGGCAGCTGTTCACCAGCCACGTGGGCGAGCGCCTGCGCATCCTCGGCGAGATCCCGCTGCGCAAGCAGAACCCCGACGGCTCGCCGCTGCTCGATCCGGAGGGCCATCCCGACACGAGCTTCCTCGCGCGCATCCCGGCCGACACGCCGTTCACCTTCCAGACGCTCGACCGCGACGGTCTGGTGCTGAACATGGCCCAGACCTGGCACCAGGTGCGTCCCGGCGAAATGCGCGCCGACTGCGGCGGCTGCCACGCGCACAGCCAGACGCCGCTCGCCTTCGAGACCACCGCGGCGTCGCGGCCGGAGTACGTCGTCACCGACCTGACCAGCGGTCGAGTACCGCTGCTCACCAAGGACGCCGGCGGCAACCCCGCGACGAGGACCGTCGCCGGCAACGTCGTGAACGTCGAGTTCGTGCGCGACGTGCGTCCGATCCTGCAGCGCAGCTGCGTGCCGTGCCACACCAAGAGCGCGGCGTCGCCGCCGGGCAATCTGGTGCTCGACGACCTGGCGCTCTACGACGGCGTGCCGGGCGACTACGCGCGCCTCGCCGACGACGCCGACGCACGCTGGGGCCACGGTCCGGTCGCGAGCTGGGACGGCTCGCGCGGCACGTGGCGGCAGAGCAACGCGAGCCGCTACGTCCGCATGTTCCAGAGCCGGCGCAGCCTGCTCGTGTGGAAGGTCTTCGGGCGCCGCCTCGACGGCTGGCGCAACGCCGACCACCCGACCGAGAGCGTGCCGGGCGACGCGTCGAGCTTGCCCGCGGGCGCCGATCCCAACGCCGCCGACCTCGACTTCAGCGGCACCATCATGCCGCCGCCGGGCAGCGGCGTGCCGGCGCTCAGCGAGGACGAGAAGATCACCATCGCGCGCTGGATCGATCTCGGTGCACCGCTCAACGGCGGGACGAACGGCCCGTCGCCCTGGGGCTGGTTCCTCGACGAGGTGCGTCCGACGCTCGCGCTGAGCGCGCCGCGCGCGGGCGGCAACGCGTCGCCCTTGACGCGCATCGTGGTCGGCGTCGCCGACGCGGACTCCGGCCTCGAGCCGGGCTCGCTGTCGCTGGTCGCCGACGTGGCGCTCGCCGGCCGCGCGGCGGGGCAGGAGCTCGCCGATCTCCTGCTGCCGCTCGGCGACGGCCGGTTCGCGATCACGCTCGCGGAGCCCGTCGCGCACCTCGACGATGCCCACCTTCGGGTGCAGGTCGCCGACCGTCAAGGCAACGTGACGCGCGTCGACCGGCACTTCTCGGTCGGCACCGGCACGACGCCGGCGCGGCCTTCGTGTGCGCCGTCGCCGCGTGCGTGCGCGTCCGCGACGCAGGCCGGGGTGCGCTTCTCCGGCGCGCCGCGGAAGCTGCTCTGGACCTTCAGCGGCGCGCCGCTCGCGTCCGACGCGTTCGGCGATCCCGCGGCCGGCGCGACCGGCTATGCGCTGTGCGCGTACGA
>JAIEPK010000371.1 GCA_019749875.1 Candidatus Binatia bacterium | reverse complement strand
GATCGCGGTCGGCGACCGCGACCGTCATGCCGGCGCCGGCGAGCGCCGTCGCGAGACCGCGGCCGATACCGCTCGCGGCACCGGTCACGACCGCCACCTTGCCTTCGAGATCGTTCATCTGCTCCTCGTCGGAGGTCGCTCGGGTGCGGCGCTCCGGAATCGCGTCCGTGGAGTCCGTCGCTCGGTGCTCAGCTCGCATCCCACCAGGACGACAGGTGGGCGCCGGCCGCGCGCGGCTGCTCGGTGTAGTGCGAGGTGTCGTTGTAGAGCATCAGGCGAGCGCGCACCGGATCCTTGAAGTCGACCACGTTCAGGCAGGCCGGCGCCTGGTCGAGACGATCGCGGTAGCCGCGCGCGTCGATGCCGAGCAGCGACGCCAAGACGAGGCGGATGGTCGCCTTGTGCGACACGACGACGACGGTCGAGCCGGCATGGCGCTCGACGATGCCGCGGATCACCGGGACCGCGCGCGCCATCACCGAGATGCCGGCCTCGCCGCCCTCGGGCGCGAACAGGAACGGGTCGATCTCCCAGTTCGTGTACTCGTCGCCGAAGCGCTCCTCGACGTCCTTGCGCGTGAGCCCTTCCCAGCGCCCGTGCGCGATCTCGCGCAGGCCGGGCTCGGGGTGCGGCTCGAGATGGTGCGCCGCGGTGACCAGACGCGCGGTCTCGATCGTGCGCTGCATCGGGCTCGCATAGACCGCGCCGATGCTCTCGCCGGCCAGACGCTCGCCCAGCGCGCGCGCTTGACGCCGGCCCTCGTCCGACAGCTCGACGTCGGTCGAGCCGGCGAAGCGGTCCTCGGCGGACAGGACCGTCGCTCCGTGGCGAATCAGCAGAACACGCGTCGGCATGCACGACCTCCATGGACGTGCCGCCAGGCACCCCCGTGCACGTGCTGCCGGAGTTCGGGCGCTGCGGCAAGCGCGGCGCGCGTCTTGCGCCCCGGCACGACGTCGAAGCCCCGGAGTGCCGCGCGGCGTGTCCGGTCAGCGCAAGAAGACGGGACCGAGCCCGCGTGCGACGAGCGCCTCCGCGAGCCGCGTCTTCACCGCGACGGTGCGGATCGGAATGCGCGGGATGATGTCCTCGAGCTTCAGGTGGCGCCGCAGCTCGTCGCCCTCGAACTCGTTCACCAGCAGACGCCGCGCGCCGTCGATCACGCGCTCGGCCGCGGACGCGACGAAGATGTTGGTCATCATCAGACGCAGCCGGTCGTCGTCCTCGGTGCCATGCCCCTTGAGGAGGCGGGTGCGATTGACGGCGCTGTCCATCGCGAACACGTCGATGATCATGTTGCTCAGGATCTCGAGGTGCTGCTGCTTGTCCTTGAGCGACGCGAGGTCCTTCTCGACCAGCACGCGCGTGATGTAGGCGACGACGCGCTTGCTGACCTCGGTCGCCCGATACTCGCGTTCGAGCGCGCCCTGCGAGGCCGACGCCCAGGTCGCACCCTGCGCGATCTCGGCGTCGACCCGCTTCAGAAAGTCCATGTACGGCAGGCCGCCCGTGCCGATGCGCTTCAGCAGCGTCGCCGGGATGATGAGACGATTGATCTCGTTGGTGCCCTCGAAGATGCGGTTGATGCGCGAGTCGCGGTAATGTCGCTCGACCGGATATTCCGCGGTGAAGCCGTAGCCGCCGAGCACCTGCAGCGCTTCGTCGGCGACGAAGTCGAGCGACTCGGTGCCGAAGACCTTCAGCGCCGACGCCTCGATCGTGTACTCCTCGATCGACTCGCGGATCAGGCGCGCGACATAGTCGGGCGCGCCGCGGTCGAGTGCCGCCTCGGCCGCGTCCATGAGACCGGCGGTGCGGTAGCTCATGCTGTCGGCGACGTAGATGCGCGTCGCCATGTCGGCGAGCTTCTTCTGCACCATGCCGAAGCTCGCGATCGGCTGCCCGAACTGCTTCCGGTCGCGCGCGTAGTCGAGCGCGATCTTGAGACACTCCTTCGCCGCACCGATCGCCCCCGCACCCAGCTTGAAGCGGCCGATGTTGAGGATGTTGAAGGCGATCTTGTGGCCCTGCCCGATCTGGCCGAGGACCGCGTCGGCGGGAACGTGCACGTCCTCGAGGATCAGCTGACGCGTCGACGAGCCTTTGATGCCGAGCTTCTTCTCCTCCGCTCCGGTGGACACACCCGGTGAAGCCCGCTCGACGAGGAACGCCGTGAACTTCTCGCCGTCGACCTTGGCGAAGACGGTGAAGAGATCCGCGAAGCCGGCGTTGGTGATGAACTGCTTGACGCCGGTCAAGCGGAAGCTGCCGTCGGGCTGGCGCGCGGCGACGGTCTTGGCACCCAGCGCGTCGCTGCCCGAGCCCGGCTCGGTCAGCGCGTAGGCAGCGAGCCACTCGCCGGTCGCGAGCCGGGGCAGGTATCTTCGCTTCTGCGCATCCGTGCCGTAGTACACCGTCGGCAGCGAGCCGATGCCGGTGTGCGCGCCCCACGACACGCTGAACGACGCGCACAACGCCCCGCTCTCGGACACCAGCATCGACGTCGTCTTGTGCAGCCCGAGCCCGCCGTACTCCTCGGGCACGTCGATCATCAGCAGGCCGAGCTCACCCGCACGCCGCAGCAGCGCTGGCATCAGCCCTGGCTCCTGCGCCTCGATGCGCTCGATCTGCGGCAGGACCTCGCTGCGCACGAAGTCCTCTGCGGTCTTCGCGTACAGGCGATCGTCGTCGGTGAAGTCCGATCCGGTGAACTGCGGGCGCGTGCCCACCGGATCGACGAGCCAGCTGGCGCCGGGAATGGCCGTCATGCCGTCCAGGCATTCCGGAGGGGGCGGGTTGGGTCAATACGGCCGGCGCTGCGGCGAGATCCTGCCCGCGCGCGGAGATTTTCTTGACCAGGCAAGAGCGCCGCGCCTACCGTGCGCATCCTCATCTCCGACGAGCCACGCGTCGATCGTGGTCGCGCCACGACACGCGCGCCGGCCGATCCGGCACCATCCGCCGAGAGCAGGACCACCCTACGACACCGACCTCCAAGGGTCGCAGCACGCGATCGGCAGCGCTGTCGAGCGCCTACGATCTCGTCGGCACGATGAAGATCAAGTGGCTGGACGCGAACGGGACACGATCAAGAGCGTCAAGTCAAGCGTGGCGTTCCTCCGCATGAGCGCTCTCACGCTCGGTTCGCTCGCGACCGTCGGCTCGATCGGCGAGGGCACCGTCGCCAAGGGACTGGGCGTCGGCGGCAAGGCCCGCGTGTCGTGGCCGATCGCGCTGCCGACGACCTTCGACCCGGAAGACCCGTGGACCGCGTGCCCCGTCGGCGGCCTCACCCTGCCGATCGGCCTTCCGGCGCTCCCGGATGCGGGCCCCGCTGAAGACCCTCCCGCTCGCGGGCCGTCCCGCTCTGAACATCCACCTGCTCGACCTCCAGTGATCCAACGGTGGCCGTGACGCCGCCGACCGGCGGCAACGCGGCTGCGGTTGCGCTATCGCGACGGCATGGAGCCGAACCTCGCCGAGCTCGCCGCAGCCGTCGCCGCCGCCGTCCCCGACCGTGAATGCCTGGTCTGGCGCGACCAGCGCCGGACGTGGGCCCGGACCGCGCAGCGCATCCGGCGCCTCGCGAACCTGCTGCGCGCGCACGGCCTGACGCTGCACCGCGAGCGCGACGTTCTCGCGAGCCACGAGTCCGGCCAGGACCACGTGGCGCTCTGCCTCTACAACGGACCCGAGTACCTCGAGTCGATGCTCGGCTGCTTCACCGCGCGCGCCGTCCCGGTCAACGTCAATTACAAGTACACGCCCGCGGAGCTGGTGCCGCTGCTCGCCGGAGCCGGCGCGAAGGCGCTGATCTACCACGCGAGCTTCGCACCGACGGTCGCCGCGATCCGTCGCGAGCTGCCGGAGCTGAAGCTCCTGCTGCAGGTCGCGGACGCGTCGGACGAGCCCCTGCTCGACGGCGCGCTCGAGTTCGAGACCGCGCTCGCCGGCGCGTCGCCGGAGCGCCCGGACGTCGCGTACTCGCCCGACGATCTCTACGTGCTCTACACCGGCGGCACGACGGGCAGCCCGAAGGGCGTGCTCTGGCGGCAGGCCGACATCTACTTCGCGGCGCTCGGCGGCCGGAAGCCCGACGGCACCGAAGTGCAGTCGATGGACGAGGTGGTCGCGCGCGCGCGAAAAGGCGGCCTGCGCTACATGCCGACCGCGCCGTTCATGCACGCCGCGCACTGGGTCGCGTTCGACGCATTGCTCGCCGGCAACACCGTGGTCATCCAGGACGACACGCGACGCCTCGACGCGGCGTCGATCCTCGCGACGGCGGAGCGCGAGAAGGTCAACGTCATCCTCATCGTCGGCGATGCGTTCGCGCGCCCGCTGATCGACGAGCTGAAGCGTCGCGCCTACGACCTCTCCGCGCTGCGCGTGATCGGCAGCGGCGGTGCCGTGCTCGATCCGAGCAGCAAGGAAGAGCTGCTCGCGCTGCTGCCCTACGGCGTCAAGATCATCGATACCGTCGGCTCATCCGAGACCGGCACGCAGGCGTCGCACGCTACCGCGCGCGGCAAGGGTGACGGAGGAGCGCCGGGCGCGAGCTCCGACGCGGGCGGCGCGGTTCGCGCGAGCTCCGGCGCGGGCGGCACCTTTCGCGCGAACCCCGGCGCGCGGGTGCTGAACGCGGCGCGCACGCGGCTCCTCGAGCCCGGCGAGGACGAGATCGGGTGGTTCGCGCAGTCCGGACGCATCCCGCTCGGCTACCTCGGCGACGCCGCGAAGAGCGCGCAGACCTTCCCGACGGTCGACGGCAAGCGCTACTCCGTGCCCGGCGACCGCGCGCGACTGCTCGCCGACGGCAGCGTGCAGGTGCTGGGCCGCGACTCGATGACCATCAACTCGGGCGGCGAGAAGATCTTCGCCGAGGAGGTCGAGCAGGCGCTGAAGCGCCACCCGGCCGTTCTGGATGCGATCGTCGTCGGGCGTCCGAGCGCGCGCTGGGGCAGCGAGGTCGCGGCGGTCGTGCAGCTCCGGCCCGGCGCGAGCGCTTCGCCGGACGAGCTCGCCGAGGAGTGTCGCCGGCACCTCGCGCGCTACAAGGTGCCGAAGCACTTCGTCGTGCGCGAGCGTGTCGAGCGCGGACCGAGCGGCAAGGCCGACTATGCGTGGGCGCGCGCGCAGGTGGCCCGCGAAGACGCTTGACCCGCCGCGCGAATTGACGGCAGCCCCGGCCTGGACCATCTGTCGGCCATGGTGATCCTGCGCCGCGCGCTGCTCGCGATCCTGGTGGTCGCCGCCGTCGCTCTGTGGTGGCTCGGCAGCTCGATTCCGGTCCCGGAGACGCCGCGCTTCTGGCTCGCCGGCGCGGATGCCCTCGCAGAGCTGCGCCGCGCGGCGACCGGCACGGGGCCGCAGGAGGTGCGCGTCGGCATCATCGGCCGGACGTCCATGCCCGCGTGGTTCAACACCGCGTGGGCCGGCTTCGCGAAGGAGCCGCGGGTCTTTCTCACCCTGCAGCTCCGCTACGCCGACGGCAGCCACGTGATGATCGACGCTCCGTTCGGCGCGGCGACGCAGCGCGAGATCCTCGGTGCGGACGCTCCGTTCGACGCGGCCGAGTTCGCACGCATGCAGGACGCGCTCGCGAGCGCGTCGAGCATCTTCTTGACGCACGTGCACCGCGACCACCTCGGCGGGCTCGTCGACGCGCCCGATCCGCAGCGCCTGCTCGCCCGCACGGCGGTGACGCCCGAGCAGAAGGCGGGCTTCCGTCGCAGGGGCGAGGTCGCCGCGGGCGATCCGAGCACGCTGCCGTTCGACGTCGCGAGCTTCGACGCGCTGCGCATGCTGCCCGCGTTCGACCGCTACGCGCAGGTCGCGCCCGGCGTGGTCGCGATCAAGTCCCCCGGCCACACGCCGGGGCACCTGCTGTTCTACGTCCGCACCGCGGGCGGGCGCGAGATCCTCTACGTCGGCGACGTCGTGTGGAGCTTCCGCAACCTCGAGACCGCGCGTTCGCGTCCGCGTGCGATCTCGGAGTTCTTCCTGCGCGAGGATGCCGCCGCGGTCGCCGATCAGCTGCGCGCGCTGATCACGTTCGCGGAGCTGAACCCGGACGTCGAGATCGTCGTGGCGCACGACGCCGACCGCGTCGAGCGGCAGATCGACCTCGGCGTGCTCGAGGAAGGCCTGCGCTGATCTCGCGCTCGCGTGTCGTCGGACTACGCGCGGCGCGCGCTCATCGCTCGGGGAACCGCCACGTCGATCCGCGCGTCACGGCAGCGTACGGTCGATCACCGGCAGACGCCGCCGGTCGCCGCCGTTGCGGCACGGCGCGAAGCCGACGACGCCGTTCTCGACGTCGAACATGACGTCGTAGCGGAAGAACGGGATGAGGCCGAGGTTCACGTTGTCGCTGCCGCCCGACGTCACCTTGACCTCGTCGAGACCGGAGACGCGACCGGCGAGGAAGGCGAGCTCGAAGTTCCCCTTGGCGAGGCCCTCGGCGAAGACCGACACGTACGTCGCCGGCTTCAGCACGCCCTTCGCGCGATCGACGAGCGTGCGATCGATCTCGCGCGCGTCGGTCTCGTAGATGTTGGTGGTCGGCCCGCCGGTGTCGAGCAGCGCGTCGGTCGAGAAGCTCTGCACGACGCCGCGCCGCGACAGCTCGAAGTCGACGGCGAGCAGCGCCTGCGCATAGGTCGGGAGCCCGGTGGTCGGGAAGACGTCGCCGTTGCCCGGCTGCATCGCGACCTTGGTCGCGAAGCGCGCACGGCTCGCGTCGGTGAGGCCGAGGATCAGGCGCGGGCCGCCGCGCCGTTCGCAGCCGAGCTCGACGATGAAGCCGCTCGACAGGTTGCCGGGCAGCTGCGGCAGGATCGAGGCGATGCCGTTGCGCTTGCGCAGGTCGGCGCCGAAGTCGCCGTAGAAGTGCTCATAGAGCGGCGGCTTGCCCGCCGCGACGTCGGCGTTCCACGTCGAATCGTCCTGCGGACCGAGCGGACCGCCGTAGCCGTCGGTGATCTGCGCGATCTCGAGCTCGGCGACGACGTCGCCGTGGTCGGACGGGATCGCGATCTGCGTGCGCACGCGGTCGCTGACGTACGTCACGCCGCTCGCATAGCTCTGCGTGATCGGTGCATCGGGCAGCTTCTCGAAGGTCGGCCACCACTGCTCGTTGTAGGCGGCATAGAAGCCCGAGGCGCCCGTATCGAGCTCGTAGAGGCGCTTCGGCCCGCCGCCGAGACCGATCTCGATGCCGACCTTGTGCGCACCCCCGGCGAGCCGGATCACGTGCAGCGGCACCGTGACCGAGTCCGGCACCTCGGCGGCACCCGAGATCACCGGCAAGAACAAGGTCAGAGACGCCGCGAGAGCGGCCACGAGAATTCCGGAGCGCGCAGAGCTCTTCATGCCGGGATCATCGGCCGACACTCGGACCAACCTTACGAGACGCGACGGTCCGTGCTCGTCGAGCCGCTGCCCAGATCCCGCGTCGAGGTCGGCAGGCACCGTCAGCGCGGGCCGAGCCTCGCGGCGCGCGGATCAGCCCCCGTACTGCGCCGCGTACCAGGCGAGCGCTTCACCGATGCCCTTGCGCACGTCGTGCGTCGGCTCGTAGCCGAGCAGCTCACGGGCCTTGGAGATGTCGGCGAGCGAGTGGCGCACGTCGCCCGGCCGGAAGTCCGCATACGTCGGCTGCGCGCTCGCCAGCTCCGGGCGCTTGACGGCCAGCCCGTCGCGCAGCAGCGCGAACAGATCGGTCAGCGTGGTGCGCTGGCCGAAGGCGACGTTGTACGCGGTGTCGGTCGACGCGGCCGGCGCGACCGCCGACAAGAGATTCGCCTGGACGGCATTCTTGACGAAGCAGAAGTCGCGGCTGGTCTCGCCGTCGCCGTTGATCGTGCACGGCTCGCCCTGCAGCAGCGCCTTCACCCACTTCGGCATCACGGCGGCGTACGGGCCGTCCGGATCCTGGCGCGGTCCGAACACGTTGAAGTAGCGCAGCCCGATGCACTCGAGCTTGTACGTCAGCTGGAAGAAGCCGGCGTAGAGCTCGTTCACGGCCTTCGTGCCCGCGTACGGCGACAGCACGCGCCCGACGCGCGACTCGACCTTGGGCAGATTCGGCTCGTCGCCGTACACGCTCGAGCTCGACGCGTAGACGAAGCGCTTGACGCCGGCATCGCGTGCCGCGATCAGCATCTCGAGGAAACCGTCGACGTTGGCGCGGTGGCTCGTCCGCGGATCGGCGATCGAGCGCGGCACGCTGCCGAGCGCCGCCTGGTGCAGCACGTAGTCGACGCCCTCGCACGCGCGCGCGCAGGTCGCGGGATCGGCGATGTCGCCTTCGATGAACGTGCAGCGCTGCGCCGCGTCGCCGCCGGCCGCGGCCAGCACCGCATCGACGTTGGCGCGCTTGCCGGTCGCGAGGTTGTCGAGCACGCGCACGGTCTGCCCGAGGCCGAGCAGCTCCTCGAGCAGGTGGCTGCCGATGAATCCGGCGCCGCCGGTGACGAGCCAGCGCCGCGGTGCGGCGCGCAGCTCGGACGTGAGGCGTTCGAAGCGGGACGGGGCGGCATCGGACATGAACGAATCTCCGTACGGTGGGTTGGTCGGCGGACGCGCGAAAGGCGAAACATGATCGGTACGCCGCGCGCCGACGCCGAGCAACGTTTTTTTCCCGCTCCCTCAAGCCGACGGCGCGCACAACCGATCTGCTATGCAGGTGCCGACGGCACGCGTCGAGCCATGCCGACACGCTCTTCCACGTCGCGCGATCAGCGCCTGCGGGCCATCATCGAGACCCAGCGGGTGATCAACGCGGCTTCCGTCGATCCGATCGACGTGATGCGCGTCGTCGCCGAGCGCGCCCAGGAGCTGACCGGTGCCAGCGCCGGGATCGTCGAGCTCGCCGACGGCGACGACATGGTCTACCGGGCAGCGACCGGCGACGCGGCATCGCAGATCGGGCTGCGGCTCGGCATCGCGACCAGCCTGTCCGGCCTCGCCGTGCGCTCGCGCAGCGTGCTGCACAGCAGCGACACCGAGCTCGACCAGCGCGTCGACCGCATCGCGTGCCGCCGGGTCGGCGCGCGCTCGATGGTCGTCGTGCCGCTGCTCGACGGCGACCAGGCGCTCGGCGTCCTGAAGGTGATGTCGGGCGAGCCGCACGCGTTCGACGACGACGACATCGACACGCTGGAGATGATGGCGACCTTCATCGCAACGTCGTTGCGCAATGCGCAGCGCTTCGAGGCGCAGGTGCGGCACGCGCTCTACGATCCGCTGACGGGCCTGCCGAATCGAACCTTGCTGCTCGAACGGCTCGACCAGGCACTGCGCACGCGCGAGCCGTGGCCGGGTGCGCTGGCGCTGCTGTTCATCGACCTCGACGGCTTCAAGGCGGTGAACGATCAGCTCGGACACGCGGCCGGCGACCGGCTGCTGGTCGCGTTCGCGGCGCACGCCGCGGAGTCGGTGCGCCTCAGCGATACCGTGGCGCGTCTCGGCGGCGACGAGTTCGTGGTGCTGTGCGAGAACGTCGAGGCGCCGCAGGTCGATGCGGTGGTGCGACGCCTGCACCAGGCGGCGGTCGCGTCGTGCAGCGAGGGCAGCGTGTCGGCGAGCATCGGCGTCGCGGTCACCCGCAGGCCGGTCGGCGCTCAGGATCTGCTCGATCGCGCCGACGCGGCGATGTACGAGCGCAAGCGCGCGCATCACGGCCGGGCGAGCTGAGCGCGCGTCGATCGGCACCACCTGGCGCGCCCGTCGCGTTTCAGGCAGGGATCGAGTCGGACCATGCCCGCGCTGCGCCTCGTCTGCTTCGACCTCGACAACACGCTGTGGCACGTCGAGCCAGTTCTCGTCCGCGCCGAGCGCGAGACCTGGGACTGGCTGGTGGCGCGCGAGCCGCGGCTGTCGATCCCGTTCGACGCCGCCTGGGTGCGCGACAAGCGGGCCCTGCTGCTGCGCGGGCGCCCCGACTACGTGCACGACCTCACCGCGCTGCGCCGCGACGCCATGTACCGGACGCTGCTCGACGCCGGCGTCGACGACCCGACCGCACGCCGCATCGCGGCCGATGCGATGGACGTCTTCCTGCATCTGCGCAACCAGGTCGAGCTCTTTCCGGGTGTCCTCGAAGCGCTCGAGCTCGCGCACCGGCGCTACCGGCTCGCGGCGCTGTCGAACGGCAACGCCGACCTGAAGCGCATCGGCGCGGGGCGGCTGTTCGACGTCGTCCTGTCGGCGGAGAGCGTCGGGCGCGCGAAGCCGCATCCGGCGATGTTCGAGCGCGCGCTCACGGAGGCCGGCGTCGCGGCCGACGAGGCGGTGCACGTCGGTGACCATCCCGAGCACGACGTGCTGGCCGCGCGCGGGGCCGGCCTGCACGCGGTGTGGGCGAACCCGCTCGCGCTGCCGCGCCCGGACGCGCTGCCGACCGACGTCCCTGCCCTCGACCGCTTCGACGACCTCGACGCGATCCTCGAGCGCATCGCCGCGGCGGGCCAGCCGTCGCGCGCTTGACCACCCGACGCGCGCGGCGCCGCCCGATTCCACGCGCGTGACGACGCCGTCGGCAGCGCGCGTCGATGGTGCTACGCAGGCGTCGACGCAAAGGAGGCGCTCATGGCAGGAAGCGAGCACGTGCTGAAGGCGATCGGCGTGGTCCGGTCTCCGGTCCTGGACCCCGTCGACGAGGGCTGGGGGACGATCGAGTCGCACATCGTCGTCGAGCCCGAGCTGCGCGCCGGTCTGCGCGGGCTCGAGGAGTTCTCGCACGTGCTGGTGGTGGCGCTGCTGCACGGCGCGCGCTTCGAGGCGGAGCGCCACCTCGTGCGGCGTCCACGCGGGCTCGCCGAGATGCCCGAGATCGGCATCTTCGCGCAGCGCGCCAAGGATCGTCCGAACCCGATCGGCATCACGGTCTGTCCGAT
This sequence comes from Candidatus Binatia bacterium, assembly GCA_019749875.1. Taxonomy (GTDB): domain Bacteria; phylum Desulfobacterota; class Binatia; order UBA12015; family UBA12015; genus VGTK01. The sequence goes on along the minus strand of JAIEPK010000371.1, from coordinate 7,846 downwards.
CGTGCGCGTCGACGACGTCGGCGTCACGGTGACCGGGCTCGACGCGATCGACGGCACGCCGATCCTCGACCTGAAGCCGTACTTCCCGGTCTTCGACACCGCGCCCAACGCGCGCACGCCGGAGTGGGTCGACCGCCTGATGCTCGGCTACTTCTGAGCCGCGTTGCTCGACGGCGCGATGCAGCGTGTGCCGTCAAGCAATGCGACGGACCTTCCACACCTCCTCGCTCGGCCAGCGCCGCGCCCACTCGAGCGTGACGAACGGGTAGCGGGTGCGCGCGTGCGCGGGCGGACGGATCTCGACCAGGTCCTCCACCACGAAGCCGTTCTCGCGCAGCAGCCGGATCCAGTCGCCGTGCCCGAGGTGGAACTCGACGCCGGGATCGCCCGGCCACTCGACCCGGTGCATGCCGAACGACGGGCGCAGCAGGCGCTCGCTCGCCGCGACCCCCTCGCCCTCCTCCATGCACAGCAGCAGCAGCGCCGAGTGCACCAGGAAGTGCAGCCGGCCGCCGGGGCGCAGCACGCGCGCCGCCTCGGGGATCCAGCGGTGCGGGTCGGCCCACAGGCACGCGCCGTACTCGGAGATCGCGAAGTCCTGGCTCGCGTCGCGGCACGGCAGCCACTCGGCGTTGCCGTGCACGAGCGGGAACGCCACACGGTGCTGCCGCTGCAGGCGACGCGCGGTCGCGAGCTGGCGCGACGCGTTGTCGATGCCGAGCACCCGCGCGCCGCGCCGCGCGAGCCACGACGAGACGTACGCCGTGCCGCAGCCGAGCTCGATCGCGTCCCGGCCGTCGAGGTCGTCGGGCAGCATGCCGACCTCGCGCTCGGGCACGCCCCAGACGCCCCACGTCGGCTCGCTCGCCGCCCACGCACGCTCGCCGTCGGCGACGTAGCCGGCGGCCCAGTCGTCCCACGTCGCGCGGTTGCGGCGCACGTGTCCGGTGTCGTCGCTCATGGCTCTCCTCCTTCGCCCTCCCGGCACAGCGGATCCGCCGGACAGCGCAGCGCCCGCGTGGTCGGATCCTGCCACCACGCGACCGGTGCCGTGCGCGCGTTCTCGATCACGTCGGCGCGCTGCGCCGCGAAGCGGTACAGGTAGCGCCGCGCGACGACCGGCCGGCGCCGATCGGCGACCAGTGCGCCATCGCGGTACGCGAGCCAGCGGCCGACGAGATACAGGCCGTCGCCTCGCCGCGGCTCGCGCCCCCAGCGCCAGCGCGCCGCGAGCAGCCGGCAGACGCGCGCACCCTTCGCACCGTGCGGCGCACGCGTCGGCAGCGAGAAGAACGGCACGTCGTCGGTCGCGACGCACGCGCGCCGACGTGACGGATCGCGTCCGTCGAGCACGCACGTCGTCCACGACTGCACCGCCATGCCGTTCGAAACCGTGTCGAGCACGGCGACCAGCCAGTCGTCGTGGCCGTCGGCGTCGAGGTCGGCACGCATCACGCGAAAGGCCGTGCTCTCGCCGAGCATCGGCTCGACCGGCCACGACGCGACCTCGACACCGCCGCGCTCGACCGCGAGGCGCTGCTCATCCGTGCCCGCGTCCTTGCACGAGCAGACTCGGCTCCCTTCCCGAAGCTCGACGCACGCGGCCGCGCTGCAGCCGTGCTTCGCGAGCGGACGCGGCGCATCGAGCAGCTGCCCACATGGCATGTCGTCACGCCACCCCGGCGCGGCCGGACGATCGCGTGCGTCGCTCGGCGCCGCAGCGACGAGCACGCCGATCGCGAGCGCCACACCGCGACCGAGCCACCCGCCTCGTCTCACGACGGCGCCTCGACCTCGATGATCTCGTCGAGCCCCGGCGACAGGACGAACGAGGCCCCCCCGACTTGACGAACGCGCCAGGTCAGCCGCCATTTGCCGGGCACGGTCGGAGTCGCCACGTCGAAGGGGACCCCGACGCGATCGCCCGGCAGGACGTCACGCGGCAGACGCAGCCGGATCGTCTCCCCGGACCTGGTTCCGTCCGCAGCCCACCACGCGCCCTCCAGGACGACGAGCTGGTCGTCGGGCTGCTCCGGACGAAGCAGAGCCGGCCACGTGGTCGCTCCCGCGTTGCGAACGCGAACGACGCCGGAAACTCGCTCGCCGGCAGCCGCCCGGCGACGTGGACGCGTCCGCCACTCGAGCTTCGCCCACGCATCGTCGCGCGACAGCGGCGCGAGCGGGGTGCCCAGTGCCGTGTGGCCGCGAAAGCGCGCACCGAGCGCGAGCGCGTCCGCCCAGCGCGAGCGGCGCTCGCGTTCGACGTGCAGCAGCAGGATCGCGTCGTCCGCGAAGGCGACCTTGAGCCATGGTACGCGCGCGGGCAGCGTCTGCCACTCGTTCCACCGCCGCTCCGGCACGAGGTCCCGATGAACGACGATCCACTCGATCGCGGTCAGCTCGGTGACGGCGACGAGCGATTCGAGATCGGGCAGTCCGCGCAGCTCGGTGATCAGTGCTGCGTGCCACCACGGCGTGTACCCGGTGTGGCCATTGACCAGCGGACGCCAGTGACGCGTGCTGCGAAGCATGAAGTTCGCCTGCACGTAGGCACGCTCGAGAATGGGCCCGGCAACGGCGGCGGAATCTCGAGCACCGCGCCGTCGCTCGCCGCGAGGATCCGGTCCACGTCGGGATGGGCGGCGAGGTCGACGTCGGACAGCGGACTGGACAGCATCGCGAGCGCGCCGGGCACCGTGGCCACCAGCAGCAACCCCAGCGTGACCGCCGGCGCGAGCGCGCGGCTCGGTGCGCGACTGCGGACCGCCGCCACCAGCCCCGCGGCACCGGCGGCGGCAAAGCTGCAGACGCCGAGGCTCGCCAGCACGAGAAAACGCGGGAACGCACGCAGCGCGGCGAGCGGCGTGCCGGAGAACAGCCGCACCGGCAGCGGCAGATCCATGCCAAACACGTGCAGCGTCGGACCTGCCGCGATGAGGGTACCGATGACGACGTACGCCAGTGCCCGCCACCACGAGGGATCGAGGGGCGAACGTCGTCGCAGCGGAGCGAGCAGGCCGACGAGCCCGAGGGCACAGGCGACCAGCACGCTCGAGCGCCAGGCGACGGTACCAGCCGCGAGCGCGCCCCACGTCGCCGCAGCGACCACGTCGGCGCGGAGCAGCGGATCGAGCGTCGCAGGCATGGTCGCGGCCTGCTCGACATAGGGCCGTTGCGCGATCACGAGCAACGGCACGATCGGCAGCAGCGACACGACGAGCCACGCGGTCTCGCGCACGCCGCGCGTGCGCAACGCGAACGCCAGCTCGACGACCAGCACGATCCCGCTCATCGCCGCCATGTAGAGCGAGCTCGTCAAGGCGAGCAGCGCGACCACCGGCAGCCAGACCCGACGACCCGGTCGCGACGCCTGCACGGCGAGCGCCAGCAGCGGCAGGAAGAAGCACGGCAGCTGCAGCACGCGGATGTCCGCCGGCAGGCGGTACGGCCCGAAGCAGAACAGCAGGGCTCCGACCGCGCACGCGACCGGCGTCAAGGACGCACGCCGCAGATACGCATACATCGCGATCGCCGCAGCAGGGTAGGTCAGCCACGTCGTGACGTTGGCCGCCAGCACCGCATCGCGCGCGAGTGCGCTGACCGGCAGCGACAGCGGCAGCAGCCCGAGGAGGCTCTCCGAGCCCGCGAGCATGTTGCGTGCGGGGTGGAAGATGTTGGCGTCGAACCAGTGCAGCGGCTGCGTCCATGCCGCGTGCGCGTTCCAGGCGAGCACCCAGGCGAGCAGCCGCGCGTCGGCGGCAGCCGACACGTCGTTCAGCGAGCCCGGGTCTGCGAGCGCCGTACCGAAGCGCGCGAGCCACGGCCACGAGGCGATCCCGACGACGACGAAGCTTGCCGCCGCGAACCAGATCACGTCTCGTCGCGATTCGCGCTCGCTCGCGGTGCTCATCGTCGCACCTCGTAGATCGTGATGCGCGGACCCGGGCGCGTGATGCCGTCGAAGCGCGCGAGCGGCAGGTAGAACGCGTCGAGCGGCTCGAGCACCGGATCGTCGATCGGCCCGTCGAACGGGTCGAACACGGCGACGGCGCGCATCTCGGGCCAGTCGGCGGGCTCGGGCGCACTCGAGAACGGCAGCGGATAGGAATGCCGCACGACGTACGCGACGCCTGCGCCGGACCAGCGCTCGACGGGAAGCGCCCGCGGTGCGGCCCGACCATGCAGCGCAGGCGCACCGAAGTCCGCAGCACCTGCGGGCGCCCCCCAGGTGATCACGCGAGCGTCGGGCGGCACGTGCTCCGCGATCCAGCGGCCCGCGGACGCCCGCGTGTCCGGCTCACCGAGCAAGCTCACGAGCCGCACCCCGGCGCTCAGAGGCTCGGCGATGAGAACCAGGCCGACGAGGCAAGCGGCGACGGCGCGACGCCGGCTGAACGGAGAGCGCAGGACCGCTGTGCAGACCAGGTCGGCGACCAGAACCACGATTCCGGACAGCGAAGGCAGCAGGTTGCGCGCCACGACGAGCGGATTCGTCAGCAGAACGAGCCCGTGCGCGACGACGGCGATCGCGATCAGCCGTGACGCGCCGGGGCGCCACAGCCCGCGCAGCAGCGCGGGGAGGGCGAGCAACGCGACCAGCAGTCCGGCCCCGTACCTCAGGGACACCGTCACATGGTACGTCGAGGGGCGCTCGACCCAGCCGGCGAAGAACGGCAGCCGTGGATAGTCCTGCTGCGAAGCCGCGACGCTCCGGAAGAAGCCGAAGCTGAGCCCCGGGTCATGGAGCCACGCAGGGGCGAGTGTCAAGAATACGATCACGGCGACCGCCACGGCGAGTGCTGCAGGACGCCATCGCCCGTCTCGAAGGCGCCAACCGAGATCCCCGCCGAGAGCGACCAGCGGCATCGCGGCGAACGCGACGAGGTACTTCGTGCTCATCGCGAGGCCGGCGACCGCACCGGTCGTCAGGGCGCAGACGGTCATGCTGCGCGGCCGCCGGACCAGGAGCAGGAACGAAAGCGCGGCAACGAACGCGGCGGCCGCATCCGCCTTCGCGAAGTGCGCTTCGCGGATCGCGAGCGGCGAGCTCGCGATCATGGCGGCAGCGAGCAGACCGGTCGTGACGCCGCCGACGCTTCGCCCGACCAGGTACGTCACCAGCACCGTGAGCGTCGACAGCAGCGCGGACCAGGCTCTCGACGCGACGAACACGCTCCACGGGTCGCGACGCACCATCGTGGCGAGATCGTCCGGCCACAGGAGCGCGCCCCAGATGCGCACGAATGCGTAGAGCGGCGCGTGATAGCCGCCACCGTACGCGAAGAACATCGGGAAGGGTCGGCCCTGCTGGATGCCGTCCAGTGCGAGCGCGACGCCCATCTCGTCGGGTCTGGCGTCGATCACGCCCCGGCCGAAGTCCAGCGCCTGAAACCGCAGGCCCGCCGCCACGGCGAGCACCACCAGCAGCGCGACGGCGGCCGCTCGCCGGCCCGAGCGCGATCGTCCATGCACCCCGTCGGCGGCAGCCGGCTGACGATCGACGTTGCCGGGGTCGGCGGTGGCCTCGGTACGCAGCATGACGGGGCCCGACACCATAGCCTCCCAGCCGACGCCTGCGGAAGCGATCGTCGATCCACCGGCTCGCGATCGAGACGGCCGGAGCGGTTGCCCGCCCCCCGACGACTCGCATACGAGGGGCTCGATGTCGGGACGGCCGCTGCACTGGCTGCTCCTCGGCGGCGCGATCGTCGCGGCCGTCCTGGTCGGCGTCGCTCTGCGCACGCAGCGCACGACGCGTCCGGCCGCGGCACCGGCGGTGCCCGAGCCCGTGACCGCCGCGCGCAGCGCGGACGATCCGCACGGCGCCGCGGAGAGCGCCGTCGGTCTACCTCCGGCCGACGGTGGCGCGGTGCCCGAGAGCGCCGAGGATCCACTCGACGAGCCCAACACCTGGGCCGCCGTGGATCTTGAGGCCGTGCGGCGCGCGATGCCCGACAACCTCTACTGGCGCATGTCGTCGCCGACCAGGGACGAGGCCGTGCTGCGCGAGCGCGCCGAAGAACGCGCACGGTGGAACGAGGCGTACGGCAAGGTGCTGTCGAACACCGCGACCGAGCAGGAGATCATCGACTACTACGCGCACCGCGATCGGCTCGCCTCGGACTACGTGCAGTTCGCGACGTACATCCTCGAGAACTACGGCGAGCAGCTCTCGATCCGCGATCTCGGGCTCATGAAGGTCGCGGTCGAGCTCAACCTCGCGACGCTCGAGCAGATCCCACGGCAGATCGAGGAGGCACAGCAGCGGCGCGTCGCGCACGAGCAGGCACGCGAGGCATGGCGTCGCGACCAGGCGGACTTCGGCGCGCCGGACGACGGCACGACGAAGTGACGGCGCGCGCGCGCTTTCTGCACGCACCCGCTTGAGGCGCGCGCCCCGGCCGTGATAGCCGCGGCGCTGCCGTCGCAAGGGCGACGCCGTTCATTTTTCCGGAGGGAGTCGGGAGGAAGCTCGAAACAGCAACGCACGCCAGACGAACAGGGGGGAAGCCATGGGAAGCCGCAGTGCGCTCGGAGCGCTTCGCGTCGGACTCGTGTCCGCGCTGCTGGTCATGACCACGTTCACCGGACGAGCCTCGGCGATCGGCATCGAGGACATCGTCGACGGGGGCAACACCTACGCCTGGCAGCGTGTCGAGCTGCCCAACACCTACTGCAGCAACGGCTCGCAGTACCGCTTCTGGTACTACGACTCGCCGACCTCCAACAATCTGCTGATCTCGTTCGAGGGCGGCGGCGCGTGCTGGGACTACCCGAGCTGCAGCGGCCAGACCGGCATCCTCGGTGCGGCGAACCCGAACGGCATCCCGACCGACTACATCACGCAGCTGAAGGCGCAGTACGTGTCGCCGCTCGTGAACGGCGCCGACCCGGGCATTCCGGGACGCAGCAAGACCAACATCGCGACCAGCGGCTTCGACGTCGTGTACATGCCGTACTGCACGGGCGACGTGCACGTCGGCAACCGCGTGGTGACCTACACCGACCCGACCGGCGCCAACCCGCCGATCACGTTCCGCCACGTCGGCTACCAGAACACGATCGCCGCGCTGAACTTCTTGAAGACGCGGTTCCCGAGCATCAACAAGCTGCTCGTGACCGGCTTCAGCGCCGGCGGCGTCGCGTCGAGCGCGGTGTTCTACCAGGCGCGGCGCACGCTCAACCCGACGCGCGCCTACCTGCTCGACGACTCGGGTCCGATCTTCCCGGCGCCGAACGCGACCTACAACTCGCGTCCGCTGCACCAGCTGATCACCTCGCAGTGGAACCTGGCGTCGCTGTACGCGCAGCTGCCGGCGTCGTTCAATCCGAACGACTTCGGCAGCATCAACGCGATGGTCGCGACGCAGTTCCCGAACGACAAGATGGCCTACACGGGCTACTCGAGCGACTACAACTTCTCGCGCTTCTCGTACGAGCGCTTCTATCCCGGCATCGACCAGAACGGCATCCTGACCAAGTGGCGCCAGGACCAGACGAACTACATCAACCAGGTCAAGAACTACGCGAACTGGAGCTACCACGTCCCGTGGCATCGCCCGATCAACGACAGCCACTGCTCGGCGATCATCACCTTCATCGGCAGCCACGCGTGCTCGAACATCCGCAAGAAGTACTGGTACGAGTCGCTCGAGTGGCCGTGGACGCAGAGCTGGAAGTGCGTGAGCGGCTTCACGCCGATGGAGACGTTCTTGACGAACTGGCTGACCAACAACCAGCAGAGTCGGATCGTCGAGAAAGAGAACTACTACAACAACGAGGATCCGGGGATGCAGATCGTCGCCCCGCTGATCAACGACGCGCTCGCCGGCGCCTGAGCGCCGCA
>JAIEPK010000187.1 GCA_019749875.1 Candidatus Binatia bacterium | reverse complement strand
GCGCGGCGCGCTGACGCGCCGCGCGCGGCGCGGCAATGGCGGTTGCCCGCGACGGCGACGCCGTGCCATCAGGGCGAATGTCGTCCGCTCGCCATGCACTCCGTCGGACACTCGTCGCAGCCCTTCTGCCGCTGATCGCGTTGGTCTCCGAGGCGCGATCCGCCGGCGCGCCCGCACCCGCGAGCGTCGCCGAGTGGTCGCGCTTCGAGGCGTCGTACGTGCCCGCCACGGCGCCCGCGAACCCGTTCGATCCCGGCGAGATCGACGTGCGCGCGGAGTTCGTGTCACCCGGCGGCCGGACGCTCGAGGTGCCGGCGTTCTGGTACCAGGGCTACGAGCGCAGCCTGGTGAACGGCAGCGAGCACTTGACGCCGGTCGGCGAGCCGCACTTCCTTGTCCGCTTCACGCCCGACCGGCCGGGTCGCTGGCGCTGGCGCTGGGTCGTGCGCGCGGGCGACGCGATCGTGGTCCTGCCGTACGCGACGCTGCAGGTGAGCCCGGCGCGCGACCACGGCTTCATCCGCGTCAGCCGGCGTGATCCGCGCTGCCTCGCCTTCGACGACGGCACGCCGTACTTCGCGGTCGGCGAGAACACCGGCTGGTACGACCGGCGCGGCAGCTTCGCCTACGACGACTGGTTCGGCCGGCTGGCGGAGCAGGGCGCCAACTTCGGACGCATCTGGATGTCGTCGTGGACGTTCGGCATCGAGTGGAACGACACCGGGCTCGGCGACTACACCGAGCGCCTCGACCGCGCGTGGCAGCTCGATCGCGTGCTCGAGGAAGCCGAGCGCGACGGCATCTACGTGATGCTCTCGCTGCTCAACCACGGCGCGTTCTCGAGCTTCTTCAACAGCGCGTGGGCGGACAACCCGTACAACGCGGCGAACGGCGGGCCGCTCGCGACACCGGCGCAGTTCTTCACCGACCCGACCGCGCGCGGGCTGTTCGAGCGCCGGCTGCGCTACATCGTCGCGCGCTGGGGCTGGTCGACGCACGTCCAGGCGTGGGAGCTGTGGAACGAGGTCGACCTCACCGACGGCTACGTCTCCGCGAACGTCGCGGCCTGGCACGCCGCGATGGCGGCGCGCCTGCGAGCGCTCGATCCGTACGACCACCTGGTGACCACCAGCCACGCCTTTCTCAGCGACACCAACGTCCTGCTGAACGGCGGGCTCGACTTCACGCAGCGGCACGCCTACGCGAACCAGCAGCCGCCCGCGCTGCGCAACGTCGGCTTCGCCGTGGTCAGCCAGACGCAGGAGCGCCTGCTCGCGACCGGCAAGCCGGTCCTGTTCGGCGAGCTCGGCGTCGACTACCGCGGGCCGAACGAGACCCGCGCCGCCGACCCGGAGGGCGTCGGCATCCACGACGGCCTGTGGGCCGGCGTCGTCTCGGGCGGGTTCGGCACCGCGATGTCGTGGTGGTGGGACAACCTGATCGCGCTCGAGCCCGCGCGCTACTACCCGATGTTCGGCGCCGTCGCGCGCTTCATCGACGGCATCCGCTGGGATCGCGAGCGCTTCGTGCCGGCGGAGGCGGACGTCGCGGCGTCGTCGCGGCCGGTGGTCGCCTACGGCCTGCGCGGGCGGAAGAAGCTCCTGCTGTGGCTCAAGGACGATGCGTTCCAGTGGTACGCGCCCGGTGCCGCGAGCATCACCGATGCGACGCTGCAGGTGCAGGGCCGCTGGTGCGGCCAGTGGTACGACCCCTGGACGGGCGCGTGGCTCGACCGCGTCGAGCTGCACGGACCGGTGCCGGTCCCGCCGTTCGAGCGCGATCTCGCGCTGCTCGCGGGGCGCTGCCCGGCGACGAATCTGCATCCGTAGCCCCGCTGCAGCGGCCGGAGTCGGGTCTTGACGCGAGACGCACGTCCGTTTATGAGACGATCGTCTCGTGACGAGATGGACGTCGCGAAAAGGGGGAGCGATGGCACTGAGCCCGGCCGAGATGGACCGCGTGATCGACGAGCACTTCGGCTACGAGGCGAGCGACGACGTGGACGGCGTGATGGCGAGCCTCGCACCGGATGCGGAGCACGAGGTCGTGCCGTCGCCGGTCGGCGCGCTGCGCGACCCGGCGCGGATCCGCGCGTACTACCAGCGGCTGTTCGGCGCCGTGAAGGGCGAGAGCGTGACGTCGATCCGCCGCCTGTACGGCGACGACTTCATGGTCGACGAGACGTTGTGGCACGGCCGCATCGAGGACGGCTCGATCTTCCTCTGCGACGGCCGGAGCGGTCCGGTCAGCTTCCGCCTCCTGCACGTGTTCGAGTTCGCGGAGGGCAAGATCGCGCGCGAGGCTGCGTGGTGCGACCTCGCCGCGATCCAGCGCCAGCTCGGCGCAAGCTCCGAGCGCTGACCGTCGTGGCGAAGCCGGCGCACGACCCGCGCGCGAACCAGAAGCAGCGCACGCGCGCGGCGATCGTCGACGCCGCGGTCCGGCTCGTCCGCGAGGGGGCGACACCGACGGTCGCGCAGGCGGCGGAGGTCGCCGGCGTGTCGCGCGCGACCGCGTACCGCTACTTCCCCACGCCCGAGGACCTGCTGATCGAGGTCGCGACGGTCACCCCCGCGGTGCAGCCGGTCGAGGCGGTGCTCGCGGAGCTCGGCGACGACGCCGATCCCGAGACCCGCTTCGTGCGCGTGCAGGAGACGTTCAACGACGTCGTGGTCCAGGAGGAGGCGCAGATGCGCACGGCGCTGCGCGCTTACCTCGACCACTGGCTCGCGCGTCGGCAGCGCGGCGTCGAGACCGGCGCCGAGCTGCGCGAGGGGCGGCGCATGCGCTGGCTCGGTCGCATTCTCGAGCCTGCGCGCGGCACGCTGTCGCCGAAGCAGCGGCGGCGTCTCGAGTGTGCGCTCGCGCTCACGCTCGGCATGGACGGAATGGTCGTCATGAAGGACGTCTGCCGGCTGAAGGACGACGAGGCGCAGGACGTGCTGCGCTGGGCCGGGCTCGTGCTGCTGCGTGCGGGGCTCGCGGAGGCGCGCCGCGGGAGGTCGGAGTCGCCGCGGGTCCGGAGCCGCCCGGTGCGCGGTCGCGGTCGCACGGCGACCGCGAGTCGCGTCAAGTAGTCTCCCGCGCGGTCGCTTGTCGCGCATGGCCGGTCAGGTCTACATCCGTCGCATGGGGCGCACGGAGGACGCTGGACTCTCGATCGAGCTGCGCGACCGATTCTGGGCGCCGCGGGTCGAGAGGCTGCGGACGCACACGCTCGACGTCGTGCTCGAACGGCTCGAGAAGCAGGGGGCGATCGACAACTTCCGGCGCGTCGCGGGCCGTCCGGAGCTCGCGCGCCGTGCCATGCACTTCTCGGACTCCGATGTCTACAAGTGGCTCGAGGCGGCAATCCTGGCCGGACGATCCGATCTCGCCGAACCGATGGTCGAGCTGATCGAGCGCGTGCAGTCCCCGGACGGCTACGTGCACACGTACTACGGCGCCGCGGGTGGGCCGCCGCGCTGGTCCGACCTCGACTTCGGCCACGAGCACTACTGCTTCGGCCACCTGATCGAGGCGTGCGTCGCGCATCGCGACGTCACCGGCACGGACCGCATGCTCGCGGTGGCGCGGCGTCTCGCCGACAACCTGTGCGCAACCTTCGGTGCAGGGCGGGACGAGCGCACCGACGCGCACCCGGAGGTCGAGCTCGCGCTGTGCCGTCTCGGCGCGGCGACCGGCGACGCCCGCTACGTCGAGCACGCGGCGTGGGCCATCGAGCGCCGCCTCGCCGACGCCGGCACGGACCTCGACCGCTTCGTGCTCGGCGGCCACGCCGTGCGCGCACTGTACTTGACGTCGGGCATCGCCGAGGTGGCGCTCGCGACCGGCGATCCGCGCTGGGGCAATGCCGCGCAGCGGCTCTTCGACGCAATGGTGCGCGAGCACGCGTACCCGACGGGCGCGGTGGGGGCGCGCTGGCTCGGCGAATCCGTCGGCCGTCCGTACGAGCAGCCGGACGCGATGGCCTACGCCGAGAGCTGTGCGGCGGTGGCGGCGGCGCAGCTCGCGGAGCGGGTGTGGCGACTGGCGCGTGATCCGCGCGCACTCGACCAGATCGAGCTGCTGCTCTTCAATGCCGTGCCGTGCGGCGTCGGTGCCGGCGGCGACAGCTGGTTCTACTCGCAGCCGCAGGCCGTCGCGGACGTCGCCGCCGATCCGAACCCGTGGGTGTACGGCTTCGACTACGGGCAGCTGATGATGCGCGAGTGGTTTCCCGCGCGGCGCCACGCGTGGTTCGACGTCCCGTGCTGTCCGCCGAACCTCGCCCGGATGTTCGCGGCCGTCGATCGTCGAGTCGCGGAGCTCGACCGTGCCTCGGGTGATCTTCTCGTGCACGTGCCGCTCGCGTGCCGCATCCGCGGCGCGGGCTGGGACGTCGAGGTCGAGGGTGACTACCCGTTCGACGGCGCGATCCGCGTGATCGCGCACGGGGCGCCGGAGGGACGCGGCATTCGCGTGCGTCGGCCGGGATGGGCGGGCGGCATGCAGCACGACGTGCTGCCGCGCGACGGCGCGGTCAGCCTGCCGGTGGACTGGGAGTGGTGGGCGACGGACCACCGTGTCGAAGGGGGCGGCAACACGGTCCACCTGCGGCGCGGTCCGGTCGTCTATTGCGTCGAGGGAAGCGGCGCGCCCGGTGTCGACCTGCGGGACCTCGTCGTCGACCCGACGCTCGGCCCCCAGGCGGCGTTCCGCCGGCGTCGTGCGCGTCCCGGGGCGCTGCACGGCCGCTGGGACGGCCGCTCTGCGAGCGAGCCGGTCGCGGTCGAACCCATCCCGTATGCCGACTGGGCGAACGGGCCCGCGACCACGATGCGGGTGCGCTTTCCGATCGGCTGAGCGGGACGCCGGCGCACGGTGCCGACGCCGACCGACGCTCCTTCAGCGGATCGTGCTGCCCACCATTCGGTAGCGCGAATTGGTGCGGATTCCGGGTGGCGACCCGAAGTTCAGGTAGAGCGCGGACCAGCAGCTCGCGCCCGCCTGGACCTGGACCATCGCCTCGCCGCCGTAGATGCGCCACGCCCCCGGGAACTCCAGGTTCGCGCCGCGACCGACCAGGGACAGTTGCGCCTTGCCGTCGTCCCCGGGGTTCAAGCGGAAGGATGCGATCCCGTCCGGTCGGATCGGTCCGCCATTGTAGCCCACGCCGCCGCGCCGGTTCCGCGTCCAGCACCGCGGACGGCCGCAGCCGAGCCCGGCTGGCGCGGTGAGCTCATGCACCAGCCGAAACTCTTCCGCGTCGTCCAGGAAGTAGAAGCAGATGGAGTAGTCGGTCGTCATCGGGTCGGGCAGCTCGCCGACCGACGTCGCCTCGAGCTTCGGAATCTTCCAGACCACGCTGTCGCGCGCGCTGAACGGCGCGAGTGGGTGGCTCGCCTTGATGTCGATCAGATCGCGCTGGTCGGTCGTGCGCTTGCAGCCGGCGTAGCGGGGGAAGGGCTCGCACCCGGCGAGCGACGGGGTTGCGGCAGCGAGCATGAGGAGCGTGGCGCCGGCGAGGCAGATGCCGGTGCCGACCCCCGTCGTCGACCTGATGCGGATGGTCATCACGGGCCCTCCGTGGCGGCAGCGCTCTTGGTGTGTCGCGCCCCGTGAAGCCTTCATCGCCACGCGGTGCGACGAGAGTCAAGAAATTCGACGCGGTTCGCTCGTGCACGCGGCTTCGCGCGGGGCGGACGACGTTCCGTGCGGGTCGTCGGCACGGCGAGCGGTCGACCGTTCGGCGGCACCTTCCGCGCCGAAGTCGCCGTCGAGCTTCTTCCCGCCCGCGTCCGGAAACATCGTCGGGTAGTGCTCGCGGAACGCGGCGAGGATCTCGTCGAGCGGCACGTCGTCGTAGCTGCCGCGGTCGCGGACGTACTCCATGAACGTCCGCCTCGCACCATCGTGCGCCTGCAGGAGCGAGTCGTGCACGCCGTCCCACTCGAGCGGCGGCACGCCGAACTTCGCGCACAGCTCCTTGTTGAACGCGGGCGTCGCCTTCACCCAGCGGCCGTCGAGCAGCAGCTCGGTGTTGCCGTGGAAGACGAAGAGGTCGGTGCCCATCGCGGCGCGGAGCTTCTCGGTGCTGAGGTGGTTGCGCACGTCGGCGAAGCCGAGCCGCGCGGGGATGCCCTCGGCGCGCGCGCACGCGGCGAGCAGTGCCGCCTTCGCGACGCACCAGCCGCGCCGGTTCGCGAGCGTCGTCGAGGCGCGCATGCCGGCGACGTCGAGCCCGAGGCCGTACGGGTCGTAGACCACGTCGTCGCGCACCGCTCGATACAGACGGATCGCGCGCTCGCGCGGATCCGCCACGTCGCCGGCGGCGGCGCGCGCGTACGCGATCACCGCGGGGTGGTCGGAGTCGATGATCGCGGTCGGCTTCAGGAAGCGGTCGTCGGTCATGGCGTGCTCGTCCGGGAGCGGCAGTTGCGCGCGACCGTGCCGCTGCCGCTGTTCGCGCCGCTGCTGACGGTGGAGGTCTCGACGCAGTCCGCGTCGGCCGGCATGCCGGTGCCCTCGCGGTCCTGCCCCGCCTGCAGCGCGCGCTGGTCGTCCTGGTTCTCCTGGTATTGACGGCGCTGCTCGTCCTGGCTCGCGCTGGTCGGCCACGGGTCGCGCGTCGCGTCTGGCTCGAGCTTGGTCTGGCCCGACATGTCGTTCATGGCCGACATGCCCATCTGCCGGTTGTACTGCTGCTGCCTCGCGGCGAAGTCGGCGAGGCCGCAGGACGCACAGGCGAATGCCGCGACCATCAGGGGAAGTGTCGTTCTCATCGTGACCTCTCTAGGCTCGTGTATTCCCGATTCGCCACTGCGCCTCCAGTCCCAGCCGCGCGAGCCGATCGGCCGGCGCAGCTCGGTCGAGCGGGACCAGGATCGGGCACGGAGGCAAGGTGGCTCGATTCCGGCGCACGGAGCGCGTCGGCTTGCCATCGTAATGGGGAGGTAATACCAGTCCACGAATGGCGACCATTGCGGCGTCCCGCTTGACGAGCAAGTACCAGGCGACGATTCCGGCCGACGTGCGACGAGCGCTGCGCTTGAAGCAGGGCGACGTCGTGCAGTTCGAGATCGACGGCGACCGCGTGACGCTGCGGCGCCAGCAGGCCTCGGACCGCGCCTACCTCAAGGGTCTCGAGTCGACGCTGTCGGAGTGGGGCTCGCCCTACGACGACGAGGCCTACCGTGACCTCTGAGCCGTGGAGCGTCGTCGTGGTGCCGTTCCCGTTCAGCGACCGCCGCCAGTCGAAACGCCGACCCGCGGTCGTGCTCTCCCCGCTGGACTTTCAGGAGGATCATGGGGCGGCCGTGCTCGGCATGGTGACCGACGCCCGGAATCCTGCGTGGCCTTCCGACGTCGCGATCGAGGATCTGGCATCAGCCGGGCTCCGCCTGCCGTCGGTCTTTCGCTGCAAGCTGTTCACGCTCGACCAGTCGCTGATCCTCGGGCGAGTCGGCGCGCTGGCGCCGCGGGATCGTCGCGCGGTGGCGCGGTCGCTGCGCTCGGCGATCGTCCGCTGATCGGGCGCTCAGCGCTCGTACATCGCGCCCGCGCACATCGCGACCGGCAGATCGAGGATCGACAGCACGCCCGGCTTCGCCGCGCACACCGCGGGGATCGCGTTCAGGACGCGCAGCGCCGTGGCCACCAGTCCGCCCTCGTTGTGGTCGCCGCTCTCGCCCTTCATCTGCAGCTCGCACAGGAACGACGGGTTGCCCTGGATGTCGACGCGGTAGCCCCCGTGCTGCGCGAGCTTCGGCCACGACGGTGCGACGTCGTCGCGCAGCCGCGTCACGTGCTCGAGGATGATGCGCGGCTTGCCGCCGACGATCGCCTGCACCTCGAAGCGCAGCCCCGCCTGCGTGCCCTTGGGCACCTCACCGGCCGGGATGCGGAACGTGCTCTCGGCCGCGGCCTTCTCGTGCGTCTCGCGGATCTCCTCGACCTCGACGCCGAGAGCCGCCGCGATCACTCTCACCACCGCACCCCACGCCATCGTCAGCACGCCCGGGATCAGGATCAGCGGCGTGTGGTCGAGCGGTCTCGCGAAGCCCATGGTGTCGAACAGGACGGTACCCTGGTCGTAGGTGTCGTAGTTGAGGATCTCCATCACCCGGACGGAGTCGACGCGCTGGCACGCGCCGAGCAGCGTGATCGGCAGCGCGTCGTTGGCGAAGCCGGGGTCGATGCCCGAGGTGAAGCACGAGGTGTTGCCGCGCTTGCAGGCCGCCTCGAGCTTCGCGACCGATGCCGGGTCCGCGGCGGGCGGGTAGATCAGCGACACCACCGACGTCGAGACGACGTTCTTGCCGGCTTCCAGGATGCGGCACATGTCGTCGATGGCCTCGGCCGGGCGGAGGTCGCCGGTCGCGGTGTACGAGACGCAGTCGGCGTCGAGCTTCAACAGCGCGTCGGCGTCGTTGGTCGCCTCGATGCCGCAGGGCGGCAGGCCGCACAGCTCGCCGGCGTCGCGGCCGACCTTGTCGGCACCGTGCACCCACAGGCCGACCAGCTCCAGGTCCGGGCGCTCGAGGATGGCCTTGAGCGCCAGCTTGCCGACGTTTCCGGTGCTCCACTGGATGACGCGATGACGACGCATCCCCGCCGTCTATCCACCCCGCGCGCAGTTGACAATCCGTCACGAAGGGCTCGCGTGCCGCCTGTAACGCCTGCTATACCCCGCAGATCACTCCGAGGAGGTTCTCGTGCACACCGAGCTTTGCGATCGTCTGGGGATCGAGTTCCCCATCTTCGCGTTCACCCACTGCCGCGACGTCGTCGTCGCCGTGTCGCGCAACGGCGGCTTCGGCGTGCTGGGCGCGGTCGGCTTCTCGCCCGAGCAGCTCGAGGTCGAGCTCAAGTGGATCGACGAGCACATCGGCGACAAGCCGTACGGCGTCGACATCGTCATCCCCGGCAAATACGAAGGCATGGGCGAGATGGACCCGGCGAAGCTCGAGGAGACGCTGCGCGCCGCGATCCCGCCGCAGCACCGCCAGTTCGTCCAGAAGGTTCTCGGCGACGCCGGTGTGCCGGAGTTGCCGCCCGAGGAGCGCCACCACGAGCTGCTCGGCTGGACGGCGGCGACGGCGAGCCCGCAGGTCGACGTCGCGCTGAAGCACGAGAAGGTCAAGCTGATCGCCAACGCGCTCGGCACGCCGCCCGAGGAGGTCATCGAGCGCGTGCACACGTCGGGACGGCTCGTGGCCGCTCTCTGCGGCAGCCCACGCCAGGCGCTGGCGCACAAGAAGGCCGGCGTCGACATCATCATCGCGCAGGGCACCGAGGGTGGCGGTCACACGGGCGAGATCGGCAGCGTCGTGCTGTGGCCGCAGGTGATCGACGCCGTCGCGCCGACCCCCGTGCTCGCGGCGGGCGGCATCGGCACCGGGCGCCAGATCGCCTCGGCGCTGGCACTCGGCGCACAGGGCGTGTGGACCGGCTCGCTGTGGCTCGCGGTGGAAGAGGCGGAGGCGCCGCCCGCGCAGCGCGAGTCGTACTTCAAGGCGACCAGCAAGGATACGGTGCGCTCGCGCTCGGTGACCGGCAAGCCGTGCCGCATGCTGAAGAACGAGTGGACCGAGGCCTGGGAAAGTAAGGACTCGCCGGGCTACCTGCCGATGCCGCTGCAGGGCATGGTCACGATGGACATGATCACGCGCACGCACCGCTATGCCGACAAGGCGCAGAAGGTCGCGTTCAACCCGGTCGGGCAGGTGGTCGGCATGATCAACGACTCGCGCTCGGTCCGCTCGGTGATCCAGGATCTGGTCGCCGACTACGTCGCGTCCGTCGACCGCCTGCAGAACCTGATGCCCGGCGACGCACGCTGACGCGTTTCTCGGACAACCGTCGTCGATGAAGGCGGCGGACGGCGCATCGTGGGATGGCCGTCCGCCGCCTTTCGCGTTCGACGCACGTCGTTTGCCGTGGCGTGTGCGCTGTCGCGCGACGCGCGATGTCACGGCGCTCAAGGAGGCTGCTGCCGCGACCGACATCTGACCCGACGGCAAGCTCACACGACGGGGGCTCTGACGGCGCAGGCCGGCGCGAGCGGAGCGAATGACGACGGGGGAAGACAGGTCGGGTCTCGGACGCCTCGATGCCTGGATCGGGGACGACCTGCGCGCGCAGGGCGTGGACGCGCAGCGGCGCGCTCGGCTCGCGATCGCGTGCAGCCTGGTGCTGCTCGTCGTCGCGCTGGTCGTGCTGGCGCTGATCATGGCCGGCACCGGGCGCACGCATTCCGCGCTGCTGGTCACGGTGCTGACGTCGGCGACGCTCGCGGCGGTGGTTCCGGTGGTGCTGTACCGCACCGGATCGCTGGTCCTCGCCGGCAACCTGCTCACGCTGCTGTCGTTCCTGCCGATGGCGTTCACGCTCGCGCGCTCGGGCGGGCACGGCATGCCGGGGCCGTTCCTGATCGCGCTGCTGCCGCTGGTGGCGCTGCTGATCGCGGGTCGTCCGTCGGCGCTGTTCTGGAGCGCGGTCGCGATCGGCATGGTGGTCGTCCTCCGCCTGCTGCGCACCGCCGGCACCGAGTTCCCCGTCAAGATCGATCACGACACCGCCGACTTCGCGCAGACCATCGGCGCGCTGGTGATGATCGTCGTCGTGACCTCGATCGGGCTGCTCTACGAGTCGTTCAAGAGCCGCGCGATCGACGCGCTCGACCAGGCGAACCGCGAGCTCGAGGTGGCCCGCGACGGCGCGCTCGAGGGCGCGCGGCTCAAGTCCGAGTTCCTCGCGACCATGAGCCACGAGATCCGCACGCCGATGAACGGCGTGATCGGCATGACCGGCTTGCTGCTCGACACCAAGCTCGACGCGGAGCAGCGCGAGTTCGTCGAGACGATCCGCGCGTGCGGCGACTCGCTGCTGACCATCATCAACGACATCCTCGACTTCTCGAAGATCGAGGCGGGTCGCCTCGAGCTCGAGACGCACGCGTTCGAGCTGCGGCCGTGCGTCGAGGACGCGCTCGAGCTGCTCGCGGTCCGCGCCGCGGAGAAGCACGTCGAGCTCGCGTTCGCGTGCGCGCCCGACGTCCCCTTCGGCCTGCGCTCGGACTCGACGCGGCTGCGCCAGATCCTGGTCAACCTGGTCGGCAACGCCGTCAAGTTCACCGATCACGGCGAGGTCGAGGTCTCGATCGAGGCGACGCCCCGGGGCGACGGGCGCAGCGAGCTGCACTTCCGCGTCCGCGACACCGGCATCGGCATCCCGCCCGATCGCGTCGACCGGCTGTTCCAGGCGTTCAGCCAGGTGGACGCCTCCACCACGCGGCGCTTCGGCGGCACGGGCCTCGGGCTCGCGATCTCGCGTCGCCTCGCCGAGATCATGGGCGGCCGCATGTGGGTCGAGAGCAAGCCGGGTGAAGGCTCGACGTTCCACTTCACGATGCTCGCCGAGACCACGAGCGCGCCGAGCGGCCACGCCGCGACCGTGCAGCTTCCGGAGCTCGCGGGGCGCAGCGTGCTGCTGGTCGACGACAACCACACCAACCTGCGGATCTTGACGCTCCAGCTGACGCACTGGGGCCTCGCGCCCCGCGCGACCACCTCGCCCGAGGAGGCTCTGCGCTGGCTGGACGCGGGCGACCGCTTCGATCTGGCGATCCTCGACATGGTGATGCCCGAGATGGACGGGCTCGATCTCGCCGCACGCCTGCGCACGCGCAGCACGGCCGCCGAGATGCCGATCGTGTTCCTGAGCTCGATCGGCCGCACCGAGATCCTGACCCTCGCGCGCGAGCGCGGCATCGACGCAGAGGAGATCGCGCAAGGCTTCCTCACCAAGCCCGCCAAGGCGGCGCAGCTCCTCACGCGCGTCGCCGCGGTGCTCGGCGGGCAGGTCCGTCCCTCGCAGCGTGCGCCGCTCGCAGCGCCGCCGATCCCACGCCTCGCCGACAGCGTGCCGCTGCGCATCTTGCTGGCCGAGGACAACCACGTGAACCAGCGCGTCGCGCTGCGCATGCTCGATCGAATGGGCTACCGCGCCGAGGTCGCGGCGAATGGCAAAGAAGTCCTCGATGCGCTCGACCGCCAGCCCTTCGACGTCATCCTCATGGACGTGCAGATGCCGGAGATGGACGGCTACGAGGCGACGCGTCGCGTGCTCGAGCGTCCCGGCGAGCGTCCGATCATCCTCGCCATGACGGCGAACGCCCTGCAGGGCGACCGCGAGGAATGTCTCGCCGTCGGCATGGACGACTACCTCGCGAAGCCGCTCAGGCCGGCCGACCTCGGCGAGAAGCTCGCCGCGATCGGGGCCATGGTCGCGGAGCGCGCGGCACAGGCTCGACCGCCGGCGGCCTGACGCCCGGAGTGCGGCACGCCGGCGCCGCGACGGGTCCGATGAAGACGCTCGTGCGTCTGCATCGGCCCGTGATCGGTGAAGCCGGTGCGGACGTCAGTACAGCTCGGCGATCTCGCCGGTGCGGCAGTGCTCGAGGTAGCGCGCGAGGTGCTCGCGCCGGAAGCGCGCGAAGTCCCAAGGCACCGGATCGAGCAGGTGCTCGTTCGCGCGCGGGATCACGTAGACCTGCGCGTCGCGCGCACCGTCGGCGGTCGTGACGCGCACGACGCGGCGCTCGTACATCTCGCCCTCGAAGCGGTCGAGACGGAGGAGTGCCGCGTCGTGCACGCCGAGCCACAGCAGGCCGTCGACCGACGCGCCGGCCGCGGCGCGCACGCCGGGATAGACCGCGTCGCGTACGCAGACGCGCTGCCAGCCGTCGAGGCGCGCCGGCACGCTCGCGAAGCGCGCGCCGGCGACGACCTCCATCACCTCGGCGACGAGCAGCGTGCCGTAGGTGAACACGTCGCGCGGTGCCGGCATCGCCGTCAAGCGCGCGCGGCCGGTGCCACGTCCTCGGCGAACGCCTGCAGCTCGTTCGGGAACACGGGCTGGAACGCCATGAAGATGAAGTGCGTGACGCCGGCCTTGCGGTAGCGCGCGATCGTCTCGAGGCACTCGTCCTTGCTGCCCATCATGATGCGGCTCCGCGCCTCCTCGGGCGTGCACTGCTGCATGCCGGCAACGAGCTGCGTCATGAACTTCTCGCGCTCGCTGCCGCCGCCGTAGCACATCGGCATCATGACGGTCTTCTCGATCTGCTCGGTGTCGCGGCCGACCGCGTCGCCGTGCCGGCGGATCACGTCGATCAGATGCGCGAGGCGCTCGACCGCACCGGTCGTGTTCCACATGTCGGCGTGCTCGGCGACGATGCGCAGCAGGACCTTCTCGCCCGAGCCGCCGATCATGATCGGCGGATGCGGCCTCTGCACCGGCACCGGCAGGCCGCGCGCGTCGTCGATGGTGTAGTGCTTGCCCCGCAGCGAGAACGGCTCGCCGGTGAACATGCCCTTCAGGATGCGACACGCCTCGTCGAGCGCCTCGAGACGTCCGCGTACGGTCTTGAAGTCGAGGCCGAACGCGCGGTGCTCGAGCTCGAACCAGCCGGCGCCGATGCCGAGGTTCAGCCGCCCGTTGGTCACGTGGTCGAGCGTCGTCGCCATCTTCGCGAGCACGCACGGGTTGCGGTAGGTGTTGCCGTTCACCAGATGCCCGATGCGCACGCGGCTCGTTGCTTGACCGAGTGCCGCGAGCGTCGTCCAGCCTTCGAGGCACGGACCGTTCGGGTCGACGAAGATCGGGTAGAAGTGGTCGAAGTTCCAGAGCGAGTCGTAGCCCCACGACTCGGCCTTGCGCCACAGGTCGAGCATGCTGCTCCACTCGACGTTCTGCTGGCTGGTCTGGATTCCGAAGCGGATCGGATGGCTCATCGCGCGTCCCTCCCGGCTCGTCTGTCTGTCACGCCCGCAACGCTGCGGGAAGCGGGGGGCGGACGCCTCACGTCAAGCCATACTTCGGGAATGGACCGAAGAAGCCGTGCTCGTGCAGCCCGTAGCCGGTCTTGCCGGACCCGACGATCTCGAAGCGCGCCGCGTGGTCGACGATGCCGAACCAGCCCCAGGTCGAGAGCTCCTGCATGGACCACTCTTTCCCCTGCACGACCAGCTTCCCCTGGTACATGCCGTGCCGCCAGTCGCTGTCCATGCCGTAGCCGGTGCCGACCGCGACGAAGCAGTGCGTGAGCGGCGTGACCCTGATCGAGAACGCGCCGCCCGGCGCCTTCGGGAAGTGCAAGGTCGATGGTGCCAGGATCATGCGCGCGCCGCCCGGGGCCAGCGTGTGCTCGTACTCGGGATCGCCGAGCCATTCCGGCTCGCGCGCCGGGTCGTTCCACACGCGGATCGCTTCCGACAGCGTGCGCTTCCCGTCCGGCTCCTCCTGAACCATGTAGAGCAGCGAGTGATCGTCGAACTGCATCGGCGCGTAGTTCCACATGCCGACCATCTGCCCCTCGCCTTGACGGATGCCCGGCGGCTCCGCCTCGCCGACCGGACGCACGCCCCACGAGCGGTCGCGCGTGCCCTTCCAGCGATCGGGCGTGACCGCGAACTTCTCGCCCTTGACCTCGAGCGTTCCTTCCCACGTGCCGGTCTGGAAGAAGCGCTGCGTGTCGAACAGCACGCGGCCGTACTTGCGGATGTACTGCCGCGGCTCGAGGAACGCGTCGATGGCGGCGTTCCACACGAGGTCGCAGGCGATGCCGTGCTCGGTCGGCTCGAGGATGAAGCGCAGCTTCTTCAGCGGCTCGATCACCTCGATGCGGAACGGGCCCACGGACGTGTCCATGCGGTCGCCGAGTTCCTTCGACGCGCGCACCACCACGTGCGCGTCGCCGCGCCGCACGACCGCGAAGGCGTCCTGCACCGCCAGGTTCGGGTACTGGCCCATGCCCATGACCATGAACAGCTCGTCGCTCGAGCCGTGCAGGTTGAAGTAGTACCGATCGTAGAAGTTGCGGTCGCTGGTGCCGACGTGGCGGATCGTCTCGGAGACCTGATGCAGCGGATAATCGTCCATCTTGGAGAGCATCGAGCCGGAATAGGGGCGGCGAGGGCGTGCCGTCAAGCGGCGACGGGGCGGAAACGTTGCGGGCGCTGAGCGCGTTCCGCCGCCGGACGGCGACGGGCCGCTTCGTCGCGGTGTCGGGCGTCGTGTACCTGGTCTCGCAGCTCGCCATCGGGCACATCCTCGACCCGCTCGGACCGCTCGACGTCCTGCGTGCCCAGACGACGCT
The DNA here is from genome assembly GCA_019749875.1 of Candidatus Binatia bacterium. Taxonomy (GTDB): domain Bacteria; phylum Desulfobacterota; class Binatia; order UBA12015; family UBA12015; genus VGTK01. Next base: position 3,562 of record JAIEPK010000187.1, on the reverse strand, counting down.
CGACCCGTCCGTCGTCGCCGCGATCTTCGCGCGCTGGCGCGAGCAGCATCTGATGGACGCCTATGTCCGCCACTACTTCCTCGACTTCGTGCACCCCGCGCTCTACGCCGCGTTCCTCGGTGCGTCGCTGTCGCTGCTGCTCGACCGCAATCGCCTGTCGCCCTCGTGGAACGTGATCCTGCTGCTGCCGATCGTCGCGGCGCTGTGCGATCTGCTCGAGAACGTGAGCCACGTGGCCTTCCTCGTCGACCGCGCGAACCTCACGCCGGCCCGGGTCGCCGTCAGCGGCATCGCGGCGATCGCCAAGTGGCTGCTCGCGGCCGGCAGCCTCGCAGCGATCGCGCTCCTCGCGCTGCGCGCGCGAACGACAGGTAAGGTCCGCGCATGAGTCAGCGCGAAGTGACCGCAGTGATCGTCGGTGCAGGCGAGCGTGGCGCGAACGCGTACGGGCCGCGGATCCATCGACCGGGCGTGGGACGCATCGTCGGGCTCGCCGAGCCGGACGACGGCCGCCGCCGCGCTGCGGCCGCGCGCTTCGCGGTCTCCTCGGACGCCTGCGTCCCGACCTGGGACGAGCTCTTCGCGCGGCCCCGCATGGCCGACGTGGCGGTGGTCGCGACCGGCGACACGCAGCACGTCGAGCCCACGCTGCTGGCTCTGGCCAGGGGCTACCACGTGCTGCTCGAGAAGCCGATGGCGCTCGACGACGACGGCTGCCGGCGCATCGTCGAGGCCGCCGAGGCGGCGCAGCGCAACGTCGTCGTGTGTCACGTCTACCGGCACAGCCATCTGTTCGCTGCACTGCACCGGGTGGTCGCGTCCGGAGCGCTTGGGCGCGTGCTGTCGATCCAGCTCGCGGAGAACGTCGCCTACTGGCACTACGCGCACTCGTACGTGCGCGGTCTCACCCGCCGGAGCCGCGTTCCGATGCTGCTGCAGAAGTCCTGCCACGACCTCGACCTCCTCGCCTGGATCGCGGGCGCGCCGGCGCGCACGGTGACGTCGCTGCTGCGTCCGACGGAGCTCACGGCGGCGAACGCACCGCCCGGTGCGCCCGAGCGCTGCAGCGACGGCTGCCCGCACGCGGCGACGTGCCCCTACGACGCGGTCGCGCTGTACGCGCGCCTCGAGCCGGTGCTGAACGACCTCGCTCGACACGACCGGCTGGCGCTGCGCGCGCTCGCGGCGACGGTACGCCGGCTGCGTCCGGTCGTGCAGCAGGCACCGCTCGCATCGATCCGCCGTCTCGCCGAGTGGCGGCGCTGGCCGCTCACTGCGGTGAGCGACGACGCGAGCGTCGCGGCGGTGGAGAACGCGCTGCGCACGACACGCTGGGGGCGCTGCGCCTGGCAGGTCGGCGACAACGACCAACCGGCGGCACAGACCGTCGACGTGGCCTTCGCGAACGGCGTCCTGGCGTCGTTCACCATGCACTCGAGCGCGGACCGCTCGATGCGTCGCGTTCGCGTCGACGGCACGCACGGCAGCGCGGTCGGCGAGCTCGCGGGCCTCGAGCAGTGGCTCGAGGTCTCGGACCACAAGACGGGCACGACGCGCCGAACCGACTTCCCGGTGACGACGGACGGTCACGGTGGCGGTGAGGGTCCGCTGGTCGACGAGCTGCTGCGCGCCGTGCGCGACGGTACGCCGGCCGCGACGTCGGCGCGCGACGCGTGGGAGAGCCACCGCATCGCGTTCGCGGCGATGCGCAGCGCGGCGGACGGCATCGCGGTGCGCCTCGACGCCGCGTGAGGGCACCACCGCCGCAGCGCGGTCTTGTTCGCGGCCCGAGGTCGACCGTGCCGCACGCAGCCGCGCCCCGCGCGGCGCGCTTCCAACCCCGAGCCGTTCCGATAAAAGAAGGCATGCACAGGAGAACCTCGTGAGCACGAGCCCCCTCGCTGGAAAGCTGCCGCCCGCGGATCTGCTGCTCGACGTCGCGCGCCTGGTGCGCGCCTACTACGACGACCGTCCCGACCCGGCGATCGTCGAGCAGCGCGTCGCGTTCGGAACGTCGGGCCACCGCGGCTCCGCGTTCAAGCGGGCGTTCAACGAGGCGCACATCGTCGCGATGACGCAGGCGATCTGCCAGTACCGCGCGATCCACGGCATCGACGGCCCGCTGTTCCTCGCGAAGGACACGCACGCGCTGTCCGAGCCGGCGTTCACCACGACGCTCGAGGTCCTCGCCGGCAACGGTGTGCAGGTCATGATCGACGCCGCCGACGGCCCGGTCGCGACCCCCGTCCTGTCGCACGCGATCCTGGTCTACAACCGCGGTCGCAAGGAGCATCTCGCGGACGGCATCGTGATCACGCCGTCGCACAACCCACCCGAGGACGGCGGCTACAAGTACAACCCGCCGAACGGCGGTCCGGCCGACACCGACGTCACCGGCTGGATCCAGGACCGCGCCAACGAGCTGCTCGAGGGCGGGCTCGCCGACGTCCGACGCGTGCCGCTCGAGCGCGCGCTCGAGTCGAACGCGCAGCGCCACGACTACACCAGCGAGTACGTCGGCGACCTGACGAACGTCGTCGACGTCGAAGCGATTCGTCAAGCAAGACTGAAGCTCGGCGTTCACCCGCTCGGCGGCGCGAGCCTGCCGATCTGGAGCGCGGTCGCGGAGCGCTGCGGCCTCGACCTCGAGATCGTCGACCGCACGATCGATCCGACGTTCCGCTTCATGGCGGTCGACCACGACGGCAAGATCCGCATGGACTGCTCGTCGCCCTACGCGATGGCGACCCTGATCCAGCTCAAGGACCGCTTCGACGTCGCGTTCGGCAACGACACCGACTCCGACCGGCACGGCATCGTCACGCGAAGCGCGGGGCTGCTGAACCCCAACCACTACCTCGCGGTGGCGATCGACTACCTGTTCCAGAACCGTCCCGGCTGGCCGGCCGCGGCGGCGGTCGGCAAGACGGTCGTGTCGAGCAGCATGATCGACCGCGTCGCGGCGCGTCTCGGGCGGAGGCTGGTCGAGGTTCCGGTCGGCTTCAAGTGGTTCGTGTCGGGGCTGGTCGATGGCTCGCTCGGCTTCGGCGGCGAGGAGAGCGCGGGGGCGTCGTACCTGCGCCGCGACGGCACGGTGTGGACCACCGACAAGGATGGACCGATCCTGTGCTTGCTGGCGGCCGAGATGACCGCGCGCACCGGCAAGGACCCCGGCGAGCATTACGAGGCGCTGACGCGCGAGTTCGGTGCACCCGCCTACGAGCGCATCGACGCACCTGCGACGCGCGCGCAGAAGGACGCGCTGAAGAAGCTGTCGCCGGACGAGCTCGGGGCGACCGAGCTCGGCGGCGAGCCGATCACGCGCACGCTGTCCGACGCACCGGCCGGCGGATCGATCGGCGGCATCAAGGTCGAGACCGCGTCCGGCTGGTTCGCGGCGCGTCCGTCGGGCACCGAGGACGTCTACAAGATCTACGCCGAGAGCTTCCAGGGCGCGGACCACCTGCGCCGCATCCAGGACGACGCGCGCGCGATCGTCGGGCGCGCGCTCGCGAGCGCCGCGAGCTGAGCGGGGGCGCAGGTCGCGGGCCGCGCGTCGCCC
>JAIEPK010000265.1 GCA_019749875.1 Candidatus Binatia bacterium | reverse complement strand
CGAGGCCGTTCAGGAAGACGCGCACCAGCGTCGCGAGCCCCTTCCGGTAGTCCTCGACGCTGACGCCGGGCCCCTTCAGGCCGCGCACGGCGCGCAGCAGCAGCTGTGCTGCCGCCGGAGCGGTGAGCTCGGCCGCGGCGAGGTCGATCGCGCCGTCGCTCGCGGCGCGACGCAGCACGCGCGTCAGCTGCTCGGCGAAGCGCCGCTCGGTCTCGGCGACCAGGTCGCCGCACAGGCGCCCGGTCTCGTCGAGCAGCTCGCTGCCGTGCGGCGACTCGAGCGTGATGCGGAGCATCTCCAGGCTCTTGCCCTCGATCGCGGCGCAGACCCGCTCCGCGAGCGGTCCGCGGCTCTCGAGCGCTTCGCCGGCGCGCGCGAGCGCGCGGTCCTGCAGGTCCTGGGCGAGGCTCTTGAAGATCTCCTCCTTGTTGCGGAACTGGAGGTAGAGCGCGGCACGCGACACGCCGGCCTCGCCGGCGATGTCCTCCATCGAGGTCCGCCGGAAGCCGTAGCGGGCGAAGCGCACGAAGGCGGCGCCGAGGATCCGCTCGCGCGTGGCGATGCTCTCGCGGGCCATGACGCGACCGACGTTGACAAAGGAGGGCGCGCGGGTCAACGTGGCGCTCCACAAACTGACAAAACAGATTCAAAACGTCAGAATGATCGGCGAGCAGGAGGCGGCCATGGGCGAAGCGAAACGACTGGCGGGCAAGACGGCGATCGTCACCGGGGCATCGAGCGGCATCGGCCGCTCGATCGCGGAGCGTCTCGGCGCCGAGGGGGCGCACGTGCTCCTCTCCGGCCGCACGCGCGACGCGATGGAGGAGTCGCGGAAGAAGATCGAGGCGTCGGGCGGCAAGGCCACGGTGAGCACCGACGACGTGCGCGACCCGGCGCAGGTCCGGGCGCTGGTCGACCGCGCGGTGCGCGACACCGGACGTCTCGACGTGATGGTCAACAACGCCGGCGTTTCGTTTCCGCAGGCGATCGTCGACGGCGATCCCGAGCAGTGGCGGACGATGCTCGAGACCAACGTCCTCGGGCTGCTCGTCGGCTGCCAGGCCGCGGTGCGGGCGATGCGCGCCTGCAAGGCGGAAGGGCACATCGTCAACGTGTCCTCGATCGCGGCGCTGCGTCCGGACTCGGGCGTCTACGGCTCGACCAAGCACGCCGTGAACTGCATCTCGGCGACGCTCCGGAGAGAACTCGAGGAGGACTCGATCCGCGTGGTCAACGTCATGCCGGGTGCGATCGCGACCAACTTCGCGCGCAACTTCGATCCGAAGGTCGTGGGCGGCATGGTCGCCGCGACCGGCATCCAGGTCGAGCTCAAGCCCGGCGAGCGCATGCCGGACGAGGTGTTCGAGAAGCTGCAGCCGATGATGCGCCAGCTGCTCGGCAGCCCGGACGACGTCGCCGACGCGGTGCTCTACGCGGTGACGCTGCCGATCCACGTCAACGTCGCCGACATCGTCGTTCGCCCGCCGAAGCAGCTCAATCTATAAGGCGGAATGCCGAGCCCGCTGCCGATCTCGTCCGCGCGCGCGGATGCTCCGCTGCCGGAGCGTCCCGCGCGGCTCACCACGTACCAGCGCTGGCTGTTCTTCTTCCTGAGCGTCGCGACCTTCTTCGAGGGCTACGACCTGTTCGCCCTCGCGCAGATCCTGCCCAACCTGCGCGCCGACATGGGGCTCGATCCGGTGTACGCGGGCCTGTTGGTGTCCTTCGCCTCGGTCGGCAACGTGCTCGCGTACTTCGTCGTCGACCGGGCCGACCGCTGGGGGCGGAAGCGGGTCCTGACGGTGACCATCGTCGGCTACACGCTGTTCTCGCTCTTGACGGCGTTCGCGGCCAACGTCTGGATGTTCGCGGTCTGCCAGCTGGTCGCGCGCATCTTCCTCCTCGGCGAGTATGCCGTCGCGATGGTCTACGCGGCGGAGGAGTATCCGGCGGACCGGCGCGGCATGGTGATCGGCGTGATCCAGGCGTGCGCGAGCCTCGGCGCGATCGTCTGCGCGATCGTCGTGCCGTTTCTGCTGCAGACGCCGTGGGGCTGGCGCAGCGTCTATCTCGTCGGCACGGTGCCGCTGATCATCATCGCGATCGCGCGGCGCAACCTGCGCGAGACCGAGCGCTTCGCGCGCGACGCCGGCGACGCCGCGTCGCGCGACCGCTCGTTCGGCCGCATCCTGCGCACGCCGTACCGCGCGCGGGTGTTCCAGCTCGCGGCGATCTGGGCTCTCACTTTGTTCTGCACGCAGAACGCAGTGACCTTCTGGAAGGAGTTCGCGATCGCCGAGCGCGGCTTCACCGATGCGCAGGTCGGAAGCGCGCTCGCGATCGCTTCGCTCGCGTCGCTGCCGTTCCTGTTCTTCGTCGGAAAGGTCCTCGACGTGATCGGACGGCGCATGGGTGCGGTCGCGGCGTTCCTGCTGACCACGCTCGGCGTCTCGTCGAGCTACACTCTCGAGTCGCCCGGAGCGCTCACGTTCTCGCTCGTGCTCGGCATCCTCGGCACCGGCTCGGTGCTGCCGGTGCTGAATACCTTCACGGCGGAGCTCTTCCCGACCGAGTACCGGAGCGAAGCCTTCGCGTGGGCGAACAACCTGATCGGGCGCACCGCGTACCTCGCGTCGCCGCTGATCCTCGGCTGGTCGGCGGGAGTCTTCGGCTGGGGGCCGACGGTCGCGACGACGGCGCTCTTCCCTCTCGTCGCACTGGCGCTGATCCTCGCGTTCCTGCCGGAGACGGTGGGGCGCGAGCTCGAGGAGACGTCGCGGCTTTGACATGGGCGACAAGCTCTCGGCCGGCCCGCTTGCGAGGGGAAGAGATGCGCAGATAGTGTGCGCACATGGCGTCCGCATCCACGCGTGCACGAAAGACCGCTACCAACCTGTCGCTGCGCACTGATCTCGTGCAACGGGCGAAGAGCCTCAAGATCAACCTGTCGAGCGTCGTCGAAGCCGCGCTCGAGAGCGAGATCCGAACGCGCGAGCAGCAGGCGTGGCTCTGCGAGAATCGCGATGCGATCCGGGCCTACAACGACCGTGTCCATCGTGACGGGGTGTTCGGAGACCGCATCCGAAGATTCTGATGGCGCAGTTCGACGTCTTCCGGAATCCACGCCGCGGAACCTTTCCGCTCCTGCTGGACGTTCAGGCCGAGCTGCTGTCGGACCTTGCGACGCGGGTCGTGGTGCCGATGTCACCGAAGAAGACGTGGGCGGCCGCGCGCCTCTCGCGGCTCAACCCGGTCGCGACGGTGGAGCGCATCGAATACGTGCTCGTGTTCCAGGAGATGGCTGCCGTACCCATCTCGATGCTCGGTGAGCCGGTCGCCTCGCTCGCGGCGCGCCGAGTCGATCTGATCGCCGCGCTCGACGTGCTCTTCACCGGAGTCTGAAGCGGCGGTTGCCCCCCGCGCCCAACGGCGATAGCGAACCCGCATGAGCGTCGACCCCGCGAAGATCGCCTACCTTCTGGACCGCCTCGAGATCCAGGATCTGCTCACCCGCTACTGCAAGGCGATCGACACCAAGGACTGGAACCTGCTCGACACCTGCTTCGTGCCCGACGCGCACGTCGACTACACGAGCTCGGGTGGCGTCGCGGGCGCGTACCCGGAGGTCCGCGCGTGGCTCGCGCAGGTGCTGCCGAACTTCCCGATGAGCCAGCACACCATCGGCAACTTCGACGTGTCGATCGACGGCGACCGCGCGTCCAGCAAGGTCCACTTCTACAATCCGATGGGTCGCCCGAAGTCGGACGGCACGCTGTCGCTGTTCTGGATCGGCGGCTTTTACGTCGACGAGCTGGTGCGCACGAAGGACGGCTGGCGCATCCAGAAGCGCATCGAGCAGCAGGCCTGGGCGGACATACGGTAGGAAGCACGCCGGAGCGATCGTGCCGTGACGCCCCGAAGACCATGATCGATCGGACGGTAGACGAGTGAACCACGGCGAGATCGTCAGCTTCCTCTGGGGAGTCGCGGACCTCATCCGCGACACGTTCAAGCGCGGCAAGTACCAGGACGTCATCCTGCCGCTCACCGTCCTTCGTCGCCTCGACTGCGTGCTTGCGGACACCAAGGCGAGCGTCCTCGAGCGGCAGGCCAAGCTCAAAGGAAAAGGGCTCGACGACCTCGACGCGCAGCTCCGACGCGCTTCGGGCTTCGCCTTCTACAACACCTCCCGGTACGACTTCGAGAAGCTCCTTGCGGACGCGCCGCATCTCGCCGCCAACCTGCGCAACTACATCGCGGGCTTCAGCCCCAACATGCGCGAGGTGCTCGAGAAGTTCGACTTCGACAACACCATCAGCAAGCTCGACGAGGCGGGCCTGCTCTTCCAGGTGCTCGAGCGCTTCAAGAATGTCGACCTCCACCCCGACAGGATCGACAACCCCACGATGGGCACGATCTTCGAGGAGCTGATCCGCAAGTTCAACGAGGCGCTCAACGAGAACCCCGGCGAGCACTTCACGCCGCGCGACGTCGTGCACCTGATGGTGGAGCTGATGCTCGCCGGCGACGCGGACCGCATCCGGCGCAAGGGCATCGTGTGCACGGTCTACGACCCCTGCTGCGGCTCGGGCGGCATGCTCATGATCACCAAGGAGCACGTCACCGGCGGTCTCCGGAAGAACGGCGACCTGCTGCGAGACCCGATCAATCCCGAGGCCGAGATCCACCTGTTCGGCCAGGAGGTGAACCCCGAGACGTGGGCGGTCTCGAAGTCGGATCTCTTCATGAAGGACCCGACGGGGCGGGATGCCGACAACATCGCCTACGGCAGCACGCTCTCGAACGACCGCCACGCAGGACGGAGCTTCGACTACCTGATCGCCAATCCTCCGTACGGCAAGGACTGGAAGCGCGACGAGGATGCCGTGCGCGCCGAGCACGATCGCGGCGCGTCCGGACGCTTCGCGGCGGGGCTGCCGCGGATCAGCGACGGCCAGCTCCTCTTCCTGCTGCACATGCTGGCGCACGCGAAGGAGCCGAAGGACGGAGGCTCGCGCATCGCCATCATCATGAACGGCTCGCCGCTCTTCACCGGGGACGCAGGAAGCGGGGAGAGCGAGATCCGCCGCTACATCCTGGAGCACGATCTGCTCGAGGCGCTGATCGCGCTCCCCGAGCAGCTCTTCTACAACACGGGGATCGCGACCTACGTGTGGGTCGTCACGAACCGCAAGGCACCGGCTCGCAAGGGAAAGGTCCAGCTCATCGACGCGAGCTCGTTCTGGGTTCCGATGCGCAAGAGCCTCGGCGACAAGCGCCGCGAGATCCCGCCGGACCGGGCACTGGACATCGTGAAGCTCCTCGCCGACTTTCGCGACGGCGAGACGCGCAGGATCACGAAGGACGGCAAGGACGAGGAGGTCGTCGTCAGCCGCGTGTTCCCGACGACGCACTTTGGCTTCCGGAAGATCACCGTCGAACGTCCGCTGCGGCTGAGCTTCCACGTGACGCCGGAGCGCATCGCTCTGCTCGAGGAAGAGAAGGGCTTCCAGTCGCTCGCGCTGTCGAAGAAGAAGGGCGCCGCGGGTGCGAAGGAGCAGGCAGAGGGGCGCGCGCTGCAGGAGTCGATCCGCGCTCTCGTGCGGCGGTTCCCGGACACGCTGATCAAGGACCGCTCCGATTTCGAGCGCGCGCTCGACGACGCCGCCCGCACGGCGGGTCTGAAGCTGCCCGCGCCGGCACGCAAGGCGATCCTGTCGGCTTTTTCCGAGCGCGACGAGACGGCCGGGATCTGCCGGGACAAGGACGGGAATCCGGAGCCCGACTCCGAGTTGCGCGACACCGAGAGCGTGTCGCTCGAAGAGGGCGACGACCCCGCGGATGCCGATGGGGTGCCGGCGAGCGTCCTCGCCTTCTTCGACCGCGAGGTCGCGCCGCACGTCCCGGACGCCTGGATCGACACCGATAAGCGCGATCCCAAGGACGGCCGGGTAGGCCTCATCGGCTACGAGATCAACTTCAACCGCTACTTCTATCGGTACAGGCCGCCACGCCCGCTCGAGGAGATCGAGGCCGACATCCGGGCGATCGAGGGCGACATCGTGCGGATGCTGGCGGAGGTGACGGGCGGACAGCCCGGGTAACCGACGCAAAGTGTCGGCACCTCCGGCGGCGATGCCGACAGCCTGCGTTTCGGGCCGGACGAGTCCTCGGGTCGGGAGAGGGTTCCCGACGGTTCGTCCCTGCGCCGCGTATGTGGGATCTCGTTGACATTTGTAGTGAACTGATGGCCTTTTCCCACATGCCGGAGACCGCTCGGCAGCGCATCCTGCGTCTGGTCAGGCCGAAGGGCTTCGTGACCGCTCGTGCGGTGTCTCGCGCGGGCATCCACACGCAGGAGCTGACGCGGCTCGTGGCCGACGGCACGCTGGAACGCATCGGCCCCGGGAGATACTGCCTCGCGGACGCGGACGTCACGGAGCACCACGGGCTGGCGATGGCAGCGGCGGCATCTCGCGACGGCGTGATCTGTCTGCTGTCCGCGCTCGCGTTCCACCAGATCGGAACCCAGCTTCCTGCCGAGGTCTGGATCGCCATCGAACGGGGCCAGCGCCCGCCGAAGGTCGCCGGCCTCCGGCTGCGGGTCGTCCGGTTCAGCGGACCGTCGTTTCGCGAAGGGATCGAGGTTCACGAGATCGAACGGCAGCGCGTGCGCGTCTACGGCGTCGCCAAGACGATCGCCGACCTCTTCAAGGCGCGAAATCGCGTCGGGATCGATGTTGCCGTGGAGGCGCTCCGCGAGGCGTGGCGCGAGCGACGCTTCACGATGCGCGAGCTCGACCGGGCCGCTCGCGCGTGCCGCGTGGAGCGGGTGATGCGGCCGTACGTCGAGGGGGTGGTCGTGTGACCGGCGGGCTCGCGCAGTCGGTCCAGACGCGGCTCGTGCGGCACGCGAAGGCGCTGGGGGTCGATCCGAACCTGGTCCTCGCGCGTTATGCGACCGAACGCCTGCTCTATCGCCTCTCGTGCTCGCCGCACGCCGAGCGCTTCGTGCTGAAGGGGGCGCTGATGCTGCTCGTCTGGCTGGGGGAGGCGATCCGTCCCACGCGCGACGCGGACCTGCTGGGCTTCGGGGCGCTCGACGCCGAGTCGCTGCGGGCCACCTTCGAGGATCTCTGCGCCCTGCGAGTCGAGCCCGACGGCCTCGAGTTCGACGCGGCGACCGTCCAGGTCTCACCGATCCGAGCCGAGAATCTCTACGGCGGTCAGCGAGTCAAGCTCGTGACGCGCCTCGGCGCGGCGCGGCTGACCGTGCAGGTCGACGTGGGCATCGGCGACGCCGTGTTCCCGGAGCCGCAGTGGATCGACTATCCGAGCCTTCTCGATCTCCCGAGTCCCAGGCTGCGCGCGTATCGGCCGGAATCGTCCATCGCCGAGAAGCTGCACGCGATGGTCGAGCTCGGCTCGCAGAACAGTCGCATGCGCGACTTCTTCGACGTCCACGCGCTGGCTGCAGCCGAAGCCTTCGATGGTGCCGTGCTCGCCCGCGCCATCGTTGCCACCTTTTCGCGACGAGGGACTCCGGTGCCCACCCGCCTGCCGCTGGCCCTGACGCGCGACTTCGCTGCAATCGAGGGCAAGGGCGCACAGTGGGCCGGCTTCGTGCGCAGGCTTCCCGGGACGTCTGCTCCCCCGGACCTTGCGGCAGTGATCGACGTCGTTGCTGCGTTCGCCGGGCCGGTCCTCCTCGCCGCCGGCCGCGGCGAGCCGTTCGGCCGAGTCTGGTCGGCCGGAGGACCGTGGCGATGAGCGCGCTGCGGCGGTTCCGGCCGTACCCGGCCTACAAGGACTCCCGCGTCGAGTGGCTGGGTGAGATTCCGGCGCACTGGGAGTGTCTGGCGCTCGCGCGCGTCACCGAGTCCAGGTGCGACGGCCCATTTGGGAGCGCCCTAAAGTCCGAGCACTACTCCTACGGTGGAGTTCGCGTGGTGCGACTACAGAATATTGGCGAAGGAAGGTTTGACGGCGCAGACGCGGTATTCATCAACGAAGCCTATGCCAAGGGACTGGGCGACCACAGCGTGCGTGCTGGAGACTTGCTCATCGCAGGGCTCGGCGATGAGGGCCATCCGGTGGGACGTGCCTGCGTCGCGCCGCAGGGCATTGAGCCGGCGATGGTCAAGGCGGATTGCTTTCGGTTCCGATTGAAGTCCGGCGGCGCGATGTCGGCGTTCGTGTCACTTCAGCTATCCGCCACCGCTCATGCGGCCGCGGTGCTTGCCACTGGAGCTACAAGGTCGAGGATGAATCTGACGGCAATGGCTGCGCGTAAGGTCGCCCTCCCTCCGTTGCCGGAGCGGCGCGCCATCGCGGCATTTGTCGAACGGGAGACGGCCCGGATCGATGCGCTGTTGGCGAAGAAGGAGCGGCTGATCGAGCTGCTTCAGGAGAAGCGCACCGCCCTCATCAACCGCGCCGTCACCAAGGGCCTCGACCCGACCGTCCCCATGAAGGACTCCGGCGTCGAGTGGCTGGGGGAGATTCCGGCACATTGGGAAGTAAAGCCGCTGAAGCACGTTGCGGACTTCATCAATGGCTTCGCGTTCAAGCCGGACGAATGGATTGTCGAGGGAACACCGATCATCCGCATCGAGAATCTCAACGGCGGCGAGAACTTCAACTTCACGGATCGGGTCTTGCCAGCGAAGTACTGGGCTGACGAGGGAACCCTCTTGTTCGGCTGGTCTGGTAACCGCGGCACCTCCTTCGGCCCGTTCATTTGGTGGAGACCCGGGCGCCACTACGTGAATCAGCACATCTTCCGAGTTGTCGACTTCGAATGCGATAGCCTATGGCTCTACTGGATGCTGCGAGCGGTGACGTTCTACGTCGAGAAGCAGGCGCACGGCATCATTGGGATGGTGCACATCACTCGTGGCGAACTGGGCTCGATCCCCGTGCCTCAGGTGCCCCGCAGGGAGCAGGAACAGATCGCCGCGCACCTGAATCTGCAGCACGAACGGCTTGACGCCCTTACTGCCAAGGTCAGAGACGCCATCGACCATCTCAAGGAACTCCGCACTGCGCTCATCTCTGCCGCGGTAACGGGCAAGATCGACGTGCGCGAAGAGGTCGCGTGAGCCCCGACATCTCCGAGCGCGCCTTCGAGAACGCGATCGAGTGCGGCCTGCTCCAGCACGGCCCCGACGCCTGCGCCGGCGAGCCGACGTCAGTGCGCGAGACGCCGCAGCCCTACGGCGAGAGCCCACCGGGCGGCTACCGCAAGCGCAAGCCCGACGACTACGACCGTGCGCTCTGCCTCCTGCCGCGCGACGTGGTGGATTTCGTCCTCGCCACCCAACCGAAGGAGTGGAAGAAGCTCGAGCATCACCACGGCGCGGCGGTGCGCGAGCAGTTCCTGAAGCGACTCGCCGCCGAGATCGAGCGGCGAGGCGCGCTCGACGTGCTGCGCAACGGCGTCAAGGACTCCGGCTGCAAGTTCCGCCTCGGATACTTCCGTCCCGCGAGCGGCCTCAACGAGGAGACGCGTCGCCTGCACGCGGCGAACCTCTTCTCCGTGGTGCGACAGCTCCGCTACAGCACGAAGAACGAGAGCTGCATCGACCTCGCGCTGTTCCTCAACGGACTCCCGATCTTCACTGCCGAGCTGAAGAATCCGCTCAACGCGCAGGACGTCGAGGACGCGATCCGCCAGTACAGGACCGACCGCGACCCGCGCGAGCCGCTCCTCGCGTACGGCCGCTGCCTCGCGCACTTCGCCGTGGACCCGCACCTCGTCTTCGTGACCACGCACCTCGCCGGCGCGAAGACGCGGTTCCTGCCGTTCAACCAGGGCAAGTTCGGCGGCGCCGGCAATCCACCCGTGCCGCCCACGCGCAACGGCTACGCCACCGCCTATCTGTGGGAGGAGACCTGGTCGCGCGACAGCGTGCTGGACCTCGTGCGCCAGTTCATTCACGAGGTCGAGGAGGAGGACGGGAAGGGGCGAAAGACCGGCAAGCGCTTCCTCATCTTCCCTCGCTACCAGCAGCTCGACTGCGTTCGCCGGCTGGTCGCCGACGCGCGCATGCGCGGTGCGGGGCAGCGCTATCTCGTCCAGCACTCGGCCGGGAGCGGCAAGAGCTTCACCATCGCCTGGCTCGCGCACCAGCTCTCGACGCTGCACGACGCGAGCGACCGGCGCGTCTTCGACTCGATCGTGGTCATCACCGATCGCCGCGTGCTCGACCGCCAGCTCCAGTCGACGATGCGCCAGTTCGAGCAGACGCTCGGCGTGGTGGAGAACATCGACACCACCTCGCGCCAGCTCAAGGAGGCGCTCGAGTCGGGCAAGACGATCATCGTCACCACGCTGCAGAAGTTCCCGGTGATCGCCAGGGAGATCGGCGAGCTCCCGGGCAAGCGCTTCGCGGTCATCGTCGACGAGGCGCACTCGTCGCAGTCGGGCGAGAGCACGAAGAGCCTGAAGGCCGTGCTCGCGTCGGGGTCGCTCGACGAGGCGGAGAAGGAGGAGTCCGCGGCGGCTACGCCGGAGGAGGAGCTGGAGAACGCCGTCCTCGCCGAGATGGCCAGCCGTGGCCGCCGTCCGAACCTCTCGACGTTCGCCTTCACCGCCACCCCGAAGCCGAGGACGCTCGAACTCTTCGGTGAGCAGCGCGCCGACGGGAAGTTCGCTCCGTTCCATCTCTACAGCATGCGTCAGGCGATCGAGGAGGGCTTCATCCTCGACGTGCTCGCGAGCTACACGACCTACAAGGCGTACTGGCGGCTGCTCAAGAAGATCGAGGACGACCCGCGCTACGACAAGAAGAAGGCCGCGTACCTGCTGAAGTCGTTCGTCGAGCTGCACCCGCACGCGATCGGCGAGAAGGTGAGGATCTGCGTCGAGCACTTCGTGGCGCAGGGGCAGGGCGAGGTCGGCGGCAAGGCCAAGGCGATGATCGTCACGCGGTCGCGGCTGCACGCGGTGCGCTACAAGCGGGCGCTCGATGGCTACCTCGCCGAGCGCGACTACCCGTTCAGGGCGCTCGTGGCATTCTCCGGAACGGTGCAGGACAGTGGCCAGTCGTACACCGAGTCGGGCATGAACGGATTTCCCGATGGGCAGACGGCGAAGACCTTCGAGCGTCCGGAGTACCGCTTCCTCATCGTCGCGAACAAGTTCCAGACCGGCTTCGACCAGCCCCTGTTGCACACGATGTACGTCGACAAGAAGCTGGGCGGCGTGAACGCGGTGCAGACCCTGTCACGTCTCAACCGCACGCACCCGGAGAAGAAGGGCACGATGGTGCTCGACTTCGCCAACGAGGCGGACGAGATCAAGGCCGCCTTCGAACCCTACTACGAGACGACGCTGCTCTCGGAGGCAACCGACCCGAACCTGCTGTACGAGCTGCAGGCGACCCTCGCCGCGTACCCGGTTTACACCGAGTCCGACGTGACCGCGTTCGCGAAGCTCTACTTCGACCCCAAGGTGACCCAGGACCGGCTCTATGCCGCGCTGGGCCCCATCGTCGAGCGCTTCCTGGAGATGTCGGAGGAGGAGCGCGCGGACTTCCGCGGGCAGCTGACCGACTACGTGCGGCTCTACGCCTTCCTCGCCCAGGTGCTGACGTTCGCAGACGCGGACCTCGAGAAGCTCTACGCGTTCGCGCGAAGCCTGCGTCGACTTCTGCCGGCGGATCAGGAGGCGCTGCCGCGGGAGGTACAGCAGAACATCGACATGGAGTCGTACCGCATCCAGCAGACGGGCAGCGGGAGGATCGCGCTGGAGCGCAAGCCAGGGACGCTCGACCCCGCGGGCAGCCGTGCGCCGCACGGTACGGCGCCCGAGGAGCTGGAGGTCCTCTCGCGCATCATCGCCGCGCTCAACGAACGCTTCGGCCTGAACCTCGGCCCCGAGCATCGCGTGACCCTTGGTCAGATGATGGAGAAGCTCGACGGGGACGCCGGGCTCGACGCCGCGGCGCGCGTCAACACGCGCGAGAACGTGCGCCTCACCTTCGACCAGAAGGTCGAGCGCGTGATCCAGGAGATCGTCGACTCCAACTTCGAGCTGTACAAGCGCATCACCGACGACCGCGCGTTCGGCGAGGCGGTCAAGAACTTCCTCTTCGATCAGTACCTGCGCGCGCACCGCAACGCCGAGGAGCTGATCAAGGCTGGCGAGTCCAAGACGCTCGAGTTCAAGTCGACGCTGCGGTGGAGCCTGAAGGAGGACCGCCGAGACGACAAGCTCGTCACGCACGCCGTGCTCAAGACGATTGCCGCGTTCCTGAATACCGAGGGCGGCGATCTGCTGATCGGTGTCGCTGACGACGGGTCGATCGCCGGGATCGAGCACGATCGGCTCGAGAGCGACGACAAGTTCATGCTCCACCTGGCGCAGGTCGTCCGCAATGGCCTCGGCGACCGCGCCGGGACGTGCATCGACCCGAAGACGCAGATCGTACAGGGCAAGACCGTTTGCGTCGTGAGCTGCCAACGCAGCCCTGAGCCGGTGTTCCTGAGATGGAAGGGGCTCGAGGGGGCAGTGGAGGGCGACTTCTTCGTGCGAAGCGGCCCGGGCACCGTGAAGCTGAACCCGGAGAGCGCGCGGGAGTACGTCCGAACGAGGTTCGCCACGCGGGTGGTGGAGAATCAGCCGGGCGGACAAGGGCGAGGGGATGCTGGTTGATCGGCATGATCCGGCTGTTGACCGCCCCGCACGCGCGCGCCATGGATGCGGCTCTCTGAACGGAGGGCATCCATGGGCTTCAGCGAATACTCGTCCTTCGACGGCGTCGGTCTGGCGGAGCTGGTCCGCAAGGGCGAGGTGAAGCCGTCCGAGCTGGTCGAGGCCGCGATCGAGCGCGCCGGTCGCCACAACGCGACGCTCAACGCGATCGTCCACGAAGGCTACGACGACGCGCGTCGCGACGCCGCGGGCGCTCTGCCCGACGGTCCGTTCCGCGGCGTGCCCTTCCTCGTCAAGGACCTGTACACGCCGGTCAAGGGCTGGCCGATGAGCAACGGCTCACGCTGGTTCGGACGCCGCATCAGCGAGGACGACGACGAGCTGGTGCGCCGCTACCGCTCGAGCGGCATGGTCCTGCTGGGCAAGAGCAACACGCCGGAGTTCGGCATCACGGGCACGACCGAGAGCGCGTACCTCGGACCCTGCCGCAATCCGTGGAACCCGCAGCACATCTCGGGCGGCTCGAGCGGCGGATCCGCGTCGGCGGTCGCGGCGGGCATCGTGCCGATGGGCCACGCCTCCGACGGTCTCGGCTCGATCCGCATCCCGGCCGCGTGCTGCGGCCTCGTCGGGCTCAAGACGACGCGCGACCGCAACCCGATCCGCTCGCCCGAGGCGGGCGGCATCATGTTCTCGGTCAATCACATCGTGTCGCGTACGGTGCGCGACTCGGCGGTGATGCTCGACTGGACGGGCCGGCCGCAGAAGCACGCGTACTTCGCGCCTCCCGCGAAGGATCGTCCGTACGTCGAGGAGCTGACGGCGCGCCCCGTCAAGCTGCGCATCGCGTTCCACCCGGATCCGCCGTCGGGGACGAAGCTGCATCCCGACGTCGCGCGCACGCTCGAGCAGACCGTGCGCACCCTCCGCGAGCTCGGCTACGACGTGATCGAGAAGCCGCTGCGGGTCGACTGGCGCAAGCTCTACCGTGCGCAGGGCGTGTGGAGCGCGGGCAACTTCGCCGGCATGATGGCCGACCACGCGGCGGTGCTGGGGCGTCCGCCGGGCGAGGACGACATCGAGAAGCTGTCGCGCTGGATCTGGGAGAACGGCAAGCGCGTCACCGCCGAGCTGCACTTCCAGGCGGAGCACGTGCTGAAGGACCTGATCGTCGAGCTGCTCGCGCAGTGGGACGAGCACGACCTGTTTCTCTGCCCGACGATGATCACCCCGCCGCCGGAGATCGGCTACATCGACCCGACCACGCTCGACCCGAAGGAGCTGAACCACCGTCAAGCGACGACGTTCGGCTTCACGCCGCCGTTCAACTTCACCGGCCAGCCGGCGATCTCGCTGCCGCTCGGGCAATCGGCGGACGGCCTGCCGATCGGCATGATGTTCGCCGCGCGCTACGCCGACGAGGCGACCCTGTTCCGCGTCGCGGCTCAGCTCGAGGAGGCGATGCCGTGGCGCGCCCGGCGCCCGCCGGTCTGGGGATGAGCGACGCCGTTGGTGCGACACGACCGTCGCGGCGCGTAGATCCGGAGCGCGACCGCCGGGGCGACGGCAGCGGCCGGACGGGCCGCCTTGATTGTGGCTGGGATGGCCCGGTGATATGGGCCTCCCATATGAAAACGACCCTGGAGATCGACGACCGGCTGCTCACGCGAGCGCGGCGTTACGCGTCGGCGAACGGCATGACGCTGCGCGCGGTGGTCGAGGAGGCGCTGCGTGCGCGGCTCGCTGCGAGGCCCGAGACGCGCGCAAGGTACCGGTTCTCGCCGCCCACCGTTCGCGGCTCACGTCTGCCCGCGATCGACGTCGCGGATCGAAACGCCCTGTACGAGCTGCTCGACGATCCTCGATGATCGCGGTCGATACGAACGTCCTCGTATATGCGCACCGCGAGGAGATGCCGCTCCACACGGTCGCCTTGAGGCGACTCGAGACCCTCGCCGAAGGGAGCACCCCGTGGGCGCTGCCCGTGTTCTGCCTCGGCGAGTTCGTCCGCGTCGTCACCCACGCTCGCATCTTCACCCCGGCGACCGATCTGGCGACTGCTCTCCTGTTTCTCGAACGACTCCTCGAGAGTCCCTCGATCCGGCTGCTCCTCTCCGGGCCGACCTTCCCGACGACCTTCGCCGAGGCCTGTCGCGCCGGGTCGGTCGCGGGGAACCTCGCGTTCGATGCCCAGCTGGTGGCCGTGTGCCGCGAGCATGGAGTCGCCGAGATCCTCACCGAGGATCGAGACTTCGCACGCTTCGATTCGCCGTCCCCGGTGCGCTTGCGCTGAGCCGACGGGACACCGGGCGCTGCTCCTCGAGTGAGCCGCCGGGCGTCAGGAGCCCGGCAGGATCTGCTTGACGAACAGGTGGAAGTTGATCGTCGGCTGCACGCCCGGCACGAGCGTCGCAAGCCGGCCGCGCGCGCGATTGCGCTCGAAGGTCGTGCCCGTGTGGCCGTGGATCCACCCGAACGGGGCCAGGTTGTCGCGGATCGAGGACACATTGCGCGCGATCGTCGTGCCGCTCACGGGCCGCGCCAGGACCGACGTCCGGTAGAGGGTGCCGACCAGCACCGCCTGGTCGGTCGAGTCGCTGCCGCGGAAGCGGTTCGACGTGATCGCGTTGCCGTCGTCCTCGACGCGGATGCCGTAGGCGACGTCGGTGAAGACGTTGCGGTCGACGACGTTCTGCTTCGCGTAGTCGAGGCGGATGCTCGAGAGCGGTCCGGTCGAGTACGGTGCGTCGCTGCAGTCCATGAAGAGCGTGTTCTCGGCCATGCGCGAGCCGATCCACACGCCGGTGTACTCGTCGCTGATGCGGTTCTTCTCGATGCGGTTGCCGTCGGCGCCGTAGCGTCGCGTCCACCACTGGCCGGGCTGCTGCGTGAAGTACTCGCCGCAGTTCTTGTACAGGAAGATGCCGCCGTACGAGTTGCGCTCGATGACGTTGCGGCGCACGACGTTGTCGCGCGAGCCGTCGATCGCGATGCCCTCGCGGCCGGTGCTGAGATAGCGGATCTCGACGCCGCCGACGACGAACGGGATGCCCTCGGGCGTGACGTCGCCGTAGCCGTTGTCGTGCACGTGGTTGCGCTCGACCAGCGTGCCCTTCGAGCCGGCTTCCAGGTAGATGCCGACGCTGCCCGAGCCCGAGATGTCGAGGTTGCGCAGCGTGACGCCGGTCACATAGCCGTTCACGAACACGCCGCTGCCGCGCGAGTCGCTGAGCCGGCTGCTCTCGATCACGACGTTCTCGTACTGGACGTCGTACTCGTGCCCTTCGGCGAGATCCTTGAACCCCTCGCGCGAAACGCGAACGTTGTTCAGGAAGTGGCGGATGTCGCAGCGGCGGACGCGGACGTTGCGCAGCGCCACGTCGCTCGGCGCGGTGATGGTGATGCCGCGACCGTCGTCGCGCTCGACGTCGTCGAGCACTGCGTAACGGCAATCGAGATCGACGTCCGACGCCGAGATCGTGATGCCGGTCGTGTAGGTGCACGACGGGTCGAGGACGTAGTCGCCGGACGTCGTGATCTGGATCGCGGACGCCGCCTGGTCGCAGCCGATGACCGTCACGGGTGCGCCCAGAGCCGCGTGGCAGGTGATCAGGACGACGCAGATGAAGACCAGGGCGGCTGCGGGCAGGCGCAGCGCTGCTGCGGTGCGTCGTCGAGCGGTCGGAAGGCGGGCGGCATTGCCGTGGGAGCGTCGGGGCATCGAGTCCTCGTCGTGGGCTGGCAGGGGGGCCGGACCCGGTTGCGGCCCGGGACGACCTCCGTCATAGGATGCCGAAGACCCGCCTTTCGTCCAAGCACCGATTCGCGACGAGCCGCCTCGTCGATCCGTCAATCGTCCGTCCGTCGAAGACGCCCGGTGCGTCTTCGACGCTTCGTGGTCGGCGACGCCGACGCGAACGTCAGTCGAGAAGGAGCAAGAGGAATGCAGAGCTACGGGATGCTCATCGACGGCCGCATGCTGAACACGGCCGATCAGGATCCGGTCATCAACCCCGCGTTCGGCGAGCCGTTCGCCACCTGCGCACGCGGCAGCAAGGAGCACGTCAATCAAGCGGTGGACGCGGCCGCGAACGCCTACAAGACCTGGCGCAAGGACGAGGCGTTCCGCCGCCAGAAGCTCAACGAGTGCGCCGCGGCGCTGCAGGCGAAGGTCAACGACATCGCGCCGGTGCTCTCGCAGGAGCAGGGCAAGCCCGTCAATCAGGCGATGATGGAGATCTTCGGCGCCTCGATGTGGTTCTCGTACTTCGCGAGCCTCGAGATCCAGCCGGAGATCCTGCAGGACGACGGCGCGAAGCGCATCCAGGTCGTGCGCAAGCCGCTCGGCGTGGTCGCCGCGATCACGCCGTGGAACTTCCCGGTGATCCTGCTGTCGTGGAAGCTCGCGCCGGCGTTCCTCGCCGGCAATACCGTCGTCGCGAAGCCGTCGCCGTACACGCCGCTGTCGACGCTGATGGTCGCGGATGCACTGCGCGAGGTGCTTCCGGCCGGCGTGCTGAACGTCCTCTCGGGCGGCAACGACCTCGGCGCCGAGCTGACCCGCCACCCCGAGATCCGCAAGATCTCCTTCACCGGCAGCGTCGCGACCGGCAAGAAGGTCATGCTGGCCGCGGCCGACGATCTGAAGCGCGTCACCCTCGAGCTCGGCGGCAACGACGCCGCGATCGTGCTCGACGACGTCAATCCCGACGAGGTCGCGGAAGGCCTCTTCTGGGGCGCGTTCCAGAACTCGGGCCAGGTCTGCGCGGCGATCAAGCGCCTCTACGTGCCGGAGCAGCTGCACGACTCGATCGTCGCGAAGCTCGTCGACCGCGCCAAGCGCACCAAGGTCGGCAACGGCATGGAGCCGGACGTCGAGCTCGGCCCGATCAACAACGACATGCAGTTCCAGAAGGTCCTGGGTCTCGTCGAGGACGCGAAGAAGTCGGGCGGCAAGATCGAGGTCGGCGGTGAGCGCATGGGCTCGAAGGGCTACTTCCTGCCGCCGACGATCGTCACCGGTCTCGGCGCGGGCGCGAAGCTGGTCGACGAGGAGCAGTTCGGGACGGCCCTGCCGATCATCAAGTACAAGCACCTGTCCGACGCGCTCGAGCAGGCGAACCGCACGCACTTCGGTCTCGGCGGCTCGGTGTGGTCGTCGAACGTCGACCGTGCCGAGGAGGTCGCCCGCGAGTTCGAGTCCGGCACGGTGTGGGTGAACCAGCACATCGATCTGTCGCCGCTCCAGCCGTTCGGTGGCCACAAGTGGAGCGGCGTCGGCGTCGAGAACGGCAAGTGGGGCTACAACGAGTTCACCCAGGTGCAGGTGGTGGACGTCAAGCGCTAGCGCACACCACCCGACGACGTCGAGCGCAGCCCGCGTACGGTTGCTCGACGTCGACCGCGGCCCCCGCGAAGCTCGCGACGGAAAAGCGGCCTCGGTGACCGAACACCGAGGCCGCTTTCGCGTTCGCATTCTCCGTGCGCACTCTCGCGGCGCGTCCGTCGCGAGCGTGCGGTGCCCTCAGCCCGGCTGGCAGCGCGGTCCCTTGAGCGGATCCACGCCGCATACGAGCCCACTGCAGCACGACGGTGGCCGGACCAGGCTGCAGGTCTCGCCGGCACGCAGGCACACCGGATCGGGGCTCGGCGACGGAACCGGCGAGGGCGTCGGACGCGGCGACGGCGTCGGGCTCGGGGTCGGGCTCGGGGTCGGCGACGGCGTCGGGGTCGGCGTGGGCCGCGGCGACGGCGTCGGCTCGTCGGCCGGCGTGACGCAGATCCCGCAC
>JAIEPK010000315.1 GCA_019749875.1 Candidatus Binatia bacterium | reverse complement strand
CGATGCGCGCGGCGGCGCTGTCCGCGGCACGCACGCGCACCTGCACGCGCAGCAGGCCGTCGATGCTGCACGTGCCGCCGGCGACGGGGCTGCCCGGCCCCTTCAGCACCGGCCGGCTCTCGCCGGTCAGCGCCGACTCGTCGACCGCCGCCTCGCCGCGCAGGACCATGCCGTCGGTCGGAAACGCCGCTCCCGGTACGACCTCGACCACGTCGCCCGGTACCAGCTCGTCGAGCGCCACGTCGCTCGCGACGCCGTGCGCGTCGATGCGCCGCGCCTCGGTCGGCCGCGGTGCGAGCACGGTGCGGATCGCGCGTCCCGCCTCGGCACGTGCCTTCGCCTCGAGCCACCGTCCGGCGGTGACGAAGATCAGGAGCATCACCGCGGTGTCGAAGTAGATCTCGCTCCGTCCCGCGACGGCGTTGCGCAGCGACAGCCCGTACGCCGCGAGCACCGCGATCAGCACCAGCACGTCGCTGCTGGCACGGCCGTGCCGCAGCGCGGACCAGGCGGCCCGCACGATCGGCCCGCCCAGGATCGCGAGCACCGGCAGCGCGAAGCACGCGGCGAGCACGCGCATCACCGCGAACAGCGGACCGTCGAGTGCGGTGCCCGCGGCGTCGCCGTACACGTGCGGCACGTAGCTCGACATGCTCGTCATCATGACGTTCATCGCGAAGAAGATCGCGAGGCCGAGCCGCACGAGCAGGCTCGAGGCGGCACCGGCGTCGCCGCGCGCGCGCGTCACCTGCATCGCGAGCAGGCAGCCGACGCAGCAGAACCGTCCCGCCTCGCCTGCGACCGTTCCCTCGACCGGATACCGGCCGAGCGGCAGCCCGCAGTGCGAGCAGCCGGCGCACGACGAGCCGGCCGCGGATCTGCGCCAGCCCGCCACGCCCGTCACTTCGACAGGTTGACGATCAGGTAGGTCGCGCCGCCGATCAGGTAGCAGAGCCACAACAGGCCGACCCACCACGGCGCGGGGTTGGACTCGTACACCTGGTACTGGTCGTCGAGCTGCTGCGTCGGCTGCGAGGCGATCGCGGCGCTCTGCCGCGGGCTCACGGCGATGGGTCCGGGATCCGGCAGATCCGCGGGCGCGTGGAAGTTGCGGCGGCCGGTCGCCGCGGTCTCGTCGTGCGCATGTCCGTCAGCCACGGGTCCCCTCCGTCTTCAGCTCGCCGCCGCGCTCGATCTCGTCGTGCAGCTCGAACAGCCGGTACTTGGGCCGCTCGACGTCACGGAAGCGGCCCGAGAAGATCGCCCACAAGGTGAGCATCAGCAGCGGCAGCATGCCCGTCAAGTATGTCGCGACGGCGGTCGCCCCGAAGCCGGCGACGTCCGAGTTCACGATGGTCATCGTGAACTCGGTCATCTTGTAGACGAAAGCGACGCCCCCGAACGCGGGGATGCCGATCGCCAGGCCGTAGACGGCGACGTTCTTCGCCGTCAGCCACGGAAACCGACGCGGGGTGCTCATCCCTGCCCTCCCGCCGCCGGCAGGCCCGGCTCGGTGACCACGCCGTCCTTCACCCAGCTGCCGAGCCACTGCAGATACGCGACCACCGCGAGCGCACGATCGGTGGGCCGCTTGTCCTTGTCGAAGAACCAGGTGTAGCTCGGCATCACCGAGTACGGTGCGACGCTGCGCGGGTCGTACAGGTGCGCGACCTGCCAGTCGTTGGAGCGCTTGCCGGACTCGCGGATCAGGTCGGGCCCGACGCGCCGCGTGCCGAAGAGGTGCGGCAGCATCATCTCGTTCTGGTACTCGTTCGGTTGCGACACCGGACCGAAGCGCAGGTTCTCGTTCGCGACCGGACGCACGAACTGCGAGTGGCAGTGCCAGCAGGCCTCGCTGATGTAGATGTCGCGGCCCTGCTGGATCGCCTTCGCGAAGCTCGTCGGATCCGGCGTGCCGAAGCTCTTCTGGAACTCGACCGGATAATCCTCGGCGAGCTGGTAGAACTCGGCCGGGACGCTCGCCGCGACCTCCTGCACGGTGCGGATCGGCACCTTGCGCATGGTGAGAACGGGCATCAGCCCCTGCAGGAAGAAGCCCAGCAGGAAGGTCACGACGCCGGTGACGAGGAAGGTGACTCCGAAGCGTTCCATGGCTCAGGCAGCCTCCGCCGGAATCGGCGCCGGGACCGTGCCTTCGGCAGGGCGGCGCGCCGTGGCCCACAGGGCGTAGAAGAAGAACACCTGACCCGCGATGATCATCAGGCCGGCGACGCTGCGCACCCACCAGAACGGCATCGAGTCCATGACCGACTTGCTCCAGTGGCTGAGCGCTCCCCAGCTGTAGCCCTGCACGAGGCCCGCGGCGGTGAGGTCGATGATCATCAGGATGAGGCCGATGACCGTGAACCAGTAGTGCATCGTCAAGAGCCGCGGATGCACCCATGCGCGACCGACCGCGCGCGGCCACAGCTCGACGAAGAAGCCGAAGATCCAGAAGCCGAACACGCCGAACATGACCATGTGCGCGTGGCCGACCACCCAGTCCGAGAAGTGGATCACCTTCTGGAAGGTCAGCGTTACCTGGAAGGCGCACTGGAAGCAGGTGATGCCGTACATGATCATGCCGGTGTAGAACCAGCGGATCGCGAGGTTGCCGCGCACCGCCTCCGAGCGCCCGTGCAGGGTGCCGAAGAAGTTCACCAGCACCGTCAAGACCACGATCTCGATCGCGATCGTCGCGACCACCGCGCCGTACTGCGCGTACATGGGGATCGGGCTGAACAGGAAGTGGTGCACGCCCTGCATCGGATAGAAGAACGCGAGGCCCCAGAAGCCGATCAGCGACAGCGCGTGGCTCCAGATGGGCTTGCGCAGCAAGAGCGGCACGAAGAAGTACATCAAACCCCAGCCGATCGGCGTCACGAACAGGCCGACGAGATCGTGGATGTAGAGCCCGGTGATCGCGGCACCGGCCGTGCCGGGCACCCAGAACTGCGGCAGGTAGTTGCCCATGAAGTAGACCAGGCCCGTCCACGCGAACGCCGCGAGGAAGTACCAGAGCGTCACGTAGAGCCCGTTCTCGGCGGTGGTGACGATCGGTGCCGCGATGTTCACCACCAGCAGCACCAGGCCGACGACGATCAGCGGATCGACGAAGATCGGCGTCTCGCCCCACTCGATCGCCTGTCCGTAGCCGAGCAGCTGCCCGCCGATCGTCAAGACCATGCACAGCTGCCAGGCGACGAAGATCAGCATGCCGAGCTGGTCCGACAGGATCGGACGCTTGGTCAGGCGCGGGATCGCGAACAGCATGCCGGCGATGAAGGCGTTGGCGATGAAGCCGTACGCCGCCATGTTGGTGTGCACCATGCGCACGCGTCCGGGCGACAGCCACTCGATGCCCGCGAACGGGTACATGTTGTTGAACTGGAAGGCGTACGCGAGCCCGCCGAGCAGGGAGATGGCGAGGAAGATCGAGCTCGCGATCAGGTGCCAGCGGACCAGCGTGAGATTGACGAGCGGACGTCGGTCGACGGTCGCGATCACGGCTTCGACTCCTTGTTCGCCCCGGCTTGCGCGGGCTCGGGCAACGGCGCGGTATAGCCGGCGCGTGCCAGGTCACCGCGGTACGCGGCGTTGACGGCAGCTCCCTCCTCGCTCGCGACCTGCGTCCCCGGCCGGCTCGGCGTGCGCAGCGACAGCACGTACGAGACGAGGTTCCAGGCATCGCCCGGCTTGACGTTCTCGCCGTCCGGCTCGTCGAAGACGTCGGCGTACGACGGCATCGCGGTGCCGTTCAGACCGGTCATGAACGTCCGGTACACGTCCTCCGGCGCAGCACCGCTCTTCAGCGCGCCCTTGGTGAAGTTGAACGGCTTCTGCGGGTTGCCCCAGCTGTCCGGGGCGAGCGTCGCGGCCGACGGTCCGTCGCCGAGACCGTTCGGACCGTGGCAGCGCCCGCACTCGAGCATCTCGTAGAGCTGGCGACCGCGCGCGATCGACTCCGGCGAGCCGAGCGTCGCGGGCGGTGCGGGGATGAAGATCGGACGCCCCGGACCGCTCTCCGCGAAGCCCGGATAGAACGACTTGACGTACTGCACCAGCGCCATGCGCTCGCGCTCGGGCAGCAGCGACCACTCCGGCATCGACGTACGGTTCACGCCCCGGGTGATCGTGCGCATCAGGTCGGCGTCGGTGGGCAGCGTGCCGTTGGGCGTCGAGCGGAACTTGAACAGGCCGCTGGTGAAGTCGCGCGGCTTGACGATCAGCATCGCTGCCGCCGGTCCTTGACCGTCACCGTTCACGCCGTGACAG
The DNA here is from genome assembly GCA_019749875.1 of Candidatus Binatia bacterium. Lineage (GTDB taxonomy): Bacteria > Desulfobacterota > Binatia > UBA12015 > UBA12015 > VGTK01. Next base: position 14,071 of record JAIEPK010000315.1, on the reverse strand, counting down.
CCCGAGCAGTAGCTCGCGTAGAGGACCTTCCCGTGGCGCAGCTGCTCCTCCTCCGCGACCACGATCTCGGCGCCGAGCGCCGTCCGCACGATGGCGGAGATCGACAGGAAGCTCGCCACCGCCAGCATGAGCGCCAGCAGCGCGTTGTTCCGGGGCTTGCGTGTGCTCATGCTGCCAACGCCTCCAGGAATCCGCGGAAATGGCCGTGTGCGATCGCGCGAGCGACACGCACGAGCCCGTGGGTGATGGCCGGCGGTGGAACGTCGACGCCGGTGGCAGCAGCGAAGGTCGCGCGCTGCCGATCGATCTGGCGCAGGATGTGCTCCCGTTCGTCAGACATGTCGGCGCGGCGTCATGGCAAGGGCTATGCCACGTACCGGGCCTGCGATTTCGCGGCTCTCCGGGCGCGGAGGGTTCTCAGCGCTGCGAAAGGGCCGCTGGCGAAGCCGCAGCGATGCGAATGATTCGACCGCTCACCAGGAAGAGAGGCTGATGCAACCCATGCACGATCGACCGGCGGAGCGCTTCCGCCTCTTCGCCCCGCTTCCGGTATCCGGACCGTGGACGGCGCTCGGCCTGAGCCGGGGGCAGTTCCTCGCGATCCTCGTCGGCGCGTGCCTGATCTACCTGTTCCTCGGCGGACCGCTGTGGGCGCATCTGCGCCAGAACGACTTCGTGCGCATCTCCGTGAGCTACCTCGCGATCCCGCTCGCGGTCGCGGTCGCACAGCGCCACAACGGAACGCTGAAGCTCGCCACGTGGTTCGCGGCGAGCGGCGTGGTCGCGTCGCTGAAGCTGCTGATCACGGCAGGGATCGCGGTCGCGCTCGGAATCTCCCACTGACGGGCGCGCCGCGCGGGCACTTCACTGCGCGTGACCCGGGGGATGGACGTGCGGTGGGGGCGGCTCCTCCGACCGGGGCGTCTCCGCGGCGTGCTCCTGCATCGCCGCGTGGTCGTGCATGCCGTGCATCAGCTCGTGCCCGGCACCGGGCAGCGCACCACGGAGGACCGTCACGATCCCGAACACGATCACCAGCACGCCCGACACGCGCGACAGGTGGTGCCGCACGCGCGGTCCGGCGAGGGTGCGCGTCATGCCGAGCGTCAGCATCGCGGGAATCGTCCCCAAACCGAACGCGAGCATCAGCAGCGCGCCGTCGAGCGCGGACGCGGTCGCGGCGGCGCGCGCGGCGAACGCGTAGATCAGCTGGCACGGCAGGAACGCGTTGAAGATGCCGAGCGCGAGCGGCGCCGCGGGCGACGGCGACGCGAGCACTCCGGACAGCGAGCGCGTCAGCGTGCGTTGCGTGAGCGCCGCAGCGCGCGCCGAGAAGCGCCCGACCAGGCCGAGCATCTCGAGCCCGATCACGATCATCAGTCCGCCCGCGACGACCGCCAGCACGCGCTCGGCGGTGCGAAAGGGCCCGGTCGCGGCCACCGCCGCACCGAGGGCACCGCTCAGCGCGCCGACGAAGGCGAGCGTGTTGAGGCGGCCCGCGTTGTACAGCAGCTGCCGGCGCAGCGCATGCACGCCCGGCGTGCGTGCCAGCGAGGTCGGGAACACGCCGCACATGCCGATGCAGTGCAGCGAGCCCGCGATCCCGCCCAGGAAGGCCATCAGGTAGAGCACGTCGGTCCGCCACCGACGCCTTAGCGACACGCGCACGCCGGCGCACGCGCCGGCTCGTCGTGTCCGGGCATCGCGTGAGCGTTGCGCGCGCGAGCCGCGTTGAACCGGCTCCACCTGCCGTGATAGACGAAGTCCTCAGCGCGATTCGCTTCTCGTGAATCGCCCCGACGTGAGGAGCTCATGCCGACGCGACGCCCCGTGCCCCGCTCGTCCCGAGCAGCGACCGCCAGCGCCGCACCCGCTCCATGGACGTTCCTCACCAATCACGCACACGTGCTGATCTGCATCGCGGAGAACCCCGAGGTGCGCATGCGCGACGTCGCCACGCGGGTGGGCGTGACGGAGCGCGCGGTGCAGCGCATCGTCTCCGAGCTCGAAGAGGCGGGCTTCCTGAGCCGCGAGCGCGTGGGGCGCTGCAACCGCTACAACGTCAACACCGCGCTGCCGCTGCGCCATCCGATCGAGCAGCACTGCATGGTGTCGTCGCTTCTGAAGCCGATCCTCGGCAACCGCCGCAGCGCCTGACCCGCGCCCGTCACCCGTGCACGTGGTAGCCCCCGTCCACGTGCCGGACCTCGCCGGTCACGCCCAGGCCGGGGCGCAGCAGGTGCACCACCTCGCAGCCGAGGGAGGCCGGATCGGCGTTGCCCAGCGGGGCCCGGCTCGCGGCATGGGCCACCGCCTCCTCGAGACCGGGGATCGCGCCGCCGGCCTTGCTGCGGCTCCAAGGCGAGAAGCGCACGGCGTTCACCCGCATGCCGAAGGTGGGCCCCAGCTCGGCCGCGAGCTCGCGCACCAGCCGCTCGAGCGCCGCCTTCGCGACGCCGATGTTGCGGTACGGGTGCGACATCACGCGCTCGGCGCCCAGGTAGCTGAGCGCCACGATCGACGCGCCCTCGCGCAGCACGTGCGCACGCAGCAGCACCCGCACCAGCGCCAGCAGCGAGTAGGCCGACGCGCTCATGCAGTCGAGGAACTCCTCGCGCGTCACCTGCAGCAGAGGCTTCGCCGCCCCGCCGCGGATCGTGCGGTCCATCGCGACCGCGTGCACGATACCGTCGAGCTGCAAGTCCCGGAGCCGCAGCGTCTCGGCGAGGTCCTCGAGGCTCGGGTCGAGCGTCACGTCCGCGATCAGCTCCGGGACGTCCGCACCGAGGTGCTCGCGAACCGTGCTCTCGAAAGCCTCGCGCGCACCGCCCAGGTACTGCTCGGCGGCCGTCGACAGGGCCCCATGATACGGCGTCGGGCCGAGCCCCGCGCAGACCAGCTCGGCACCGGAGGCGCGCAGCACCTGCGCGATCGGCAGCGCGAGCGAGGCTTCGTTGGCGATTCCGGTCACCAGCACGCGACGACCGACCAGCGGCAGCGGACCCGCGGCGCTCATACGTACTTCTCCCCGCGCACCACCTCGACGATGCTCACGAAGGCGATCACGGCGTAGGTCGGAAAGTAGTGCTCGGCGACGTGGGCGAGGATGCGATCGGCGACGTCGGGGCCGACCACGACCTCGATGCGGACGCCGCCGCCCGGCGGATCGGACGCACGCATGCCGCGCGAGCCGGCGCCGCGCGAGTCGGTGACGGTGTGGCCGCGCGCGCCGAGGCGGTGCAGCAGTGCAGTCAGCTGCTCTTCCAGGACGGGCTCCGCGACGATGGTCACGAGCTTCAACGGAACGGTGTGCATGCGTCGCTCCTCACGCGCCCTGCATCAGGGTCGCGATCTCGAAGTAGAGGGGGATGCCGGCGAGGATGTTGAACGGGAACGTGATCGCCAGCGCCGACGTCAAGTAGTAGGTGGGATTGGCCTCGGGCAACGTCAGGCGGACCGCCGGCGGGGCTGCGATGTACGAGGCACTCGCCGCCATCGCCGCGAGCACGGTCGCACCGCCGACGCCGAGCCCGGCAAGGCTGCCGAGCGCCGCCCCGAGCGCACCGTGCAGGACCGGCATCACGGTGCCGAAGGCGAGCAGGAACGGGCCCGCCTTGGCGAGATCGGCGAGCCGCGAGCCGGCGACGATGCCCATCTCGAGCAGGAAGATCACCAGCGCGCCCTTGAACGCCGCGCCCTGCGTGTCGAAGAATGCGGCGATTCCCTGCCAATTCTTGTCGCCCATGGCGAAGCCGACCACGAGCCCGCCGACCAGCAGGATCATGGTGCGTCCGGTGAGCACCTCGTGCAGCGTTTCGCCGAGCGGGCGCCCGCTGGCGCCCGCGTTGACCGCGCCGATCGCGAGCGCGAGGTGGATGCCCGGACTCTCGAGCAGCGTGAGCAGCGTCGGCATGAACGCCTCGGGGCTCGCCCCCATCGCCTGGGTGAATTGCTGCGCGGCGATGAACGTCACCGCCGAGACCGAGCCGTAGTGCGCCGCGATGCCGGCCGCGTCCTGGACGCCGAAGCGACCGATCCTGCGCAGCACCAGGTACGACGTGACCGGCGTGATGAGACCGAGCAGCACGGTGACCAGCGCCGGCCACGCGATGCTGGCGAGCGACGCGTGCGCGAGCTCCGCGCCGCCATGCAGCCCGAGCGCGAGCAACAGGTAGATCGAGATCCCGGTGTAGACGTCCTTCGGCAGCTGGAGCTCGCTGCGCACGAGCTTCGCGAAGACGCCGAGCGCGAACGCGAGCGCGATCGGCGAGAGCAGATTCTGGGTCAGGATGCTTGCCACGGCGCGCCCTCCCCTGCTCAGCCGAGGAACGTGACGCGTCCGCTCGACACGTCATAGACCGCGGGCACGATCTTCAGCTTTCCCTGCTCGACCAGCGCGCGCAGGATCGGGCTGCGCTCGGTCATCGCGCGCGCCGTCACCTCCGCGTTGAGCTCGGTCACGCGCCCGACGAAGGTCGCGTTGCGCGCGTCGTGCGGCGGGGGCACCTGCGCCTTCGCGGCCGCGACCGCGGGCTCGAGGTGCGAGAGGGTCTGCGTCAGGTGACCGAGCTTGACGCCGTCGCAGGCGCCCTTGACCGCACCGCACTGCGTGTGCCCGAGCACGACGATGGCCTTCGCACCGGCGACGCTGGTCGCGAACTCGAGGCTGCCGAGCAGCTCGTCGTCCAGGACGTTGCCCGCGACGCGGGCGGCGAACACGTCGCCGATGCCGGTGTCGAACACGACCTCGGGCGCGACGCGCGAGTCGATGCAGCCGAGGATCGCGGCATACGGGAACTGCCCACCGCTGGTGAGGCGAACCTCCTGCAGCTCGTCGCGCTGCAACGGGGCCCCGGATGCGAAGCGCGCGTTGCCGGCACGCAGCAGCTCGAGTGCTGCGTCCGGGGTCAGGGCGTCCCGACTCTCCTTGGTCTGGGGCTGCGGGGGATGCTCGGCGACGGCGTCGCCAGTGACGGCGACGAACAGAGCCGCCGCGAGCATGACGGCGAGGGTGATCTTGCGCACGTGTCGTCCTCCTGGGCGAGTGCCGCTGTCCGTTTGGGCACTCGCATGACACGACTCTTGAAACACGAAGTTCATTTCGCGTCAAGACGTGCGGACGACAGGAGGACTGGAGCCGGAACGGCCCTGCCCTCCCCGGTGGACGTGCACGGCGCTCGAACGGACGCCCCCATCGCGGACGCGCCCGGAGCTCTCAGGCGTTCGGCAGGTCGAGGACGATCTTCACGAAGTCGCTCTCGGTGAGGATCCCGACCAGCTTCTCGCCGTCGAGCACCGGCAGGCACCCGACCTTGTGCTCGAGCATCAGCCGCGCCGCGTTCGCGAGCGGCTCGTGCGGTCCGATCGTCACCACGGTGGTCGACATGACCTCCTTCACGAGCAGCATCGAGTGCATCTTCTGCTGCGCGGTCTGGCCGTAGCCGAGCGCCTTCGCGAGCGCGCCGCGGAACAGGTCGCGCTGGCTCACCACGCCACACACCAGACCATCCTCGTCGAGCACGGGCAGGTGCCGGATGCGCTGCTCGCGCATCACGTCGTCGGCGATGGTCAGCTGGTCGTTGCGCTGCAAGGTCTTCACGACCGGCGTCATGAGCCGCTGGACTTCGATCTTCCCGAGCGCGCTGGCCATCTCTCGCCCTCCCTTCCGGCGTCGCTGCCGGTACCTCTTGCAGCAGCAAGCGACGTACCCGTGCCGGCGCCGAGCCCCCTTCGCCGTGCCGGCATCCCGCGCGTGGCATTCCGGAAATTCCGAAGGGCGCGCGCGCGATCCGTCGCGCCGCCGGGAATCGAGCCGGTACGGAGACCGATCGGCGTGCTCACGAGCGGTGGCCGCCGGCTTGCAGGCGTCGAGGGCAAGCATTCCGGCCGGTGTGCGAACGGAGCACACACCGGCGGGGCGGTGCCGTCTCCAGGAGGCAGCCGTGAACGACAGGAGAGTAGAGCGCGAGCGCATGGTCGCGAGCCAGATCGAGGCTCGAGGCGTGCGCGATCCCGGTGTTCTCGCCGCCATGCGCGAGGTGCCACGCGAGGCGTTTCTGCCCGCCGAGCTCGCCGAGTTCGCCTATCGCGACTCGCCCTTGCCGATCGAATGCGGGCAGACGATCTCGCAGCCGTACATCGTGGCGCTGATGGCCGAGGCGCTCCGCCTCGCTCCCGGTGATCGCGTGCTCGAGATCGGCAGCGGCTCGGGCTATGCGGCGGCGGTGCTGTCGCGCATCGCGAAGCAAGTCGAGACGATCGAGCGTCACGACGAGCTGGCGCAGATCGCGGCCGCACGCCTGGCGCGGCTCGACTACGACAATGCGACGGTGCACCACGCCGACGGCACGCTCGGCTGGCCGGCGGGCGCGCCCTACGATGCGATCGTGGTCGCGGCCGGCGGTCCGACCGTTCCCGAGGCGCTGCTCGACCAGCTGGCCGTCGGCGGGCGCCTGGTGATCCCGGTCGGCGCAGAGCGCGACGTGCAGACGCTGACGCGCGTCACGCGACACGCCGATGGACGCCTCGAGCGCGAGGATCTCGGCGACGTCCGCTTCGTGCCGCTGATCGGCGTCCAGGGCTGGCGCGGCGACGAGACGCCGGAGGCGTGGGACGGTCGCGTCCGCCGCGCGCCGGGGCGCCCCGAGTCGATCACCATGCTGGTGCGCGAGAGCGCGTCGCGCTTCGACGAGGTCGACACGGCGGACCTCGGCGCACTCGTCGAGCGGCTCGCCGACGCCCGCATCGTCTGCATCGGCGAGGCGTCGCACGGCACCTCGGAGTTCTACCGGCTGCGCGCGCGCCTGACGCGCGCGCTGATCGAGCGGCACGGCTTCGAGATCGTCGCCGTCGAGGGCGATTGGCCCGACGTCGCGTCGGTGAATCGCATCGTGCGCGGCGTCGAGGACGGTCGCATCCCGGGCGGCGGCGAGCCGTTCGCACGCTTCCCCACCTGGATGTGGCGCAACGCCGAGACGCTCGCCTTTCTCGCCTGGCTGCGCGCCGAGAACGGCCGCCGGCTGGGCGACGCGCCGATGGTCGGCTTCTACGGCCTCGACCTCTATTCGATGTTCACGTCGATCCGCGCCGTGCTCGAGTACCTCGAGCGCGTGGATCCGGCCGCTGCACGGGTCGCCCGCCAGCGCTATGCGTGCTTGACGCCGTGGGAGCGCGATCCCGCCGCCTATGGCAGCGCGGCGCTCCGCGGCCGGTATCGGGTGTGCGAGGCGGATGCGGTGGGCATCCTGCGCGACTTGCTCGCGAAGCGCCTCGAGTACGCAGAGCAGGACGGCGCACGCTTCTTCGATGCCACGCGCAACGCGACGCTGGTCGCCAACGCCGAGCGCTACTACCGCGCCATGTACTACGGCGGCGACGAGTCGTGGAACCTGCGCGACCGCCACATGTTCGACACGCTCGAGGCGCTGCTCGCCTTTCACGGGCCGGGCGCGAAGGCCGTGGTGTGGGAGCACAACTCGCACCTCGGCGACGCGCGCGCGACCGAGATGGGCGTCCGTGGCCAGATCAACGTCGGGCAGCTGTGCCGCGAGCGCTTCGCCGACGGGGCATACCTGATCGGCTTCGGCACCGATCACGGCACGGTGGCGGCGGCGCACGACTGGGACGGCGACATGCGCGTCATGGCGGTGCGCCCCTCGCATCCGGAGTCCTACGAGCGGCTGTGTCACGCGACCGGCGTGCCGGCCTTCGTGCTGCCCTTGCGCGATCCGCCACGCGACGACGTGCGTGCGGAGCTGCGCGCGCCGCGCCTCGAGCGCGCGATCGGCGTCGTCTACCGGCCCGAGACCGAGCTGCAGAGCCACTACTTCCAGGCCTCGCTGCCGCTGCAGTTCGACGCCTGGATCTGGCTCGACGAGACGTGCGCCGTGCAACCGGTCGCGTGGCGCGATCTGCTCGCGCTGGAGGCGTCCGGAACGCTGTCGGGTACTTGACGCAGCGTCCGCGCGACCGGACCGCGACGTCGAAGCGCCGCCGCTGCGACGTCACCGCGGTCGCGGCCGTCCGCGTCAGGCGAGCGCGACCTCGGCGCCGTCCCGGGCGACGCCGACCTCCCAGCGCAGCTCGGTGCGCACCAGCGCGGCGAGGCTCTCCGCTGCCTCGGGCTCGCCGTGCACCACGTGCAGCCGCCGCGGCGGCCGGGTGAAGCCGCGCAGCCAGCGCAGCAGGTCGTTGCGATCGGCGTGCGCCGAGAAGCCGTCGAGCGCCTCGATCCGACAGCGGACCGGGACGTTCTCGCCGAACATGCGCAGCGTCTGCGCTCCCTCGAGCAGCTTCCGGCCACGCGTCCCCGCGGCCTGATAGCCCGACACCAGGACCGTCGCGCGCTCGTCCGGCAGGTGCTTGCGCAGGTGGTGCAGGACGCGTCCGCCGGTCGCCATGCCGCTGCCGGCGATGACGATGCGGGAGCCCTTCCGCGCCAGCAGCTCGCGCGAGTCGGCGACCGTCCGCACGAGGTGAAAGTCGTTCGACGACAGCGCCCGGCCGGCGTTCGCGAGCACGTGCATCTGGACGTCGTGATCTTCCGGATGGCGCCCGTAGATCTCGGTGACGCTCGCGGCCATCGGGCTGTCGACGGACAGCGGCAGGACGGGGATGCGCTTCGCGTCCTCGAGCTCCCGGATGGTCCAGATCAGCTCCTGCGTCCGCCCGACGGCGAATGCCGGCACGATCAGCACGCCACCGCGCTCGGCGGTCTCGCTCACGATGCGCGCGAGCCCGCCGGCAGGATCGGGCGCGTGCACGCGGTCGCCGTAGGTCGACTCGACCAGCACCACGTCGGCGTCCGCGACCAGCTCGGGATCGCACAGGATCGGCCGGTCCCAGCGTCCGAGATCGCCGGAGTACACGACGCGACACGGCGACGACGCCGCCAGATCGAGCTGCACCGTCGCGGCACCGAGGATGTGACCCGCGTGGCGGAAGCGTCCGGTGATGCCGCGTGCGACGGTGAAGTCGGTCTCGCGCCGTCGCGGCCGCACGTGCTTGAGCACGCGCACCGCATCCTCGACGGTGTACAGCGGCAACGCGGGGTGGTGCTTCGAATAGCCGTGCCGGTTGGCGAACTCCGCCTCCTCCTCCTGCAGGCGGGCCGCATCGAGCAGCATCACCGACAGCAGGTCGGCCGTGCCCGGCGTGCAGTACACCGGTCCGCGAAATCCCTGCCGGACCAGCAGCGGCAGCGCGCCGCAATGGTCGACGTGCGCGTGGCTCAGCACCACGGCGGAGAGCGCCCGCGCATCGACCGGCAAGGGCTGCCAGTTGCGCAGGCGCAGCTCCTTCAATCCCTGGAAGAGCCCACAGTCGAGCAGCACCTGCTCGTCGCCGACGCGGAGCAGATGCTTCGAGCCGGTGACCGTTCCCGCGGCGCCGAGAAAGCGCAGCGTTGCATGGCCTGCGCCGTTCTCCGTCGCGCCGGCGGTCGACGTCGCATCGGGATCGCTCATGCCGGCGACGTTAGAGCAGCCGTCGCACACCGTGCGCAAACCGTGCGATGCACCGGCGACGGTGCGAGCGCAGGCTCACGGCGTGACCGCGACCTTCAGCACCCCATCGCGGCGCTCGCCGAACAGCGCGTACGCCTCGCCGATGTCGGCCAGCGCGAAGCGGTGCGTCAAGAGCGGCAGCGGATCGAAGCGACCGCTCCGCACGAGCGCGATCAGCCGTCGCATGCGCTCTTTGCCGCCCGGACACAAGGTGGTGACGATGCGGTGATCGCCGAGCCCGGCCGCGAACGCGTCGTACGGCAGCGCGAGCTTGCCGGAGTAGACGCCGAGGCTCGAGACCGTTCCACCTGCGCGCACGCAGCGCAGCGCGCTCTCGAACGTCTGCTGCGTGCCGAGCGCCTCGATCGCGACGTCGGCACCGCCGCCGGTGCAACGCTTCACCTCCGCGACGACGTCGGTCGCGCGGTGGTCGAGCACGACGTCGGCGCCCATGCGCTGCGCTGCGGCCAGGCGCGCGTCGTCGCCGTCGACGCCGATCACCAGCGCCGCACCCATGAGCCGCGCGCCCGCGGTCGCGCAGAGACCGATCGGCCCCTGCGCGAACACCACCACCGCGTCGCCGATCCGCACCGGCGCCGACTCGGCGCCGCTGATGCCGGTCGACGCGATGTCGGCGAGCAGCACCACCTGCTCGTCGCTCACGTCGTCGGGGATGCGCGCGAGGTTCGCCTGCGCGTGCGGCACACGCAGGTACTCGGCCTGCGCACCGTCGATCGTGTTGCCGAAGCGCCAGCCGCCGACCGCCTCGTAGCCGCCGCCGTGACCGCACTGCGCCCAGTGTCCGGAGAGACATGCTGCGCACTGCCCGCACGGCGTGATCGCGCCGACGAGCACCCGGTCGCCCACCGCGAAGCCTTCGACGCCGGCGCCGAGCTCGGCGATCACGCCGACCGGCTCGTGACCGATGACGAGCCCGGACTTCACCGGATACTCGCCGCGCACGATGTGCAGGTCGGTGCCGCAGATGGTCGTCAAGGTGATGCGGATCACCGCCTCGCCGACCCCGGCCATCGGCCGCGGCACCTCCTCGATGCCGAAGCGGCCTTTGTCACGGAACACGTTCGCGCGCATGGTGACCATGGCTCGCGTCCGCCTCAGGCGCGCTTCTTCTGCTTGTCGGCGACGCCGAAGCCGAGGCGCGCTTCGAGCGAGCCGTCGTCGGACCAGCGGTAGGTCGCGCGTCCGCCGAAGGCCTTCTTCAGCTCGTGGACGATCCGATGCGCGAGCTTCTGCGACGTGGTGAGGACCACCAGCTTGCCGTCGGCCGTGCGGTCGACGGACACCACGCGGCGCTCGACCTGGGTGTGCTCGGCGCGCGCGGCCACGTTCGCGATGCGACGACGCAACGCGGCGGCAGAGCTCGCGACGAGGTCGCCGTCGAGGGTGACGCGGCCGAGGTACTCCTCGTTCTCGACCTGCACGCACGCCGGGCACGTCGTCCAGGCCGCGCCGGCGAGCATCGTGTGGGACGGCTTCAGATCGCCGCCGCGCCGCCAGCTGCGACGCACCAGCACCGCACCGCAGCGTTCGCACAGCGTCGGCTCGCTCACACGTCCGCCGCGACGCTCGGCGGGATGCAGCTTGCGATCGCTGGTGCTCTGGTGCGCCAGGCTGCGGATCACGCCCTTGCCGCCCTTCTGGCTGCGGACCACGCTCTTGCCCTGCTTCACGATGGTGCTCCTTTCGCGCCGGCATCGTGCCGGCCGTACGCAGGGAATCTGGTGCGAACGCCATGCCACGAGGTCCGGCGCGATCACAAGGGTGCACGGCGGGGCCATGCATCGCAACGCTGACAATGCGTCCCGTGCGCATTCTTGGCGCTGAGAAACGCCGCGCGCGCGGCGTCGCCGCGTCGGCACCCCGGCGTGCGCGGCACCGTGGAACAGCGCTTGCGACGGCGCACGACGACATGTCCGCCGTCGCCACCACGTGTCCGTTCTGCGCCGTCGGCTGCGGTCTCGCGCTCACGGCCGACGGCGACACGCTGCGCGTCCGGCCGATCGCCCGCCATCCCGTGTCGCGCGGCCAGCTGTGCGCCAAGGGCTGGAGCGCGGCCGCCGCGGTGAGGCATCCCGAGCGGCTTTCGAGCGCGCTGCTGCGCGACGGCGACCGTCTCGTCCCGGTACCGCTCGAGCGCGCGCTCGACGCCGCCGCCGACGCGATCCGCAGCGCCGTCGCCGACGGTGGACCGGACGCGGTGGGAATCATCGCCAGCGCGCGCGCGACCAACGAGGACGCCTTCGCCGCGATGAAGCTCGCGCGCGCCACCATCGGCACGAACAACGTCGACCACTGCGCGCGCGTCTGCCACGCGCCCTCGGTCGCCGGCCTGACGCGCACGCTGGGCTCGGGCGCGATGACCAGCTCGATCGACGACATCGACCGCGCCGAGCTGCTCTTCGTGGTCGGCTCGGACACCACCGAGAATCACCCGATCATCGGCGCGCGCATGCTCGCCGCGCAGGCCCGCGGGGCTCGTCTGGTGGTCGTCGATCCGCGACGGACGCGTCTCGCGCGGCTCGCCGACGTGCACCTGCCGCTGCGCCTCGGCACCGACATCCCGCTGCTCAACGGGATGATCCGTCTCATCTTCACCAACGGCTGGCAGGACGACGCGTACCTCGCCGAGCGCTGCGAGAACGTCGACGCCGTGCGCGCCGCCGTCGAGCCGTTCACGCTGGCCCACGTCGCGCGCGTCACCGGTCTCGACCCGCACGCCGTCATGACGGCGACCCGTCTCTACGCGACCACGCGGCGCGCGTTCCTCGCCTACTGCCTCGGCGTCACGCAGCACGTGTGCGGCACCGAGAACGTGATCGCGCTGTCCAACCTCGCCCTGGTCACCGGACACGTCGGCATCGAGGGCGCAGGCATCAATCCGCTGCGCGGGCAAAACAACGTCCAGGGCGCGTGCGACATGGGCGCACTGCCCGACGTGCTGTCGGGCTATCAGCGCGTCGAGGACGGCGCGGCACGCGGCCGCTTCGAGCGCGCGTGGGGACGGACGTTGCCCTCGCATCCGGGGCTGACGGCACCGGCGATGCAGCGCGCGGCGCACGACGGAGCACTGCGCTGCATGCTGGTGCTGGGCGAGGATCCTGTGGTGACCGATGCCGCGCAGCACACCGTGCGGCGCGCGCTCGGCTCGCTCGACACCCTGATCGTCGCCGACCTGTTCTTGACGGAGACGGCGAAGCTCGCCGACGTCGTCCTGCCGGCCGCGAGCTTCGCCGAGAAGGACGGCACGTTCACCTCGACCGAGCGTCGCGTGCAGCGCGTGCGACGCGTCGTCGCGCCGCCCGGCGATGCCCGCGCGGACTGGCAGCTGCTCGACGCGATCGCGACCCGGCTCGGCCGCCCGCTCGGCTTCGACTCGGCAGAGCGGATCTTCGCCGAGATGGCCCACCTGACCCCGATCTACGCGGGAATGAGCTGGGCGCGACTCGAGCAGGGCTTCGGCCTGCAGTGGCCTTGCCCGTCGGCGGACCATCCCGGCACGCCGATCCTGCACCGCGACCATGCGGCACGCGGGCGAGCGCGGCTGATCCCCGTGGTCGACACCCCGCCGGCGGAGCTGCCCGACGCGGAGTACCCGCTGCAGCTCACCACCTGCCGCCTGCACCACCAGTACGGCTGCGGATCGATGACCCGGCGCGCACCGCTGCTCGAGCGCGAGAACCCGCCGGGACTGCTCTGGATCCATCCCGACGATGCCGCGGCGCGCGGCATCCGGCCCCATGCGAAAGTGCTCGTGCGCTCGCGGCGCGGCGAGCTGACCACGCATGCGATGCTGTCGGCGGACGTCCCCGCCGGCGTGGTCGCGATGCCGTACCATTTCGCCGAGACGCCCTCGAACCTGCTCACCAGCGACGCGCTCGACCCGATCTCGCGCATGCCCGAGCTCAAGGTCTGCGCGGTCGACGTGGTCGCGGCGCCCGCCGCCGGAACGAGTGCCGCGCAGCCGCGCGCAGCGCGCGCGGAGGCCGCGTCGTGAGCGACCTCGTGTCCATCGACGGGGCCGGCTTCGACCGGCTGCGCGGCCTGCTCGCGCACACCCGCGACGCCTACGAGGTCGTGCACGAGGCCGGCGCCGCGACGTGGGCGCCGCTGGATCCGAGCCGTCCGTTCGCCTGGGATGCCGCGTTGCCGCTCGACGGCGTCAAGCACTTCTTCCTGCCCGACCGCGAGATCCTGCTGCAATGGCGCGGCGACACCGCCGCCGAGGTGCGTCCCGACGCGGCACCGGTGGCGCTGGTCGGGGTGCGGCCGTGCGACGCGGTGGCGCTCGCGTACCAGGATCGCTTCTTCGCCGACGATCCGTACTATCGCGCCCGGCGCGCCGACGCATTGATCGTCGCGACGAGCTGCAGCGGAGCGTGCGCGCGCGGCTTCTGCAACCAGGTCGATGCCGGCCCGATGCTGCGCGACGGATTCGACTTGGGCCTGACGCGCCTCGGCGATGGGATCGTGGTCGAGATCGCGAGCCCGGCGGGTGCCGCGGCACTCGCCGCCGCCGTTCCGGCGCACCCGCTCGGCGCGACGCAGGT
>JAIEPK010000157.1 GCA_019749875.1 Candidatus Binatia bacterium | reverse complement strand
CCCTCCTGGATCGCGCGGGCGCCGGTAGTCTCCGGCGTCACCTCGCTGTGGCAGGCGTGCTTGCCGGCGACCACCGGCAGCTCGGCGCGGCGGCGCAGCAGGTCGCGTCCGCCGGCGGCGACGCCGGGGCTCGCCTGTGCGCGGCGCTCGGGCTGGAACTCCTCGTCCTTGCCGCTGGCGAAGGCGACGATCTCCTTCGAGATGCGCATGCTGCACCAGTCGTGGCCGCACATCGCGCAGAACTCGGTGTCGACCTCGAGGTCCTCGTCGTGCAGCGCGCGTGCGGTCTCGCCGTCGAAGGCGAGCTCGAACTGCTTCGGCCAGTTGAGTGCCGCGCGGGCGCGCGACAGATCGTCGTCCCACTGGCGCGCGCCGGCGATGCCGCGTGCGATGTCGCCCGCGTGCGCGGCGATCTTGTAGGCGATGCAGCCGTCGGCGACGTCCTGCGCCTTCGGCAGGCCGACGTGCTCCTTCGGCGTGACGTAGCAGAGCATGGCGGCACCGTGGCGCGCGGCCTCGGTCGCGCCGATGGCGCTGGTGATGTGGTCATAGCCCGGGAAGACGTCGGTCACGAGCGGGCCGAGCACGTAAAACGGGGCGTCGTCGCAGACCTCCTGCTCGAGCAGCATGTTGCGCCCGATCTGATCGAGCGGCACGTGGCCCGGGCCCTCGACCATCGCCTGCACGCCGGCGTCGCGCGCGCGCAGCACGAGCTCGCCGAGCGTGCGCAGCTCGGCGAGCTGGGCCGCGTCGGTCGCGTCGGCGAGACAGCCGGGGCGCAGCCCGTCGCCGAGCGAGTACGTGACGTCGTACTCGCGCATGATCGCGCTGATCTCGTCGAACAGCGTGTACATCGGGTTCTCTTTGCCGTGGTGGATCATCCACTTCGCGAGCAGCGAGCCGCCGCGCGAGACGATGCCGGTGACGCGCGGGCCGACGAGACCCAGGTGCTCGCGGCGCACGCCGGCGTGGATCGTGAAGTAGTCGACGCCCTGCTGCGCTTGACGCTCGATCTCCTGCAGGATGACGTCGTAGGTCAGGTCCTCGATGCGGCGGCCGAGGATCATCGAGTAGATCGGAACGGTTCCGATCGGGATGGTCGCGTGGTCGATGATCGCTTGACGGCAGCCGGGCAGGTCGCCGCCGGTCGACAGGTCCATCAGCGTGTCGGCGCCGTAGCGCTGCGCCCACTTGAGCTTCTCGACCTCGGCATCGAGCGTGCTCGCGACCGGCGACGCGCCGATGTTGGCGTTGATCTTGGTCGAGATCATGCGGCCGATGCCGGTCGGGTCGAGGCGCTTCGGCGCACGCTCGCCGCGCAGGACGTTCGGATCATCGATGACCTGCTGGCGCTGCACCGTGGTCTGGTTGACCCACAGGCGCGCGTCGTCGCGTGCACCGGGGTGGCCGATCGCAGCCGGGTAGTCGCGCTCGTGTGCGGCGTGGCCGTTGGCGCTCGCGCCGTTGCTCGCACCCGGCGCATGCCCGCCGCTGCCGGCGAGGTGGCGGACGTTGGCCGGGATGACCAGGCGTCCGCGCGCGACCTCGTCGCGGATCAGCTCGGGCGACACGTTCTCGCGTGCCGCGACACGCCGCATCTCGGCGGTGATGGTTCCTCGACGGGCGCTCTCGAGCTGCGTCATGGGCTGGTGATACGCCCGGCCTGCTGGCCGTTCAAGGTGGCGTCGCGCCGTCGTCGCCACCGGCCGGCGAGCGCCTGGAGGACACTGCCTTTCCCTCACCCGTCGATGTGGCTAGTGTGCCGCGCATGATCGGACGACGCGGCGTGCTGCGGGCGATGGTCGTGACCGGCGTGGGCTTGCTGCTGGTCCCCGTGCGCGCGCTCGCGCAGCGCATCCCCGCGGCGACCAAGAGCGCGCTCGAGACCGCGAAGCTCATCTACGTCGCAACGCAGCGCAAGAGCGGCGAGCGCAGCACCGTCGCGCCGGTCTGGTTCGTCTACGAGAACGACGCCATCTGGACCACGACCTCACCCGGCAGCTGGAAGGCGAAGCGCATCGCGCGCGGCAGCCCGCTCTACATCTGGGTCGGCAGCGAGAGCGGCCCGTTCGTCGTCGGCACGGCGGAGAAGATCACCGATCCGGCGGTGATTTCCCACATGGGCGAGCTGTACTCGGACAAGTACTGGATCGCGGCGCTGGGCTTCTTCCGGCCGCGGCCGGAGCGCGTGTCGTCGGGCAAGACGATCGCCTACAAGGTCACGCTCGCCGAGGGCACGCCGCCGCCGGCGCCGAAGAGCTGACCCGACCGCACGCCGTCAGCGGTCGTGAAACCGCGGCGGGCGCTTCTCGTTGAACGCGCGGCGGCCCTCGGCGAAGTCGTCGCTCGCGAGCGCGTCGTTGCGCAGCCGTGTGAAGTGCTTGACCTCGACGTCGCTGAAGCCGCGCCCGGCGCGCAGCGCGTGCAGCATCTCCTTCGTTGCCGTCAGCGTGCGCGGAGCCAGGCCCGCGATCTCGCGTCCGAGGGCCATCACCGCCGCCTCGAGCTCGTCGTGGGCGTGCACGCCGTTCAGGAAGCCGAGCTCCTTCGCGCGCGCCGCCGGCATCGGTCGCGCGGTGTAGAGCAGCTCCGCGACGAAGGTCGCGCTGGCGCGCTCGGCGAGCCGGGCGACGCCGGCCGCGTCGTAGACCACCGACAGCTTCGCGGCGGGGATGGCGAAGCGGGCGTCGTCGGCGGCGAAGCGCAGGTCGCATGCCGACACGACCTCGCACGCGGCACCGTACGCGCCGCCGAAGATCATGCCGACGACGGGGTAGGGGAAGTGCTCGATCGCGTCGATCGCCTGCGACAGCGGGTGGCGCGACGCCTCGTCGCCCGAGCCGCCGCGGATCGCACCGATGTCGTAGCCCGACGAGAACAGCTTGGTGCCCGCACCGCGCAGGACGACGCAGCGCGTGTGGCCGCCCTCGAGGTTCGCGAGCGCGTCGGCGAGCTGCCCGAGAAGATCGGGGTCGAGCGCGTTGCGCTTGGCGGGGTTCGCGATGGTGACGACGGCGAGCGCGCCGTCGTGGGTGACGTGGATGCCGTCGGCCTCCTGCGGGTGCTTGCTCATCGGCGGTCGTCCGTCACGGCAGCTGCACGGTCGCGGTGCCGATCACGCAGCGATCGCCCTCCGGCGTCTCCATCCACACGTCGCACTCGACGGTGCGCCGCTCGTCGTCCTTCTCGGTGACCGTTCCGAGCAGCTGGATCGTGGTGCCGGCGAGCGCGAGACCGCGGAACGTCGTGCCGAGGCGCAGCACGCGTCCGCCCGGCGCCCATGCGAGCAGCTCGCGCGCGAGCAGTGCCAGCGTCATGTTGCCCGGCGCGATCATGCCTGGCAGCCCCTCCTTCTTCGCGCCCTCGTCGTCGGTGAAGCGCGGGAACGCCATGCCGAGCTCGGTCGCGTGCGCCTTCACGTAGTCGCGCGAGAGGTCGACGGTGATCGCCGGCAGGTCGTCGCCGGGCTCGACCGCATCGAACGTCGCTCCGCTGCTCATGTTCAAGCTCCCTTCGGTGCACGGCCGCGCTGCATGATGCGCGAGTCGACGTTGGCCACGGTCTCGCCGCTCTGGTTGGTCAGGTGCTGGCGGAACACGACGAACCACATCGAGCCGCTGCGCCCGGTCTTCTCGTAGAGCTCGGTGATGGTCGACGTCGCGGTGATGACGTCGCCGGGGCGGATCGGCACGCCGAACTCGATGTCCTTGCCGGCGTCGAAGCCGCCCGCGCTCATCTCCTTTGCGACCTCCTTCGGCATGTGCTGGTTGCCGCGCAGCTTGACGACGAAGGTCGGAAACGCGACCAGCCCGCCGAACGGGCCGTTCTTCGCGGCGTCCTCGTCGAGGTAGATCGGGTCGGTCACGCCGAGCGTCTTCGCGTAGGAGATGAGCTCCTCGGTCGTGACCGGGGGGTAGGTCAGGCGGTCGTACTCGCGGCCGATGACGGCCCGGTCGATGTCGGCGAATGCCATGCTGAGACTCCGTCGGTGGGTTCGACGGATCGTTTAGCTGGCACCTCCCGCCGTCGCACGGGCGAGGTCCGCTGCGGCGTCTGCCTCGAGCTCAGGCGAAGCGGCTTTCCGGGCACCCGGGAATCGCGTACGAGCGTGCCATGCCGATTCGCTGCGTCATGTCTCTCCTCGTCGCCATGGTTCTCGTCGCGTCGGCGATGATCGCGACCAGCACGCCCGCCGCGGCGCTCGTGCTGTGCGCGCGCAAGAACCGCGGCGGCGACCTCGCCGATGGTGCGACCGTCAAGCTGCGCGCCGCCTGCCGGGCGACGGAGGCGCAGCTCGACACGGTCGCGCTCGGCCTGCGAGGTCCGCAGGGCGAGCCCGGAGCGCGCGGCGAGACGGGCCCGGCCGGTCCGACCGGGCCCGTCGGGCCGGCCGGCGCCGACGGCACGCAGATCGATTGCTTGTCACAGTCCGCGTCGGGCGCGGACGTCTACTTCACCGGCTGCAATGTCCACGTGCAAAACGGCCTCGGCGCGACCGACACGAAGAACGGCCTCGGCAACCTCATCGTCGGCTACGACGAGCCGCGCTCCGCGAGCGACGATCGCACGGGCTCGCACAACGCGGTGATCGGTACCATGCACGAGTACGCCTCGTACGGGGCGATCGTCGCGGGGTACAAGAACAGCACGCTCGCGCCGTGGGCCTCGGTGACCGGTGGAGCGTTCAACACGGCGAGCGGTGCGTGGTCCAGCGTCTCCGGCGGCGACGCGAACACGGCGAGCGGGCAGCTCGCGTCGGTCTCGGGCGGATCGGGCAACACGGCGAGCGCGCTCAACAGCGCCGTATCCGGTGGGCTCGCCAACACTTCGAGCGGCACGAATTCTTCGATTTCGGGCGGCACGAACAACGAGGCGCGCGGCACGCGATCCTCGATCTCCGGCGGGACTTTGGGCCTCGCGAGCGGAGACTGGTCATCGATCGCGGGTGGCGCGTTCAACGTCGCGAGCGGGCAGAGCGCTGCCGTTGCGGGTGGGTCGGGAAACCATGCCACGCAAGCGTACGCGACCGTCGCCGGGGGCCAGGACAACCGCGCGACCGGGCTCCTGTCGTCGGTGAGCGGCGGCCGCGAGAACGTCGCATCCGGCCAGACGGCGGCGGTCGGCGGCGGCAGCAACCGCACCGCGTCGGGCGCGTCGAGCTGGGCCGCGGGCAGCCTCGCCGAAGCGAACTGAAGACCCGACGGCTGGCTCGCACCACAGCCGTCGCGAACGAGCCGTGAGACAACGCTTGACCGCGACTCCGCGCCCGTGCGACGCGTGCGGCCTGTTCCGAACCACGGGGGGAAGGCGAATGTTTGCTTGGAAGCGCATGACCCTGGCCGTTTCCGCTCTCGCGGGGCTGCTGCACGGATCCGCCTCTGCCGCCGACCACCCGGTCGACGGTCAGCAGCTGGCGTGGCGCTGGCGCAACGACAAGGCATCGCTGAACGTCCAGCTGAAGGACGCGGCGATCCCGATCCCGGCTCCCGGCTCGGCGGACGATCCGGCGATCGCGGGACTCACGCTCGAGCTGTTCTCGCACGCGACCGGCGAGGTCGCGACCTACCGCGCTCTGCCCGGCAGCGGGCAGAACTCCTGGCGCGTCCGCAGCACGCCGAGCGCCGTGGCCTATGGCTACCGGAATGGGACCGCGAGCGAATTCGGCGGCGACATCCAGACGGTCACGCTGCGCACAGGTGCGGTCGCGAAGGTGCGCTCGAAGGCCTTCGGGCTCTCGGATACGCCCGCGCACGGCGCGATCGGCGTGCGCTTGACGTATGGCTCCGAGCGCGTCTGCGCACTGTTCGACGGCGCCGCGGTGCGCCGCGACGTGCCCGGGCTCTTCGTCGCGCGCAACGCCGACGCCGGCGATCTCGCGAGCTGCGACGACTCGGTGCTGCTGGGCGAGTGTCCGCCTTCGGGCTGCGTGCCGGAGCAGAAGGTCTTCTGCGGCGACGGCCCGGTGACCGCGTCGTGCTCGACGGCGCTCTCGACCGAGGCCGCATGCGCGCAGGAGGGCGGCTGCTGGGACGTGACGCCGTTCCACCCGAGCGGCCTGTGCAACTGCCCGACCCTCGATGCCGAACGCAGGTGTACCGCGCCGTGGGATTGCGAAGGGCTGTGCGTCGCACCGGAGTCGGGAACTTGCGAAGCGCAGGTCGCGGGCCGCTGCTCGGGGACGCGGGCGGTCTACTCGTGCATCTGCTTGGCGTGGGGCGAGGGGGGCTTCTACTTCCAGTGCATCGACTGAGCTGGTCCCCGGGCTGTGCGCCGTGCACCGCCGTGTCTTGTGCGCTTGGATGGCGCGTCGCGGCCGGTGGCAAAAGGCGCACCTGCGCGGGCGAGTGCCGGGGCTCACGCGGTCGGTGGGTTCGACGATCGTCTCGGCGGCACCTGCGGCGAGCGCGCGAGGGTCGACGCTGGGACGCTCAACGTCCCGTGCGGCCCGGTCGATAGCGACCGTCATGCGAACAAAGGGCACGATCACGCTCCTCCTCGCACTGGGTCTGATCAGCGTCCTCGGCGCGTCCGCGCCGGCCGCAGAGGACGGGCGGGTCGGTGGCGCGCCGCTCGCCGCGAGTGAGCCGTACGGCGTGGCGCTCACGCCGCCGATCTACCTCATCAACTTCATCTTCCTCTACGTCGCGAGCCCCGACCTCGCGGCGAGCATGCCCGCCTACCGGGCGCCGATCCCGCGCGCCTTGGCGGACTGCCTCGAGCAGAACCCGACCGGCTGCCCATTCGCGGAGTTCGCGCCGCTGTTCGCCACCCGGCAGACCTCCACGGCACCGGTCCTCCGGCCTGCCGACCGGACGCTGCTGCCGCTCGTCGAGCGCAGCCGGGATCCCGGCCGCGAGTGTGCCTGGCCGGAAGACTGTCGGGTGCGGCCGGAGTGGGAGCGTCTCGCGCCGCGCCGTGCTGCGCAGCTGCCGCAGATCAACGAGCCGCTCGGCAGCAAGCGCGCCGCGCAGCTCGCGCGCCAGCTCGGCATCGACGACGCCATGATTTTGTCGGACGAGCAGTACAACTGCCTGCTCGGCACGCCGCCGCGGACGCCGGATCAGGAGATCCTGTTCCGCTGCGCGCAGGATCTGACCAACTCGCGCGGCAGCGCAATCGTGCCGCTGTCGAGCTACGGCCTGTCCCTCAGCGAGGCCGGCGACGTGCGCAGCAACTGCGCGCCGGACGCGCCGTGCCTGCAGTTCAATGCGCTGCTCGCCGGGCCGCTCGAGGAGATCGCGTTCTCGTGCGGCTTCCTCGACAAGTTCACCCGCATGGTGGCCGAGACGCCGTTCCTCGAGTTCGGCGTCGCCGGCGGGCCGTGCCAGTCGGGAGCAGAGCCGGCGTGCATCGTCGAGCTGAGCTGCGACGGCGCCGCTGCGGCGAGTGGATGTCAGTAGCGTTCGTCGGCGGCCACGGCTGACGACGGCGACTGCTGCCGGCGGCCCTACCTGTACACGTCCTTCCGATCGCCGACCTTGAGGACGATGATGATCAGCCGTCGACCCTCGACCGAGTAGAGCACGCGATAGCGCCCGACCCGCACGCGGAACACGTCGTCGTAGCCAGACAGCTTTCTGCATCCGGACGGACGTGGCTCCGTCGCGAGCGTCTGGATGACGCTGACGACGCGGACCTGGTCGGCGTGTGGCAGCTTTCGGATCTGACGCTCGGCGGTCGCCGAGACCTCGACCCTATAGCTCGCCATCCAGACCGAGATCGCGGATCAGGTCGCGCAGCGGGCGAGTCGGCTCGCGTCTGAGCTTCGGCAGATCTTCCCGATCGGCGAGCTCCTCGAGCTTGTCGAGAAGGGCGTCCTGCACGAAGCGCGTCTGGCTCACTCCGCCGGCCTTGCAGGCGGCATCGACCGCACGCTTCAGACGGGTGCTCACGCGGACTGCGATCTGCGTCTCTGCCGGCATCCTTCACTGCTACGGGGGGATGCTAGCAAGTGCAAGCAGATGGCGGTCAGCCGCCGCCCATCGCTCGCGCCAGGATCTCCGGCAGCTTGAACGCCGTCCAGCCGCGGTCGCAGTTGACCGTCGCCCCGGTCATCGAGCGCGACAGGTCGCTCGCGAGGAAGACCACGAGATCGGCGATCTCCTCGGGCGTCTGCAGCCCCGTCATGTGACCCGCGGCGAAGCCCGCGCGCAGCTCGTCGGCCGAGAAGATCATCGAGTTCATCGGCGTGTCGACGTAGCCGGGGCTGATCGCGTTCACGCGAATGCCGTGCTTGGCGCAGCCGTGCGCCATCGAGCGCGTCAGCCCGGCGACGCCGGCCTTCGACGCCGCGTACGCGTCCATGAGGCCGAGCGGTACGTGCGCCATCGACGACGCGGTATTGACGATCGAGCCGCCGCCGGTCGCAGCGAGGTGCGGGATCGCGTACTTGCTGCACAGGAACACGCTGGTGAGGTTGGTCCGGAGGACGCGCTCCCAGGCGGCGTCCGCCATGTCGGCGACCGAGCCGTCCTCGCCGACCGGTGCGATGCCGGCGTTGTTGTAGAGCACGTCGATGCGGCCGTAGCGCTCGACCACCGCCGTGATCATCGCCTGCACGCTCGCCGAGTCGCCGGCGTCGCAAGCGAGCGCGATCGCGTTCCCGCCGCCGGCGAGGATCGCCTGCGCCGTGGCCGCGGCGGCATCGCTGCTCACGTCGGTCACGGCGACGCGTGCGCCGGCGCGTGCGAGCGCCAGCGCGCCCGCGCGGCCGAGCCCCGATCCGCCGCCGGTGACGATCGCGACCTTGCCGGCGAGAAGAGGTGCGGGCATCGTTCAGGATCCTTTCGTCGCGCGCGCCGCGACGCGACGCTCGATCGTCTCGCGCAGCAGGCGCTTGTTGATCTTGCCGCTCGGCGTGCGCGGGAAGTCGTCGACCAGCTCGAGCTGCTCGGGCAGCTTCTGCGGCGTCAAGTCGCGGGTGCGCAGGAACGCGACCAGCGTCTCGAGCGTGAGCGCGTCCCCGTCGCGCGAGAGGTGCACGCAGGCGCAGGCGCGCTCGCCGGTGACCGGATCGGCGAGCGGGATCAGTGCGGCGTCGGCGACGCCCGGATGCTCGAGCAGCAGGTCTTCCACCTCGCGCGCGCTGATCTTCTCGCCCTTGCGCACGATGATGTCCTTGACGCGTCCGGTGATGCGCAGATAGCCGTCCGCGTCGAGCACGCCGAGGTCGCCGGTGCGGAAGAAGCCGTCCGTGTCGAAGCAGTCGGTGTCGAGCGACGCGTCGACGTAGCCGAGGAAGCAGTCCGGTCCGCGCGCCCGGATCTCGCCTTCGGCCCCCGCGGCGAGCGGCACGCCGGCTTCGTCGGTCACGCGCAGCTCGACGCCGCGCAGTGCGCGTCCCTCGGTGTCGAGCCCGCGCGCGAGCGCGTCCTCGGCGGTGGTCGTCGCGATGGTCGGAAATTCGGACGAGCCGTAGGAGCGCTTGGTGACGAGATTCGGGATGCGCGCGCGGCCGAGGCGCATGAGCTCGGGTGCCACGCTGGCACCGCCGCAGGAGAACAGGCGCAGGCTCGAGAGGTCGTGCGCGCCGAGCGACGGCTGCGCGAGCATCTCCTGCAGGAACGTCGGTGCGCCGATCATGTACGTCACGCGGTGGCGCGCGATCGCCGCCAGCGCGGCCGCGGGATCCCAGCGATCCTGCAGCACCACGCTGGTGCCGAGCAGGGCGGGTGCCAGGATGCCGTGGATCACGCCCGAGACGTGCGTCAGCGGCGACGGCATCAGCACGCGGTCGGCGTCGCCGAGCCCGTGCGCACCGGCCAGGCTCGCGAGCTCCGCCGCGAGCGTCTGGTGGCTGTGCATCGCGCCCTTCGGATCGGCGGTCGAGCCGGAGGTGTAGATGACCAGCGCGAGCGCGTCGGGATCGATCGGCTGCCCCGCGCGGCGCACCGGGAGATCGGCGCGCGCGCCAGCATCGCCGTGATCTCCGGCGCCGGCGGCGAGGTCGTCGAAGCGCTCCGCACGGGCACCGGTCGGATCGTTCTTCGCGCGCGCGACGACGATCAGCGGATCGAGGCCGGGGATGCCCGCGATCACCTCGCGCACGAGCGCCACGTGGTCGGTGTCGCGAAAGCGCTCCGGGACG
Organism: Candidatus Binatia bacterium; assembly: GCA_019749875.1. Lineage (GTDB taxonomy): Bacteria > Desulfobacterota > Binatia > UBA12015 > UBA12015 > VGTK01. Next base: position 8,218 of record JAIEPK010000157.1, on the reverse strand, counting down.
ACGATCGCCCGCGGGCGCGTCTGGCGCAGGATCACCGCGACCTCGCGACCGCGCAGGATCGGCACGATCGGCACCGCATGCGCGCCGAGCGACACGGTTGCGAGGAACGTGACCACGGCCTCCCACCAGTTCGGCAGCTGGTAGGCGACCGCGTCGCCGCCGCCGACCCCGCTCCGTGCGAGCCCGGCCGCCAGCGCGGCGACGCGGTCCGCGAGCGTCGCATGGGACATCGTGAGGTCGCCCTCGAGCAGCGCGATCGCGTCACCGCGGCGCGCCGTGGTGCGCGCGAAGGCGTCGCCGAGCGTGACGCCGGACCACAGTCCGCTGGTGCGGTAGCGCTGCGACCATGCGGTGCGCAGGCGATGGTCGGGCACGACGCAGCTCACGGCACCGATGGGTCTAGTTGCCTCTCGTTCGGGCAGTCAAGGACGGCTCTCGGGCGCCGCGTCGCCGGTGTGTGCGCGCGACCGCGGGAGAGGCCGCGAGCGTAGCGCGCGCTACATGACCGTGTGTGGAGGCCGACCGTGCGGTCGCGGCGCGCCGCGTCGCGTTCCGCGCGGCCGTCTCAGGGTTGACACCATCGAAGGAGGGGCCCTATAAGCGCGGAATCACGCGCTTCTCCTCCACGAGCAACGTCGCGGCACGCCCCGACGGACGAAAGCGAGAGATCCCCCGAATGAGACGAATTCGTTGCTTGCGTGCCGCCGTCGTGCTCGCCGCGCTCGCCTGCGTGGTCGGTGTCGCGAAGGACGGCCGCGCGGCCCGCATCGTCGAGAACCTGTACGGCGCGAAGCTGCTCGACGCGAAGACCGGTTGGGTGGTCGGCGCCTTCGGCGCCGTGTTCAAGACCAGCGACGGCGGCAAGAGCTGGGAGGCACAGCAGACACCCACCCTCGACTATCTCTTCGGCGTCGATTTCGCCGATGCGACGCACGGCGTCGTGGTCGGCAAGGTGGGTGCGGTCCTCACCACCGACGACGGCGGCAAGACGTGGACGAAGCGTACCTCGAACACCGATCGCAATCTGTTCTCGGTGGCATTCGCGTCGCCGAAGCACGTCTGGGCGGTCGGTGACTGGGGGGCCGTGATCGAGTCGACCGACGGCGGCGTGACGTGGAAAGACCGCTCGCTCGCCGACGACGTCGTGCTGACATCCCAGTCGTGGCCCGACGAGAACACCGGTTACCTCGCCGGTGAGTTCGGCACGATCCAGCGCACGACCGACGGCGGCAAGACCTTTCAGAAGGTCGAGACCGGAACGGAGAAGACGATCTTCGGCACCGCGTTCCGCACGCCGCAGGAGGGCTGGGCGGTCGGCATCGACGGTCTCGTCATGCGCACCAAGGACGGCGGCGCGACGTGGCAGCCGCAGCGCGGCACGCTGGAGGCGCAGTCGCTCGAGCAGCTCGGGTTCATGGAGGCAATGAAGAATCCGGGTCTGTACGACATCCGCTTCGCGGGCGACTACGGATACATCGTCGGCGACATCGGCACGATCCTGGTCAGCGCGGACAAGGGCGAGACCTGGGAGGAGCGCAAGCTGCCGGCCGAGATGAGCCTGTTCTGGCTGCGCGGCGTGTCGGCCGCGGCGGGCGACCGCGCGCTGGTCGTCGGCGCGAGCGGCCTCGCCGTCACCGTGGAAAAGGACAAGGTTCGCACCGACGCGATCCTCTGAGCCGGGCGGACCAAGCCACCGGCCCGGCCGAGGAACTTCCTAGATGATCCCGCGACGATACATCGAAGGCTATCTTTTCTTCTTGCTGCGTCACAAGTACGCGGTGTCCGCGGTCATCACCGCGGTCACGCTGTTCTTCGTGTACTTCATGTACGCGCACATGCAGATCGCGACGAACTTCTTCGATCTGTATCCGCCGGGCCATCCCTACATTCAGCTGTACCAGAAGTACCGCCCGATGTTCGGCACGGCGAACGTGCTGCAGATCGTCGTCGAGACGCCCAACGGCACGATCTTCGACGACCCCGAGACCTTCAAGAAGATCGACCGCATCACGGTCGACCTGCTGCACAACGTCCCGGGCGTGAACGGCGAGCAGGTGCTGTCGGTCACGCACCCGAAGCTCAAGACGACGCTCACCGCCGGTACCGGCATCAAGGTCGTGCCGCTGACCTATCCGAGGCTTCCCGACAGCAAGGACGACCTCGAGTTCATGCGGATGAAGGTCTACACGACCGAAGGCGTCCGCGGCTTCTTCGTTTCGCCGAACGACAAGGCGAGCATGATCGTCGCCGGCTTCTGGGAGGAGTACTTCGACCTCCAGGGGATGCTGAAGAAGATCAACGAGATCGTCGAGCGGGAGCAGGTGGTCGACGCGAACGGCGGCTGCTCGGGTCTGCCCGATCCGTCGAAGTGCACCAAGATCTACGTCACCGGCTTCCCCGTGCTGTACGGCTACTTCATGTCGATGAAGACGCCCATGATGTGGGTGCTCTTCGCCAGCATCGGCACGATGATCGTCATCCTGTGGTTCGAGTTCCGGAGCTGGCAGGGCGTCTTCATCCCCATCCTCTCGGGCGGCTTGAGCGCCATCTGGGGTCTCGGTTTCGGTGGGCTCTTCGGTCTGAGCCTGGATCCGCTGGTCCTCGTCGTGCCGCTGCTGATCTCGGCGCGCGCACACTCGCACTCCGTGCAGTCGATGGAGCGCTATCACGAGGAGTACGAGAAGCTGCAGGACAAGCACGCCGCGATCGTGAAGTCCTACACCGAGATCTACGCGCCGGCGATGGTGTCGATCGCGGCCGACGGTCTCGCGATCTTGACGCTCTACGTCGCGCGCATCCCGATCATCCAGAAGCTCGCGCTGCTGTGCAGCTTCTGGATCATCTCGATCTTCATCAGCGTCGTCACGCTGCACCCGATCATCCTCGACTTCGTCAAGCCGCCGAAGCCGCACGCGAAGCCCGCGACCAAGGGCTTCTTCGCGCGCGCGTACGACCGCTTCGAGGCGATGCTGATCTATCTCTCGACCGGCAACCGGCGCATCTGGATGTGCTCGAGCCTGGCCGTCCTCCTGGTGTTCGGCTTCTACTTCTCGAGCAAGGTGAAGGCCGGCGACATGACGCCATTCGACGCGCTGCTCTACCCGGATCACCCGGCGAACGTCGCGTTCCGCAAGGTCAATGACAACTTCGTCGGCGCGAGCCAGCTGGTCGTGATCGCCGAGGGCAAGAAGAACGAGGCGCTGAAGGACGCGAACACGCTGAACCAGCTCGACCTGTTCTCGCGCTTCATGAAGCAGACCGACGAGACCGGCTCGATCGGAGGCTCGGTCACCGCGACGACGATGCTCAAGCGCATCTTCCGCACGTTCCACGAGGCGGATCCGAAGTGGGAGATGCTCCCGACGACCAGCGACCACGTCGGACAGCTCTTCTTCCTGCTCACGTCGAATACCGCACGCGGCGAGATGGACCGCTTCTTCGACATGAGCATGACCAACGCGACGGTCACGATCTTCTACAAGGACTACAACCACGCCGTGATCGAGAACTCGATCAAGAAGGCGAAGGAGTTCATCGCGCAGAACTCCAAGCCCGACGACAACGTCCGCTACCTGCTCGCGGGCGGTCTATTGGGCCTGCTCGCGGCGACCAACGAAGAGGTCGAGTGGTCGTACCGGGTGAACCTGGCGCTGATCCTGATCGTGGTCTTCATCCTCAGCTACCTGACCTACGTGTCCGTGGTCGGCGCGCTGATCGTGATGATCCCGTCGCTGATCTCGCAGCCGCTGTCCGAAGCGATGATGTACTTCATGAACATCGACTTCAACATCAACTCGCTGCCGGTGGCGGCGGTCGGCATCGGCATCGGCATCGACTACGGCTACTACGTGCTGTCGCGCATCGTCGAGGAGTACCCGAAGGACCGCGACTTCGACCAGGCGATCATCCGCGCGTACAACACGACCGGCAAGACCGTGCTGTTCACCGGTCTGTCCTTGACGGCGAGCGTCATCTACTGGTGCTTCTTCCCGATGAAGTTCCAGGCGCAGATGGCGATGCTGCTCGTCATCCTGCTCGCGTTCCACCTGATCGGTGCGCTGATGTTCATCCCGCCGCTGGTCTCGCTGCTGCGTCCGAAGTTCGCGCTGCAGTACGCCGACGAGCACGACCGCCGCATCCTCGAGGAAGGCATCGTCGACGATCAGGCGGCGGCCGGCGCCTGACGGCGGCGCGCCAGCCGACCGGAAGGGCGATCGCCGCATGATCGATTTCGCGAGCTCGCCGGAGGAGGAGGCGTTCCGGTCCTCCGTGCGCGCCTGGCTCGCGGCGAACCTTCCCGGCGGCTGGGGTACGCCGCGCTGCCCGAGGCCGCAGGGCGCCGAGGCGAAGGTCGCGTTCGCGCGCCGGTGGCAACGTACGCTGTACGAGGGCGGCTGGTCGGGGCTGTCGTGGCCGAAGGAGTACGGCGGTCGCGACCTGACGCCGCTGCAGCACCTGATCTTCAACGAGGAGTACGTGCGCGCCGGCGCGCCGGACCTGATCGACATCGGCGTCGGCCCGGGCCTCACCGGCCCGACGCTGATCCGCCACGGCACCGACTGGCAGAAGAAGCGCTTTCTGGAGCCGATCCTGCGCGGTGACGAGGTCTGGTGCCAGGGCTTCTCCGAGCCGAGCTCGGGCTCGGACCTCGCGTCGCTGCGCACGCGCGGCGAGCTCGACGGCGACGACGTGGTCGTGAACGGCCAGAAGGTGTGGACCAGCTACGCGCGCTTCGCCGACTGGTGCATCCTCATCGTGCGGACGAATCCGACGGCGCCCAAGCACAAGGGCCTGACGTTCCTGCTGCTGGACATGAAGACGCCGGGCATCACCGTGCGCCCGCTGGTCGAGATGACGGGCGTCGCGTGGTTCAACGAGGTCTTCTTCGAGAACGTGCGCGTGCCGCGCGAGCTCGTGGTCGGCGAGATCGACCGCGGCTGGGAGATCTCGCTCACGACGCTCAGCCACGAGCGCGGCACCAACATCCCGTACCCGCGCATCCGCCACGAGCTCGACGGGCTCTTGACGCTGAGCCGCCGCCGCAGCCTCGACGGGCCGCTCGCGGCCGACCCGGTACTGCGCCAGGAGCTCGCGCAGCTCGCGATCGAGACCGAGGTCCTGCGCGCGAGCACCTACCGCAACGTGTTCGAGATCATGCGTAACGGGCAGCCAGGTCCGGGCGGCTCGATGCTGAAGCTCTACTGGAGCGAGCTCGAGCAGCGCCTGATGGAGCTCGCGACGCGCCTCGAGGGACCGTACGCAGCACTCGACGAGCATGCGCCGCAGGTCTTCGACGAGGGGCGCTGGCAGTACGGCGCGCTGTGGTCGCGTGCCGCCAGCATCTACGCCGGCACCTCCGAGGTGCAGCGCAACATCATCTCCCAGCGCGTGCTGGGCCTGCCGCGCGGCTGACCCGCCGGCGACGGGAAGAGCAGGGAGCAGCGATGGCTTCGTACGGGATCGTCGACGTGTGGACGCAGTACATCTCGCCCAACGAGCCGGGCAAGAATCCGGCGGGCGAGAACGTGTTCCGCAACTACGGCATGCTCGACGTCTTCTACAACGGCACCGACGCCGACAAGATGGTCGAGGCCATGGACAAGGCCGGCATCGAGATCGCGCTGATGGCCGGCGACAACGAGCTGGTTGCTGCGGCCGCGAAGAAGCACCCGGGCCGGATCATCGGCCAGTACCACGCGAACCCGACCGACATCATGGCCGCCGTCCGCGGGCTCGAGCGCTACGTGAAAGAGCACGACTTCAAGTGCCTGCGCATCGAGCCGTTCATGTGGCGCAAGCCGCCGACGGACCGCTGCTACTACCCGCTGTACGCGAAGTGCGTCGAGCTCGACGTCGCGTTCCAGACGCAGGTCGGACACACCGGTCCGCTCTATCCGTCGGAGACCGGACGCCCGCTCTACATCGACGAGGTCGCGCTCGACTTCCCCGAGCTGCGCATCGTGTGCGGGCACATCGGCTGGCCGTGGACCGAGGAGATGATCGCGGTCGCGTGGAAGCACAAGAACGTCTTCATCGACACCTCGGCCCACCTGCCGAAGCACTTCCCGGAGCGCCTGATCTACTGGATGCAGCGCCAGCTGCAGGACAAGGTCCTGTACGCGTCGGACTACCCGCTGGTGCCGTTCGAGCGCATCCTCGGGCAGATCGACGAGCACCTGCAGCTCACCCCCGAGGTCAAGAAGAAGTACCTGTGCGACAACGCGCGCCGCGCGTTCAAGCTCTGATCCCGGTTCGCCGCCGCGCGAACGACAGCCCGCGAGAAGGAACACCGCCCATGGCCGACGTCGAATTCAAGGTCGAGAACAGCGTGCTCTGGATCACGCTCAACCGCCCCGAGCAGATGGGGGCGATGACCAGCGCGATGCGGGACGAGATCATCGAGCGGCTGCTCGCCGCGCGCACCGACCTCGCCGTGCGCTGCGTCGTCCTGACCGGCAAGGGCAAGGGCTTCTGCACCGGCGCCGACCTGTCGCGTCCGCCGGGCGCGCCGGTTCCGACCGAGCCGCCGCCGATCAGCGCCACGCGCGAGATGATGAAGTACGGCTCGCAGCGGCTGCTGCGCACCCTCTGGGAGTTCGAGAAGCCGGTCATCGCCGCGGTCAACGGCACGTCGGCCGGCCTCGGCGCGCATCTCGCGTTCGCCTGCGATCTCATCCTGGTCGCCGAGGGCGTGCGCTTCATCGAGGTCTTCGTGCGGCGCGGCATCGCGATCGACGCGGCCGGCGGGTTCCTCCTGCCGCGCGTGATGCCGCTCGCCAAGGCGAAGGAGCTGGTGTTCTTCGGCGACGACCTCACCGCGGAGGAGGCGTACCGTCTCGGCATCATCAACCGCATCGTGCCGGGCGAGCAGCTCGAGGCGCTGGCGCGCGAGTGGGCGGAGCGCCTCGCGACCGGGCCGACCTATGCGATCGGCTCGTCGAAGCGGCTCCTCAATCGCGGCACCGAGTGCGACCTCGAGACCTGCTTCGAGGAGGAGCTGTTCACCCAGACGCTGGTCACGCAGTCCGACGACGCGAAGGAGGGCATGAACTCCTTCCGCGAGCGCCGCAAGCCGGTCTTCCGCGGGCGGTGAGCGCATCGCGCTGAAGCGCCGACAGGGCGGACGCGTCGTTCGTTGGTGCGCGCTGCTCGCCGCGGTGGTGGCGCTCGTCGTGGCCGCGCGCGGCGTCGAGCGGCGCAACACCTGGTACCTCGCGTCGGATCAATTCGCGTTCTTGACGTTCGCGGCCGACCTGGCGCAAGGGCGCGTGATGCACGACCCCACCGTCCTCGAGGTCGTCGCACCACGGGCGAGCCGCGAGCGCACGTACGATGCGCTCGTGCAGACGTACTTCTGGCGCTGCGACCTGTTGTACTCGCGCTACCCGCCGGGCTTTCCGGCGCTGCTCGCGGCGGTGGGCCTGCTCGGCGGCGAGACGGCGCAGCACGCTCTGAACCCGGTGCTCTATCTCGTGATGCTGGCCGTGATCGGCTGGCTCACCTGGGTGCTGGTCGCACCGCGCGACCGGCTGCTCGCCGCCGGAGCCGCAGCGGGGGCGGTATGGCTCGCGCTGATGCTGCCGACCGACGTGTACCTGTGGGGCATCACCGTGGCGCGTGACCTGCCGGCGCACATCCTCGGCTTGCTCGCGATCCTCGCGGCGGTGGCGCGCCGCCACGTGCCGAGCGGGCTCGCGCTCGGGCTCGCGTGCACGATCCGGCCGGACGCCGTCCTGTACGGCGCTTCGCTGGCGGCGATCCTCTGGGTCGACGGCGTGCGCCTGCGTGCGCTGCTGCTCGGGCTCGGGGCCTTCCTGATCGGCGTGCTGCCGCTGCTCGCGTACAACACCGCGACCGGCGGACATCCCTTCGCATTCACCCAGGCGGGCGAGTTCCGAAAGCTGCTGTCGTCGCTGCTGACACCGGCGTCGGCATGGGCGCAGCCCATGCTCGCCGAATCGGGCGGAGCCTTCCGTTTCGGAAATCTGCGCGAGACCTTGCCCGCGAGCCTGGCCCTGCTCGGGCGCGCGTTCGGCGGCACCGCGTTGCTGGTGGCCGTGGGCTCGGCGTGGGCGCTGCGCGTGCGGCGCTCGATGGCCGCGGCCCTGCTGCCGTATCCGCTGCTCGCGGTGCCGTTCTACGGCTGCTGGTCGCACGCCGACCCGCGCTACTTGACGGGTGCCGTGCTGTGCCTGATCCCGCTCGCCGCGACCGCCGT
>JAIEPK010000665.1 GCA_019749875.1 Candidatus Binatia bacterium | reverse complement strand
GGCCGACCGAAGGGAGCGCGGGGAGTGGGGCCCCGCGCGGCTTTGCCGCGTGGGGCGAGGGGGCGCGTGCCCCCTCGCGGAGAGAACCCGCGTGCCCCCTCGTTGTCACATCGCGATCTCGCGCCCCACCAGGATCACGCGCCGCGGCGGGATGCCCAGCGACTCGAGCATCGGCCGCGACAGCCGGACGAGCACGGTGAACAGACGCTTCCGCCAGCGCGCCATCGGCACGTTGCCGGTCGCGACGAGCACGTCGTGCTGGACGAAGTAGTCGGTGCGGTACGGATCGATGTTGAGCCCGAGCTTCGCGGTGCACGCGAAGATGCGCGCGACGTCGGGCTGCTCCATGAAGCCGAAGCAGGCGACGACGCGGTAGATTTGGTCGCCGAGGTCGAGCATGCTCACGCGCTGGTCGTCCTCGACGTAGGGTGCGCTCGCGCCGTCGATGGCGAGGATGACGATGCGCTCGTGCCGCACGTGGTTGATGCTCACGTTGCGCTGCAGGAGGCGCGGGATCGAGGTCGTGTTGGTGGTGAGATAGACCACCGTGCCCGGCACGACCACCGGCTTGAGCTCGCGCATCTCGGCGAGGAACTCGTGCAGCGGCTTCTCGATGCGGCCGAGCAGCGTCGTGATCTCTTTTCGACCGCGCTTCCAGGTCGTCATCACGACGAACACGGTCGCCGCGATCGCGAGCGGCACCCAGCCGCCGGACAGGATCTTGTCGAGGTTCGCCGACAGGAAGGCCAGGTCGAAGACCAGGAAGAAGCCGGTGAGCGCCGCGGCGAGCGGCCACGGCCACTGCCAGTCGTGGCGCGCGACGCGGAAGAAGAGCAGGCTCGTGATCGTCATCGTGCCGGTCACGGCGATGCCGTAGGCGTCGCCGAGCGCGTCCGAGCTCTGGAAGTACAGGACCGTCAGAATGCACAGGATCATCAGCGCCCAGTTCACCTGCGCGATGTAGATCTGGCCCGCCTCGGTGTCCGACGTGTGCACGACGCGGGCGCGCGGCGAGTAGCCGAGCACGATCGCCTGGTGCGTGAGCGAGAACGCGCCCGAGATCAGCGCTTGCGACGCGATCACGGTGGCGATCGTCGACAGCAGGACGAGCGGCAGGAGCCCCCACGACGGTGCGAGATCGAAGAACGGATGCCGGCCCGTCGAGCCGCCCTCGAGCATCAGAACCGCCTGCCCCATGTAGTTCAGCACCAGGGCGGGGAACACGATGAAGTACCATGCGATGCGGATCGGGATCGCTCCGAAGTGGCCGAGGTCGGCGTACAGGGCCTCGGCGCCGGTGACGACCAGCACCACCGAGCCCAGCACGAAGAACGCGACCGCACCCTCGGCGAGGAGAAAGGCGACCGCGGTGCGCGGGTCGAGCGCGCTCCAGACCGACGGGTGTCCCGGCTGCTCGTGCGCGACGGCGTTCGCGCCGAGGAGACCGATCACGAGGAACCACACCAGCATCGCGGGTCCGAAGACGCTCGCGACGCGCGCGGTGCCGCGCTGCTGGACGAGAAAGAGCCCGGCGAGGATCACTACCGTCAGCGGCACGACGAACGGCTCCGCCGTCGCGGTCACGACGTTCAAGCCCTCCATCGCGGACAGCACCGAGATCGCCGGCGTGATCACGCCGTCGCCGTAGAGGAGCGCGGCGCCGAAGATGCCCAGCGCCGCGACGATCGCCGTCGTGCGCTTGCCCGGCTCGGCGTCGTCCGCGCGCCGGCGCGTGCTCGCGAGCGCCAGGAGCGCCAGGATGCCGCCTTCGCCCTGGTTGTCGGCGCGCAGCATGACGGCGAGGTACTTGACGGAGACCACGACGAACAGCGCCCAGAACACCAGCGAGAGGATCCCGAGGACGTTGCCCGGCGTCGGTGCGAGCGCGCGCGCGCCGACGAAGCAGCTGCTGAACGCGTAGAGCGGCGACGTCCCGATGTCGCCATAGACGATGCCGAGGGCGCCCAGTGCGAGCAGCGGCAGCGGCGCGCCGGCGCCGCCGCGCGCGTGCGCGGAAGCGGGTGCCGCCGCCGGCGCACGCGGGGCCTCGTCCGCGACCGGCTCGTCCGGATCGGCGAGGATGTCCGTCTCCGCCATGCCGTAGGTCTTTCGGCCGAAGCGGACGGGAAGTCGAGCGACAGGGCGGACGCCAGCGCGTCCGGGCCGTCAGGTCGCTTCCGTGAACACCGGCGCGAAGCCGCCGCCGGTCGTGCGAAAGTTGGTCGTCTGGCCTTGATAGAGCCGCGCCGCGACCAGCTGCACGCGGCCGTCGTACACGTAGTTGCGCAGGTCGAGCTTGAGCTGCCGGAGCGCGCCGCCGACCTCGATCGTGCGCTCGCTCGGCGGCACGATGCTCTGCGCGACGTACGGGCGTTCGAGTACCTGCTGCCACGCGCCGCGCGTGAGCTTGTCGCCGCGATACGCGGCCTTGCCGCCGTAGCCGTCGACCGGCTTGAAGAACCACTGCTTGCGCCGCGCCCACCACGCGTCGCCGTCGGCCGGATCGACCAGCTCGGTGCGCGGGATGCCGGCCTCGAGCGTGCGGGCGGTGTCCGCGTCCACGCCGAGCGCGCGCAGGCGCGCGGCGTCGCCGAGCAGCGCGAGATTGCGCTTGTCGGCGTAGAGCGCGTGCGCGCGCGGATGCGGCGTCACGACGACGTCGTTCGCGACGTACGCCGCGCGCAGCGCGGCGCTCGCGTCGGTCGTGAGCGCGAAGTCGGTGAGGCGGTTGTAGACCAGGTCGATCGGCGCGTCGCCGAGCCACAGCCGGCCGTGCGCGTGGCGCAGCGCGCGCGGATCGGCGACGACCGCGGCGAGGCCGGCGCGCTCGAACAGGCGGCGGAAGAGCAGGAACTCGGGGTGCAGGTACTGCGCTTCCGGCTCGTCGTCGACGATCGCGATGCGTGCCAGAGCGGCGTCGCCGCGCGCGAGGCGCCACTCGCTCCGGAACATGGCGACGACCTCGTCCTCGAACGCGTCGAGCCCCGGCGAGCCGCTCGCGAGCATGCTGCTCATCAGCAGGTCGACCTCGTCGCAGCAGGCCTTCTGCGCGGCGCCGAGCGCCGCGTTCAGCAGCGCTCCGCCGGCATTGGTGTTGATCTCGATCAGCCGCGGGCCGTCCGGTCCGAGGTGGAAGTCGTAGCCGAGGAACACGCCGCGCGGGCCGTGGTCGATACGCGCGATCTCCGGCGCGGCAGCGAGCAGCACGTCGCGCACTTCGGCGACGGCGAGCGCGCGCTCGACCGCCTCGACGACCGCGCGCATCGCCTCGACGTGCGCGCGCGACACGAATACCGGCAGCGTCGCGAACAGGTTCGGCTGGTTCGCGCAGATCGACGCGTAGAGGCCGGCGGTGTCGGCGCGCGCCTCGAGGCGCTCGGCGAGCGCGTCGCGATCGACGGTGATGCAGCGACAGCTCGCGTTCAGCTGGTCGGCGACCGAGTCTCCCATGTCGTGCTCCGTCTCGTTGCGGTTGCGTGCGGTCGGCTCACGGCGGCATCGGGATGCCGCCCTCGGGCACGCTGCGCAGGATCATGGTCTGCGTCGCGAACGCGAGCAGCCGCCGGCGGTCGTCCCAGATCTCTGCGCTCGCCGTCGCGTAGCCGGCGCGGGCGCGCCGGCAGTGCACGCTGACCAGCAGCCACTCGGCGCTGGTGCTCTCGAGGAAGTGCACCGTCAAGTCGAGGCTCGGCGCATGAAACGGCTCGTGCGCGGGGCCCAGCTTCTGGATCAGCGCCGGCGGCATCGTGTCCGCGATCGGCGGTAGCGCGAACGGATCGAGCGTGCCGTCGGCGCGCCGCTGCGGCACCTTGTAGCGGAACCAGCGCGCGAGCCGCGCCGGGCCGGCCTCCCAGTCCGTTTTCCACCACGGCGCGCCGAGCACCAGGCGGTTGTCGAAGTTCGAGAAGAATGCCGGACGCAGGCGGCCCGACGTGCCGACCAGCTCGTCGACGTCGGGCGCTCGATCCGGGGGCAGGACGTCCGGTGGCTCGGTGTCGATGACGTCGACGCCGTCGCGGTCGCGGCCGAAGGTCGCGCTGACCTCGAGACCCGGCCCGGGCATGCTGGTCGACGACAGCTGCGCGCGCAGCTGTGCTGCCGCGCCGCCGTGCCGCAGGACCTCGACGCGAATCTCGAGCGGACCGGCCGGCACCGGCGAGCAGAAGTGCGTGTTCGCCGAGATCGGGCGCAGCTGCGGATCGCCGAGCTCCTCGGCCATGGCGCGCATGGCGACGGTCATCAGCACGCCGCCCGACGGCGTGCGGAAGTTCCAGTGCTCGGGGACGTTCGCCGTGTACCAGCCGGGGGCGACGCGGAGGCGGGTGACGGCGGTGTCGGCGGCGAGGTTACGGAGCTGCATGCGGCTCGTCTACCAACGCCGGCGGCACCCGGCACGCCAGGACGATCCCGACCGATTCTCCACGCGACGATTCACGGTGAGCCGGTGGAGCGTCCGGATCCCGATGCTGCGTCCACGGGCTCGGTCACGAGCGGCTCGCCGATCGCGCAGAGCGGACATCGCGCCGGCTCCCAGAGGTCGCCCGGCAGGCGTGCGAGGCTCTCGAGCACGACGCCGCGCGAGCGAGCCAGACCTTCCGCCTGGGTTCCGAGAACGAGCAGGGTCCCGATCACGACGGGCGACGCCCCCGCCCGCTGCAGCTCGCGATGCGTTTCCAGGACCGCCGATCCCGCGCTCACGACGTCGTTGACGATCGCCACGCGCCGGTCGGCCACGTGCGACACCAGCACCGGCGCCAGACGGTACTCGAAGGGGTAGAGCGACTCGGGCGAGGCCTTGCGACGACGCTCGGTGTAGACGAACGGCAACCCGAGCTGCTCTGCGACCAGGAGCGCGACGAACGCTCCCTCGACGAGCGGTCCACAGATCGCATCCGGCCGGTACGTCTCGATCCGCGCCGCCAACCGGGTGGCGAGCGCGCGAACGGGTCGCGGGTCGATGCACAGCGTCTCCAGGTCGAGCCAGAGAGCGCCGTGATGGCCCGACTCGAGAGCGAAGTGCCCGCGTCGCACCGCGAGGCAGCGCTCGACCTCCTGCTGCGGATCGAGCGCCGTCGGAGAGCTGGTGCGATCGGACATCCGTGCGTGCCGCGTCGGATCGAGCTGCGAGCGGCGGGACGGTGCGTCCCGCGCGCTCGCGCCACGCCGGCCGTCGACTACTGCGCGAGCCCGCGCAGCAGCATCTCCGTCATCTCGTACGGCGCCCCCGTCGGCAGGTTGACCAGCGCCATGCCCATGCCGGCCGCGCGCCAGTCGGCGAGCTTGTCCTTGCAGTACTCCGGCGTGCCGCAGATCGCGATCGCGTCGATCAGCTCGTCGCTGACGGCGGCCGCCGCTTCTTTGCGCTTGCCCTGGTTGTACAGGTCGCGGACGAGATCGGCGTTCTCCTGGAATCCGTACTTGCAGAACAGCGCGTGGTAGTAGACGCCCATGCCGCCGATGTAGAACGACACCGTCGGCTTGATCATCGAGCGCGCCATCGCCGCGTCGGGCAGCGGGATCACGGCGACGAACGGTGCGACGTCGATCGACTTCGGATCGCGTCCGGCCTTGGCGGCACCTTCGGCGAGCAGCGCCATGCCGTCCTTGAAGTGCTCGTACGGCCAGAAGGTCGGCACCCAGCCGTCGGCGACGCGGCCGATCTCGCGGATCGCCTTGTCCTGCAGCGACGCGACGTAAACCGGGATGTCGCTCTTGAACGGCTTCATCTCGAGCTTGAACTGGCGCGCGTCGAACAGCGAGCTCATCTCCGGCGTCAGGCGCTCGCCGCGCCACAGCGCCTTGCAGATGCCGATGGTCTCCTTGAGGCGCGTGAGCGGCTTCTCGTACTTGACGCCGTGGAAGTTCTCGACGACGTTTTTGCCGCTGGTGCCGAGGCCGAGGATCGCGCGTCCCTCCGAGATCTCGTCGAGGGTCGCCGCGCTCATCGCGAGGAGGCCGGCCGAGCGGCTGAAGACGTTCGCGATGCCGGTCGCGAGCTTGAGCTGCTTGGTCGCCAGCGCGACCTCGGTCAGCAGCTGGAACTGCTCGTAGGACCAGGCCTCGGGGATCCAGATCGAGTGGTAGCCGAGGTCGTCGGCGAGGCGTGCCGCCTTCAAGACTTCCTTGCGGTCGTAGCCCTTCCAGAACGGCACGATGCCGAGACGCTGATCCATTCGTCGCTCCTCCTGCTGCGGGGTGGCTGGAACGCGTCATCTTGCAGATTGGGCGTCACCGGAACAACTGGCGCCGGTGTCCCCCGGGCGAGGACCTCGCGCCCGGTCCGCGCCAGGTGATAGACCCATCTCATGCTCAGTCCCGAACAGATCCGCCAGCACGAGGAGCGCATCGCGCGCGACGGCTACAGCATCCTCGAGAACGCCATCGAGCCGGACCTCGTCGACGCGCTCGCGGACGACCTGCTGCGGCTCGAGCGCGAGCACGACGTCCGTCCCGCGAAGAACGACTTCGAGGGGCACCGCACCTGGCGCATCTACAACCTGCTCGTGCACGGCAAGCTCTACGAGCGGATTCCCGTGCACGAGAACGTCCTGCCGGTGGTCGAGCGCGTGCTCGACCCGGGCTGCCTCGTGTCGTCGCTGTCGTCGATCGCGATCGGGCCGGACGAGAAGGCGCAGCCGATCCACGCCGACGACCAGCTGATGCCGCTCGCGAAGCCGCACGCGCCGACCGTGTGCAACACCATGTGGGCGCTCACCGACTTCACCGAGGAGAACGGTGCGACGCGGATCATCCCCGGCTCGCACCTGGCCGACGCGTCGCCCGAGTTCGGCAGGCAGTACGACAGCATCCCGGCCGAGATGAAGAAGGGCAGCGTGCTGATCTGGCACGGCAGCCTGTGGCACGGCGGCGGCGCGAACCGCACGCGCGAGCGCCGCGTCGGCATCGCGATGAACTACTGCGCGGGATACATCCGGCAGCAGGAGAACCAGCAGCTCGGCATCCCGCGCGACATCGCGAAGGGCTTCTCGCCGCGGCTGCGCGAGCTGGTGGGCTACGGCGTCTACAAGATGCTGATCGGGCACATCGACAAGCGGAGCCCGGTCGAGCTGCTCGGCGACGAGCGGCCGAGCACGATGGTCTGGGACCGGTAGAGCGCAGCGGTCCCGTCTTCGTGCCGGTGGACGGCCATCGGCGCTCGACCTCTTCCGGTCCGCGTCCGGGCCCCGGTTGAAGGACGAGAAAAAAGGACGCGGGCGGCCGAGGAGGGCTCGGCCGCCCGCGCGCGTGCTCGCCGCCGTGGAGGGCACGACGCGGCGAGCGACGACCTGCGGCGGAGCTACGCAGCGAGCGACGACCTGCGCTGCGCGAGCGCGCGCAACCGCTCGATGCGCTCCTCCATCGGCGGATGCGTCGAGAACAGCCGCGCGACGCGCGCGCCGCTCAGCGGATTGACGATGTACAGGCTCGCCGTCGCGGGCTGCGCCGCCTCCGACGGCACCAGCTCCGCCCCGCGCGACAGCTTCTCGAGCGCGCGGGCGAGCGCTTCGGGGTCGCCCGAGATCGTGGCGCCCGACTCGTCGGCGAGGTACTCGCGCGAGCGCGAGATGCCGAGCTGGATCAGCGTCGCCGCGATCGGCGCGACGAGTGCCACCAGCAGCCCGTTCGCGGCCGAGCCTTCCTCCTCGTCCTCGCTCGCGCCGCCGAGGAGGGCGGAGAACGACACCGCCTGCGCGACGTAGGTCACCGCCGAGGCGATCGCCGCGGCGATGGTCGCGACCAGGATGTCGCGGTTCTTGATGTGCGCGAGCTCGTGCGCGATCACGCCGCGCAGCTCGCGGCGGTCGAGCAGCTCGAGGATGCCCTGCGTCACCGCGACGACCCCTTTCTCCGGGTTGCGTCCGGTCGCGAAGGCGTTCGGCGACGGGTCGTCGATCAGGAACACGCGCGGCTTCGGGATCCCCGCGCGCTGCGCGAGCTCCTCGACCATGCCGTGCAGCCCCGGCGCGTCCTCGACCGCCAGCTCGCGCGCGCCGTGCATGCGCAGCACGAGCTTGTCGGAGAAGAAGTAGGCGCCGACGTTCATCGCCAGCGCGAGCCCGAGGAACAGCCAGGTGGCGCCCGGCCCGATCGTCCAACCGATCGCGACCAGGAAGGCGGACAGGCCGCCCAGCAGCAGGATCGTCTTCAGTTGGTTGTTGAGTCGCATCGTCGTTCTTTCCTTTCTTCCTTTCCCTCTCGTCGCTTCTCGGATTGGTTGGTTCTTGCTCGGTCGTCGGGCGCTCAGTCGAAGATGTCGCCGAGCGCCTCGAACCAGCGCTTGCGCTTGTGGCCGTAGCGGCCGTGGCGGTAGCGGTCGTCGTCGTCCCAGCGCTCGCGCCGGTGCTCGTAGGGCTGCGGCGCGTAGCCGGGCTCGTGCCGCTGCTCGGGTGGCCGCGGCGCGCGGTCGCGCCGCTCGAGCGCCTCGATCTCGTCGCGGGCTCGGGCGACGAGCCGCTCGAGCTCGCCGCGGTCGAGCCAGACGCCGTAGCAGGTCCGGCACGCGTCGACCGTGACGCCCTCGCGCTCGCGCTCCTCGAGCACCGACTCTGGACACCGTGGGCACTTCACGCGCGGGCCTCCTCGACCGAGGCGGCACCGGGCGCGAGGGCGACCACGAAACGCCGGCAGCGGTCTTCTCCGCGCGGGCGCAGCACCACGTGCGCGATGCCGCTCCCGAAGCGTCCGAGAGCCATCCTTGCGCGCCGTGCGGCGCGTCGCTTCAGCTCGTCGATGGGCTCCGTTCCGTACGTCGCGTCGCGTCTGCGTGATCGGTCCTGCATGCCTGCCTCCTTTCGTCGGGTTGCTGCTGCGGCGTCGTTCGCCGCCTGCGGGATCAGAGGTAAGCGCGATCGAGACTATGAACAAATAGATAATCGGCCTACCATCGATCCGGAAAACAGAAGCGAGGAGAGCGCCGATGGAATGGCTCAACTACCACCACCTGCTGTACTTCTGGATGGTCGCCCGCGAAGGCAGCGTGACCCGTGCGAGCTCGGAGCTGCGTCTCGCGCAGCCGACCATCTCGACACAGATCCGCATGCTGGAGGACTCGCTCGGCGAGAAGCTGTTCGCGCGCCAGGGGCGGAACCTGGTTCTCACCGAGGTCGGACGTGAGGTCTACCGCTACGCCGACGAGATCTTCTCGCTCGGCCGCGAGATGCTCGACGTGGTGCGCAATCGGGCGCCCGGCCGCGGCCTGCGGCTCGCGGTCGGCATCGCCGACGTCCTGCCGAAGCTCGTCGTGTACCGGCTGCTCGAGCCCGTGCGACGCCTCGGCCAGCCGGTGCACATCATCTGCCGCGAGGGCAAGCCGGAGCCGCTGCTCGCCGATCTGGCGATCCACAAGCTCGACCTGATCCTCGCCGATGCGCCGGTCGGGGCGAACACCAGCGTGCGCGCGTTCCACCATCTGCTCGGCGAGTGCGGCGTGACCTTCTTCGCCAAGGGCCCGCTGGTGGCGCGCTACCGGAAGCGCTTTCCGAAGTCGCTGGACGGCGCACCGCTCTTGATGCCCGCGGAGGGCAGCGTGCTGCGGCGCTCGCTCGCGCAGTGGTTCGACTCGCTCGAGATCCGCCCGAACGTCGTCAGCGAGTTCGAGGACGGCGCGCTGCTGAAGGCCTTCGGCGCGGCGGGGGCGGGCGTGTTCCCGTCGCCCTCGGTGATCGAGGACGAGGTGCGCCGCCAGTACGGCGTGCAGGTGGTGGGGCGGACGGACGCGGTGCGCGAGCGCTTCTACGCGGTGTCGCACGAGCGGCGCCTGAAGCACCCGGCAGTGGTCGCGGTGTGCGACGTGGCGCGCGAGAAGCTCTTCGGGTGACATGCGTCATCCGCGGGCGCTGCGGGACGCGGCCGGGCCCCCGCCTCATATCGAGAAAACAGATGATCTCGGGGCGAAATATCTTCTTTGTGGAATGGAGCGGCTCGGCTAGAAGGCCCCCGTCCGCGCGGGTCGGCTGGTCGATGCGGCACCGAGGAGTCCCGCGCGCGGGTTGGAGTCCCCGATGATCTGGATGTGGATCGGTTTCGTCGTGTTCGTGCTCGCGATGCTCGCCCTCGACCTGGGCGTCTTTCACCGCAAGGCGCACGTCGTGAAGATGAAGGAGGCGCTCGGGTGGTCGGCGGTGTGGATCGCGCTCGGCCTCTCGTTCAGCGTGTTCATCTACTTCGGCTACGAGAACCGCTGGCTCGGGCTCGGCACCGCGTACGACCAGATGGCGGTGAGCGCCACCAACCCGCAGGGCCTCAACGACGGCACGCAGGCGACGATCAAGTACCTCACGGGTTACCTGATCGAGAAGTCGCTCAGCGTCGACAACATCTTCGTCATCGCGATGCTGTTCGGCTTCTTCGCGGTGCCGCAGATCTACCAGCACCGGGTGCTGTTCTGGGGCATCATCGGCGCGCTCGCGATGCGCGGCGTGATGATCGCGGTCGGTGCCGCGCTGCTGCGCGAGTTCTCGTGGATCGTGTACGTCTTCGGCGGCTTCCTGATCCTCACGGCGGTGAAGATGCTGCTGCTGAAGGACCACGAGACCGATCCGAACAACAACGTGATCGTCAAGCTCACGCGCAAGTTCCTGCACGTGACGGAGCGCTATCACGGCCAGCACTTCTTCGTGCGCGCGGGAAGCAACGCGTCGCACGAGGAGGCGACACCGGGCAGCGGCGTCGAGCCGGACCGCATCGTCGACGCGGCGAAGGCGGGCACGCTGCTCGCGACGCCGCTCTTCCTGGCGCTGGTGATGGTCGAGTTCACCGATCTGATCTTCGCGGTCGACTCGATCCCGGCGATCTTCGCGGTGACGACGGATCCCTTCCTCGTCTTCACGAGCAACGTGTTCGCGATCCTCGGCCTCCGGAGCCTCTACTTCGCCCTTGCGGGCATGATCGACACGTTCAAGTACCTGAAGCCCGCGCTCGCGGTGGTGCTGATGGTGGTCGGCGTGAAGATGATGACGCACGCCTGGCTGAAGGGCCTCCTCGGCGAGCACTTCAACCTGTACGTCCTCGCCGTCGTGCTCGGCATCCTCGCGATCGGCGTGTTCGCGTCGCTCTGGGGCCACGAGCACGAGGAGCACATGAAGCACCATCGCCCGAGGGGCCACGAGCCCCTCGCCCCGTCGAGCGAAGCGTGACGGGGACCCACTCCCCGCGCTCGCTTCGCTCGGCCGCGCGCTGTGCGCGCGCGGAGGCGTTCGGCGACGTTACTGCTGCGCCAGTCCGCTCGCGCGAACCGAGGCTTCATCGTGCGACACCAGCACGGTGAAGCCTCTCTCTTTCTCGAGAGACGACAGGAACTGCCGCAGCTCGTGCTGGCGCCCGTCGGACTCCGGCACGATGAACTTCCGGTAGGCCCAAGGCTTCGGCACGTCGCGACGGATGCCGTCGTGGTGATTGACGGTGTCGCCGGCGAAGGCGAGCAGCTTCATGCCCTGCGCGGACGCGAGCCGGACCACGATGATCTCGCTGCCCGGCGTGTGGCCGCCGGCATCGATCACCGCGACACCGGGGAAGCCCTGCACCGGGTGCAGCGCCGCGACGCCGCCGAGGACGTGCGGTCTCACGCAGGGCGCCTGCTCGAGCAGGTCGAGCCCCGGCTGCGTCGTGTAGTTCGGACGCTCCGCCTGCGCGACGGTCATGAAGAGCTCGATCCGTGGCGGCGACGCGCCCTCGCAGAGTGCCACCACGCCGTCGACGTGGTCGGTGTGCAGGTGCGTGAAGAGCAGGGCCTTCACGCGCTGGAGGTCCGGGCCGAGCGCCTCGGCGGTGGTCCGCTGCGGCTCGATCGCTCCCGCGCCGCCGAGCCACTCGAGCGGCTTGCCGAACGAGATCGCCGAGTCGCGCCGCATGCCGGTGTCGATCAGCAGGATGCGTCCGTCGGTCCACTCGATCACGAACGCCGGGTGGCTCATCACGTACGGCGTCTCGGGCGACGGGTCGCCGGCCGGGTCGAGGACCGCCGAGCGCGGCATCTTCTGCGTCGCGGTCTCGATCCAGCGTGCGCGGACGGGCAGGTCGAAGGTCGGGCCGTCGATCCACGCCGCGAGCTCTTGCGCGGTCGGCAGCGGCGCATGCTCCGCCTCGATCGCGCGATGCGCGGACCAGAAGATGCCGCCGATCACGAGGACGGCGACCAGGAGCAGAGCGGCCACGCCGAGAAGGATCGTCTTCGCCACGGGCGGATCTGCGCACCCGGCGATCGCTTCGGCAACCTTTCGCCGGCGTCCGCGAGCGGCTACCTTCGCGCGCCGTGACGCTGCCGAAGCGAGGAATTCCGTGGCGCCCGACGCGCGAGCAGATCGCAGCAGCGGAGGGCAAGACCGTTCCCGACGTGATCGCCGACGATCTCGCCGTGCTCTTCTGCGGCATCAATCCCGGGCTCTACTCGGGCGCGACCCGGCATCACTTCGCGCGGCCCGGAAACCGCTTCTGGAAGGTGCTGCACCAGGCGGGGTTCACGTCGCGGCTCTTGACGCCGTTCGACGAGGACGAGCTGGTCGGAAGCCGCATCGGCATCACCAACCTGGTCGAGCGCGCGACCGCGACCGCCGCCGAGCTGCGTCCCGAGGAGCTGCGCGCGGGCGCGCGCCGTCTCGCGAGGAAGGCCGCACGGCGGCGGCCGGCGTTCGTCGCGGTGCTCGGCATCGAGGCCTACCGGCATGCGTTCGAGCGCAAGGCGGCACAGCTCGGCGAGCAGGAGCAGCGTCTCGGGCCGGCGCGCGTCTGGGTGCTGCCGAACCCGAGCGGGCTCAATGCGCACTACCAGCTGCCGGATCTGGTGCGCGTGTTCGCGGAGCTGGCGCGCGCGGCGAGGGTCGCGTGACCCGTCCTCGGGGTCGCGGCGCCCGAAGCGGGGAACCGTCCGTCCGGCCGCGAGCGTGGATGCCCCTGCGCCTCTGGTGTAGGGTCGCGCGTCGATCTGGCTCATGGAGGGTGGCATGGTTTCCAGACGAACCTTCGTCGTGTTCGCGCTGATCGGTCTGATGTCGTCCGCCGCGTCCGCAGGAGCGAGCGGCGAGAAGGACGGCGCAGGGGAGGCGCGGGCCGCCATCGAGGCCGCGAACGCCCGATTCAGCGAAGCCTTCGCGCGCGGCGACGCGAAGGCGATCTCCACGATGTACACGCCCGACGCGATCGCGTTTCCCCCGGACGCCGAGATGATCCGCGGCAACGAAGCCATCGCGAGCTTCTGGAAGACCACGAGGGACGGCGGGGTCCGGAGCGCGACGCTGACGGCACTCGACGTGCAGAGGAGCGGCGACGTCGCATGGGAAACAGGAACCGTCTCGCTGGCGATCCAGGCGGCCGGGGCGCAGCGGACGACGGCGGCGGCGAAGTACCTCGTGGTCTGGAAGCGTCAATCCGACGGTACGTGGAAGATGGATCGGGACATCTGGAACGGGCTTCCCGCGAAGCCGTGACGGTCGTCCGTCAGGAGAAGAACCAGTCGAGCGCCATGGTCTGGAACTCCGGCTTCGGCCAGTGGATGCCGCCCTGCTCGACGCGCAGGTCCACGTCGTACCCCATGCCGCGCAGCGTCTCGACGTTCGGCTCGCACACGGTCTCGAACGGGAACACCACGTCGTGCGTGCCGTGCTGCAGCAGGATGCGCGGCTTCGGGTCCTCGGGCGTCGACCAGCGCGGGTCGATCGCGACGAAGCCCGCCGCCCAGCCCATGATCGCGCGGAAGCGGCGCGGGTTCGACAGCCCGATCGCGAGCGCGTAGCTGGCGCCGTCGGAGTAGCCGATCAGCGCTTGACGCTCGGGGTCGACCGGCAGCCGCTGGTAGATGCCGGCGAAGACGTGCTCGAGGAAATCGAGATCCGTGCGGTTGCCGCCGCTGATCATGTCCCACGTCACGTCGGTCGAGCGCGGCACGAGGAAGAGTGCGTCGCGCGCCGCGGCCTCACCGCGATACGCCTTGCACAGCATCTCGTCCTGGCGTCCGGCGCCGTGCAGCACGGTGATCAGCGGGTAGCGCTTGTTCGGGTCGATCTCCGGCGGCGTCAGCAGGAACGCGTGCGTGACGGAGTTGCTGATCTTCGCGATGCCCTCGGGCGGCGCGCCGAGCGCCTGCTCGGGTAACGTGTGCGGGACGCGGAAGGCGAGCGAGTCCACGCGACGGTCCTATGTCACGGGGCGCGGCGTCGCCAGCGCGCCCGAGGCGCAGCCTCCGTGTCGACGCGACGCGATCACCGTCTCGTCGCGATCGGCACGCGCTGCTAAAGGACGCGCCCCATGGCGAACGCCCCGATGCTGCGTGACCTGGTGTTGCTGCTCGCTGCGACCTTGCCGGTCGTGTTCGTGCTGCAGAAGCTCCGCGTGCCGAGCATCGTCGGCTTTCTCGTCGCGGGCGTGCTGTTCGGTCCGCACGGTCTCGCCGTCGTCGGCTCCGCCGAGGAGGTGGAGCACCTCGCGGAGCTCGGCATCGTGCTGCTGCTCTTCGTCACCGGGCTCGAGCTGTCGCTGAGCGGGGTCGCGAGCCTCGGCGGACGCCTGATGCTCGCGGGCGCCGCCCAGGTCGCGGTGATGGGCGGCATCGTCGTCTGGCTCGCGCGTGCCGCCGGCGCGGGCTGGGCGCCGGCGATGATGCTCGGCTTCATCGCGGTGCACTCGAGCACGGTCGTCGCGCTCAAGATCTTCTCCGACCGCGGCCAGATCGACTCGCCGCAGGGACGCGTCGCGACCGGCGTGCTGGTCTTCCAGGACCTCTGCATGGTCCCGATGATGCTCCTCATCCCGGTGCTCGCCTCGACGGAGGCGGTGTCGGTGCTGGCGATCCTGTGGGTGCTGCTGAAGGCGACGCTGGTGCTGGTCGGCATCTTCGCGGTCGCGCGCTTCGTGCTGCCGCCGATCCTGCACCAGGTGGCGAGCCTGCGCATCCGCGAGCTGTTCACCGTCACCGTCGTGCTGTTCTCGCTCGGCACGGCGTGGCTCGCGGAGCAGCTCGGGCTGTCGCTCGCGATCGGCGCGCTGCTCGCGGGGCTCGTCATCTCGGAGTCGGAGCACCGCCACCAGGTGTTCGCCGAGATCGTGCCGTTCCGCGACATCTTCTCGAGCCTGTTCTTCATCTCGATCGGCATGCTGCTGCGCGCCGAGTTCCTGTGGGCCAACGCGCCGACGCTGCTGGCAGCGACGGTGGGAGTGATCGCGCTCAAGATCGTGCTCTTGACGGCGCTGCTCGCGCCGCTGATGCGGTCGTTCCGCATGGCGCTGTTCATCGGCGCGTGTCTGGCGCAGGTCGGCGAGCTGGCCTTCGTGCTGGCGCGCGCGGCGTCGGAGGTCGGGCTGCTGTCGGACGTCGTGTACGAGACCTGCGTCGCGACCGCGGTGCTGTCGTTCATCGCGAGCCCGCTGCTGGTGGGTCCCTTCGAGCGGCTCGGCTTCGCCGTCGAGTCCTGGCTGCGTCCGCGTACCGGAGACGACGCGAGCGCGGCCGAGAGGCACGAGAGCCACGTGCTGATCATCGGCTACGGGCTCAACGGCCGGAACCTCGCGCGGGTGCTGCGCGAGACCGGCGTGCGCTACCACGTGCTCGAGTTCAACGCGCTGTCGGTCGAGAAGGCCGCGAAGGAGGGCGAGCCGATCACGTTCGGCGACGGCTCCCGCCCCGACGTGCTGCACGCGGTCGGCGTCGAGCACGCGCACATCATCGTGATCGCGATCTCCGACCCGGTCGGCACGCGCCGCATGACCGCACTCGCACGCGACATGAATCCGAGCGCGACCATCGTCGTGCGCACGCGCTACGTGGCGGAGATCGACGAGCTGTACCGCCTCGGTGCCACCGAGGTCATCCCGGAGGAGTTCGAGACCTCGGTCGAGATCTTCGCGCGCGTGCTGCGTCGCCTGCACGTGCCGCGCAACGTCATCCAGCTCGAGGTCGAGATGATCCGCGGCGAGCGCTACGGCATGCTGCGCGGGCTCCAGCTGCCGCGCCAGAGCATGCGCGACGTGCAGGCGCTGCTCGCCGCGACGCTGACCGAGACGTACCGGATCGAGGCGGGCTCGCCGGCGATCGACGGCTCGATCCGCGAGCTCGACCTGCGCAACCAGACCGGCGTGTCGATCATCGCCCTGGTGCGCGACGGCGAGCCGCACGTGAACCCCGATCCGGATCTGCGCCTCGCGCCGGGCGACGTCGTGGTCCTGCTCGGCAGCCACGCGGCGCTGGAGTCGGCGCTGGCGCGTCTCGCACCGGGCGGCTCGGTGCGCGACGACGGGCCCACCGTCTGACGCGGCCGCACACGAGCGACGAGCCGGCCGTGCCCGGTCGTCGCTCGTGCGTGGCCGCGGTCGCGGCCGACGTCAGTCCTTGGCGCTCGGCCGCTGCGCGAACGCGTCGTACCAGCGCGCGACGTTGCGGAAGCCGCGGTCGAGCGGCGCGCCCGCGAACTCGCCGAACTTGAGCGCCGCGAACAGCGTGCAGTCGGCGATGGTCGGATCGGCGCCCATCACGAACGGCTTGTCGCCGATCTTGTGGTCGAGCACCGTCAAGTTGCTCGCGAGGCGCGTGCGCGCGTTCTCGGCGGCGTCCGCGGACTGCTTGACGCGCCCCGCGAACAGCGGGTTCGTGTTCTGGAAGATCGTCCCGATCGCCGACAGCACGCCGATCTCGGCGATGCGCTCGACCTCGCGCGTGCGCGCGCGCTCGAGCGGGGTGCGGCCGATCATCGGCTTCTCGGGGTGCAGCTCCTCGAAGTACTCCATGATCGCCAGCGACTCGGTGAGGTGGCTGCCGTCGTCGAGCTCGAGCACGGGCAGCCCGCCGAGCGGATTCTTCTTCAGGAACTCGGGCGTCCGGTTCTGTGCGGTGACGATGTCGACCGTCTCGAGCGTCAGCTCGATGCACTTCTCGGCGAGGTAGACGTGGACGCGACGCGGGTTCGGGGCGAGCGAGAACGTGTACAGCTTCATCTGGGGTCCCTCCTGAAGTGGACGATGCGGTCGACGAAGTGGCGCCGGAAGCGCTCGGCGTCGACGGTGGTCGCGCAACGCATGGCGCGCGTGGCGGGGCTCGCCGCCGCGCGCGCGATGGTGCGGAATGGGCCGTCGCCGAGCGACGGCTCGATCGCGAGATCCTCGAAGCCGCAGAACGACTCGTCGTAGGCGCAGGCGAGTGCGAGCGGGTCGTGCAGGAACGCGACGTTGTGCGGACCGATCGGCGCGCCCATGCCGCCGAAGATGTCGCGCATGTGCGGCGTCCAGGCGCGGATCGCTCCGGCGATCGCGGCGTGGAACGGCGTCGGTACCGCCTCGATCGTCGCGAGGTCGTCGGGCCGCAGCCAGGTCGCCAGCGTGACGTCGGCGGTGACGAGCCGGATCGGCATGCCCGACGACAGCACGATCTGCGATGCCTGCGCGTCGGAGCAGAGGTTGTAGTCGACGCCGTGCGGAAACTCGTGCGCGCCGTAGGCGACCCGCCGGATGTGCCCGCCCATGATCGTCAAGCACGCGATGCGGCGCGCGATCGACCGGTCGCGCTCGATCGCCGCGGCGAGGTTGGTGAGCGGACCGACCGCGACCAGCTCGAGGCCGTCCTCCGCGTGCAGCATGCGGATCAGCGCGTCGACTGCGGGCTCGGCGGCGATTCCCGCGACCGTCGCGTCGCGCTCGAGGAGGAAATCGCCCTCGTCGCCGAGCCAGAGGAAGGTCGCGTCCGGGGTGCGCGGGGCAGCGAGCCCGGCGTGCACCGGGACGTCGCTGCGCCCGGCGAGGTCGAGCAGCCGGCGCGCGATCGCGGCGCGGCGGCGCGTATCGGCGCTGACCGTCGTGACGGCCGCGACGTCGAGCTCGGGCGCGGCGAGCGCCAGCGCCAGGCAGAGCGCGTCGTCGGCGTCGGTGCCCATGTCGGTGTCGAGGACGATTCTGCGGCGTGCGCTCACGCGGCCCCCGTGCCGGGCGCGA
>JAIEPK010000252.1 GCA_019749875.1 Candidatus Binatia bacterium | reverse complement strand
AGGAGAGCCGTCGCGTAGACATCAACAACCCGGGTGACGCGAGCCGTCTCGTACACCACTTGACCGGACACGACCCGCGAACGTTCCGACGCAAAACGTCGGCGCTTCGCAGCAGGCATGTCCCTGTCGCCCAGTTCCTCTCTCGTGAGCCGTCTCGATGGACTCGAATGGCAGGATTGTATGGCGCGCTTCAAGAGGCGCGTCTTTTAGACTGCCAAGCCGTCCTCGCACTGGACAAGCACGTCTCCGTGCATCCAGCGCTACGAGGAGCGCACCCGAGGCCAGGTGGTTAGTCTGGCACCGTTTCATCGCTGGTGAGGCGAATCCCCGGCGGTGCGCTCGGTATCAGCTACGTCGAGTCAGGATGTTTCATCTGACCGACAGCCCGGCGAGGGCTTGAGCGGCCCTCGCCTCATCCGGCGCTTAACGTACCTTCAAGATCGGTACAACCAGTTTGTTTAAGCTGCTTGAAGAAACCGGCAGCTTGCACACTTCGAGGGTGGCATTGGGGGCATTGCCTCTATTGCCCCCAATGCCACCAACGCAAGACTTGAGGGCGTTGGCGGAAATGTCGGCAATGAGAGCGAATGCTGCAAAACCGCTAATGGTGACGTTGGTGGCGTAGTCACCAAAAAACCTATTGCCATCGTTGGTGGCATTTGCGACGTTGCCGTCAAGCACTGCTGCGCGGAAGCGCATGAGGGAGGTGTGTCCTCGATTACTGTGGGAGGGGTGGGCATATGCAGAAGATTGCCGTGGCGAACCACAAAGGTGGGGTAGGGAAGACGACGACGGCGGTATGCCTCGCGGCAGCGCTCATCGAGCGCGAGCGGAGCGTTCTCCTCGTTGACCTCGATGAGCAGGGGAGCGCATCAGAGTGGCTTGCAAACCAGCGGGAACGGGCAGGTGCGGAGCTTGCCGCGGCGATTCTTCACGGCGGGAGCCTCGCCGATCTCGTCCAGGAGACGCCTTGTGGGGTCGACCTCGTCGCGACGAATGAGCTGTTTCACTCCTTCCACGTTGAAGCCCAGTCCGAGCCTGGAGCAGAGCAGCTTCTCCGCGAAGCCATTCGGGCACTGCCGCCTCGCTGGGACTACCTCATCTTCGATTGCCCACCGAGTCTCAATATCGCGACCGTGAGCGCGCTTGTCGCATCCGACTATCTGCTGGTCCCCGTCGAAACGAAG
Source organism: Candidatus Binatia bacterium (assembly GCA_019749875.1). Classification (GTDB taxonomy): domain Bacteria; phylum Desulfobacterota; class Binatia; order UBA12015; family UBA12015; genus VGTK01. The sequence continues at coordinate 16,716 of JAIEPK010000252.1, read as the reverse complement.
TTCCTCAGTCTGCGCCCGCTCGCCCGGATCTTCCAGCTCTTCGCCTCGGTCCAAAGACGGCTCAACCCCGACCTCCGACTCGCGGGAGTCCTGGCCTCGAAGGTTCGTGGGGGAACGCGGCACTGCGCGGAAGTCGTCGACCGGCTTCGGCAGCGCTTCGGCGAAGCGGTCTTCAAGACGGTGATTCGCGATTCGATCCGCGTTGGCGAAGCTCCGGGGCACGGAAAAGGGGTAACGCTCTACGACCCAGGCGGGCTCGGTGCGACCGATTTTCGAGCACTCGCGGGCGAGTTTGAAGAGCGCCTCGCCGAGGAGGTTCCGGCAAAGGCACGCCTGAAGAAGGAGAACCCGAGGAGGGTAGCCCATGGCTAGATCAACGCTTCCGGCATTCGACCCCCTTGCGGAGCTCGGCATCAGCGAGCCTGCTCCCTCACGCGGCGTTTCAAGACCTCCGCGGCCCCGTGACGCGCAGAAACCCGAGTCGCCCGCTCAGAATTCTTCAACAGTTGTCGCTCAGGCGCCGCAGGAGAGCGGGCAGGCTCAGTTCCCGGTCGCGATACCGACGCCGCCTCCACAGGCGCCTGTCTCGCAGCCGAGGTTGGACCAGGAAGGGCGATCGCGGCGGGCAGCGGACAGCCGTCACCTGACGAGCGTGTCACCTGATACTGCAAAACCTCGGCCGCTGAAGGCCAAAGCCGGTGGTCGAATTGCAATCGACGTCATCGAGAAGTCAGAGACTGCGTCGTTTGGCACGGGCATGCGATGACGATCGACAGCTTCACAGAAGCCGCCTTCCGGGAGCATCTGAAGAGGCTTCGGCGGGAGCATGGCTTGGGCGAGCGGTTCCCTGTGCGGAATCGACAACCGAAACAGGGAAGACGTGTAGCCTGATGTCGGAGAGGTACGCGCGCCTTTTTCGCGCCCTCAGGTGAGCGCAAATTGACTCAGATCGGCCGTCGCCGTACGTTCCTTACCAACGCGTCAGACAGAATGGCTCTGTCTCCACAGCGGTGAGAGCGAGGTGCCTATGAAGGGCGAGTCGCCATGAGCCCCGGGGCTCACCACTGCGACTGCTTCTACTATGATGAAATAGACTATCTCAGAATCCATTCTCGAATCGCAGTTGTAACGCGCGGGCTGCTTTTCTCTCTTCTGGATGACATTTTTGCTTTTGCTCTTCGCACCAGCTGTCATTCGGGAGAGGTTCGGTGGGCCGCAAAGCCCGACGCAGGCTGAAACCGGCGTCTAAGCCGGTCGATGCTCCAGCGAAGCGAAGCAAACAGGTAAAGCCACGAAGCGAAACGCCAAAGTCGCCGATGGACGCTTTGGCGCGGAGCGTAAGGATCGTGGCAGACGTGATTAGGATCTCCGAGAGTCCGACGGTGCACGCTCTTTTGGCGAAGCTGCCAGAGTTGATCGGTGTCGTCCTTAAACACATTTTGTAGATTGCACGTGTAATCTCGCTTCTGACCCCCGAGGGGTGCCTCCTCCCCCGGGGGTTTTTCTATTCGACCGGTCCGGGTTTTGGGCTCCGTTCAAGACCGAGGTACCCGCGCCAGCACGACCATCCCGGTGTCGGGTGGGCTGATTCTCGAAGTCGTGGCGCTTGTTCGCTCCCACAGCTTGGTGCCGGTAGTGGTGCCGGTTGAAGGGCGAAAACCAGAGCAACGGAGCGAACGGGAGTGAAACCCGACCACCCCCAACGTATCGACTCCACTGAGATTATGCCCAGGGATCATACTCTTCCGGGCTTTCCCTTATCCCATTCCCAAGCTGGACGTCGCCGGTTCGATCCTCCCGCGACGCTCTGAGAGCGAAGGGTCCGGCGCGGACCGTTGTCGCGAGGACCTCCTAGGAGGTGTTCCGAAGTTCCTCGGCAGCGGCTCTCAGTCCATCCCGCAGGAAGCTGTCTCTCTTGTCTCGCCCCGCATGGTCGGCGAGGGTCCGGCATGGCTGAGAGCTCGATTCCGTTCCTCCGTACACCGGACGCCGCGTTCGAAGGCCTCGAGGGCTTTCCCTTCGCGCCGAACTACCTCGATCTCGGCGGCTTGCGGTTGCACTACGTCGACGAGGGCCCGAAGAACGTGCCGGTCGCGCTGATGGTCCACGGCATGCCGACGTGGAGCTACCTGTACCGGCACATGATCCCGCCGATGGTGGCTGCGGGCTACCGCTGCATCGCGCCGGATCACGTCGGCTTTGGACGCAGCGACAAGGTCACGCTTCCCGCGTGGTACGACATCGCGCGACACACCGCGAACCTGAGGCGCCTCATCGAGGTGCTCGACCTGCGCGAAGTGACGCTGTTCGTCCAGGACTGGGGCGGCCCGACCGGGCTCGCGCAGTACGCGGCCATGCCGGAGCGGTTCTCGCGGCTCGTGATCATGAACACGTGGCTGCACCACGACGGCTTCGACTACACGCCCGCGATCCGGCAATGGATCGAGCAGAACTCGCCGGGCGGGCTGTTCCGCGAGATGGTCCCCGCGCGCTTCAACTGGGGCACTCTCATGGTGGTCGGCACGCGCCGCGCGGAGCCGCAGACGGCTCTCCTGCCGCTGCTCCAGGGTGACACGCCGTCGCTTCCGCCTGAAGCCGACGCCATCCGGCGCGCATACGACGCGCCGTTCGCCGGGCTCGGCGAGGAGGGCGTGACCGGTCCGCGCCAGTTCCCGCTGAGCATTCCGGTGCACGATCACGCGCGCGGCAACGTTGACGCGCAGTCCGCGCACTTCGCCGCGGTGAACGCGACGCGGCTGCCGGTGCACTTCGTGTGGGGCTGCGCGGACGACGTCTTCCCGGCGGAGTGGGGACGGCGCTGGCACGCGCTGATCCCGCACGCGACGTGGGACGCGTTCGAGGACGCCGGTCACTTCTTGCAGGACACCCACGGCGAGCGGATCGCCGAGGCCGTCCTTTCTCATGCCCGCTGACGTTACCGCTTGCAGAACCTCTCGTGCACGTCTTTGGCGACGACTCACTGGGGCGGTTGGCGTACCAGCGGTTGCGTATCGTTGGCGGCCGGCTTGCGCGGCGATTGACGCGTAGAGAGTGCGTCATGACGTGTAGACAAGCGGCGCGAAAGCCCGACGGCCACGGTCGTCGTAGGGCCGACGCGGGCCACGTCCATGAAGCCGTTGCTGGCACGTCGAGTCCCCCGGCAGGGGCGGCGTAGACCTGCTGGTCGACGGGTTGATTGCTGCCGCGCGATCGGTGGCCATCGTCGGGCCGGCGAGCGCGGTCAAGCATATAGCTGCCAGGACGGGTCGTCTGATGGCCGAACCTCCCCGCGCCCCATGCTCCGCCAGGGTCGATCCGGACGATCATCGCGTGCGAAGATCCCGTGAGAGGTCCCGCTCGCCGCGCTCTATCGGCGGCGACATGCAGCAGGTACCCCGCTCGCGAGCACTGGATCGCGTGATCCCGAACGACGGGCCGGTGAGCATTGCCTTCCGCCTGGACCGAGATCTCGTCGCGGTAATGGAAGAGCTGGCCACCGAGCGCGAATGAGCGTGGAAGCGTGGCTCCGCGATCTGTTCAGCAACGCGACTCGTCAGGCGCGCCGCGCTCCGCGCAACGTCGGGATCAGCAAGCGGGTCGCGACCTCGTTCTGAGCACCGCCGGCTCGATGCCGACCGCCGAGAACGACGCAGGGTCAGCCACCGCCAGCCGTTCGAGCTAGGAGATGGTCCCTCGCGCCGCCGGGTAGGTATCGATCATCAGGTAGGCTCGCGTCGACGGCGGCAGCGTGACCGACCCGAGCGGGATGCGCACCTCGCGCAGCAGCCCGTTCGCGTCCGCGACGCGCTCCATCGTGTAGCCGTAGTCGAGCGGCAGCGGCACGCCGGTTGCCGTGTCGACCGCGAGCAGTCCGACCGCGTGCGCCGCGAGCGGCACGCTGTCGCCGGCGATGGTCGCGACCAGTGCGCCGTCGCGCGCCTCGAACATGACGCCGGTCGGCAGCGGCGGCACGGGCGGCACGCCGCCCTGGAACGGTCGCAGGTTCGAGCCGCCGAACACGTCGAGGATGTCCGTCTCCGGGTTGCACAGTCCGAGCAGCTTCAGGAACGGCCCGTAGAACGTGATCCCCGAGCACAGCGTGTAGACGTTGAGGCGCGGGCTCTCGACGGCGGTCGCGTCGTCGCGCAGCCGCGTCGAGAAGCGGAAGAACTCGAACGGCAAGCGGATCGCGTTGAACTCGATCGCGAACCCGGCCTCGTTCTTCGCGGTGAGCAGCCCGTGATCGTACTTGACGACGAGAGGGAAGAGCACCCGCGTGTCGGGGGCGATGACGGTACGGTTCTCGCCCTCGGTGAGCTTGGCGCCCGCGGTCCAGGCCACGTAGTCGCCGTCGGCCGTCCGGTCGACGAGCCCGACGATGTAGTGGATCGAGTCGAAGCCGATCTGGTTGTAGCTCGGCAGGATCGTCGGCAGCGGTGCGGCGATGCGGTAGAGCTCCCACGCGCCGGCCGGATCGCCCGGTGCCGACGGCACCGGCAGTGGCAGCGCCGTGGCGCCGTCCTTCGGGCGCACGGTGAAGCTGAACGTCCGGTCCACCTCGGGGCCGGGCGATCCGCCGCTGAACAGGAGACCGTCGCGATCAAGGTCGACCAGGGTGCGCGCGCGAATGCGCAGCTCGAGCGTCCCGCCCGCGACGCCGGTGTAGTCCTCGGTCGGCACGATGGTGATGAACTTGCGGTCGCCTGAGACCAGTGAGCGCAGCGTCGTCGCGGGCGACGACTCGACCTCGAGCGAGCTCGAGTCGATGACGCCGAGCACCTCCTTGCCGTTCTCGCGCAGCAGGAACGAGAACGTGAGCGGCTGGTTCGCGTCGATCTCCGCGGGCGGCTCGAGCGCGAGACCGCCGAACTGCGTGGTGAAGATCAGGTTCGGTCCGTCGGGGACGTCGGGCGTCGCGGTCTCGCAGCGCGCGTCGCGCTCGGGCAAGGGCCGCAGGCAGTAGTCGTACGGCACGCGAAACACGCCGCCGTTCTCCCCGCCGATGACGATCGCGTTGCGCCCGAGCGCGGGCGACGAGTTCAGGTCGTCGCGCAGCTCGTCGATCAGGCGGATTGCCCAGCGCAGTGTCCCGTCCGCGTTCAGCACCACGAGGCGACCGTCGCCCGAGCCGACGTAGACGTTGCCGTCGGCGTCGATCGCGGGCGACGAGCGAAACGGTGCCAGCGCGTCGTACTGCCAGCGCAGCGTGCCGCTCGACGGATCGAGGCCGTAGATCGAGCCGTCGGCGGAGGCCTGCACGGCCGTGCCGTCCGGCTGCAGCGCGGGGCTCGCGTAGATGTGATCGCGCGCGCCGAACGTCCACAGCAGCGTTCCGCTCGCGCGGTCGAACGCGCGCAGGAAGCCGTCGAAGCCGCCGACGAACATGCGGCCGGCGTCGTCGAGCGCGGGGCTCGCGGCCACGGTGCCGTTGCTCGTGACGGCGTTCCACACCTGCTCGCCGCTCGCCGCGTCGAGCGCGAAGATGTTCGGCACGGGTGCGATCTGGAAGTTGTTGCCGAGGAACAGCCGGTGCGACGCGACGTCGACCGCCGGCAGCGACCACGTCTGATCCGACGTCCGGAAGCGCCACAGCACCGACGCGTCGTCGCGGCGCAGCGCGTAGGTCAGGAAGTTGTCGTTCGGCGCGTAGAGGTCGCCGTTCGCGCCGATCGCGACGTTGCCCTCGAACCAGCTGATGAGCGCGCCGGTGACGCTCGGCGGATCGGCGGCGAAGGTCCAGAGCGGTGCGCCGTCGGACGCGTCCTGGGCGTAGAGGTTGCCGTCGCCGGATCCGAAGTAGAGCAGCCCACGGTCGTCGAGCAGGGCGGACGAGTCGATGATCTCGCCGGTGAGACGCTTCCACAGCACGCGGCCGTCGGCGTCGGACAGCGCGTAGAACGTCCGGTCCGCCGAGCCGATGTAGACCGTGCCGTCGCCTCCGATCACGGGCGAGCTGAAGATGCCTTTGCCGGTCGCGAACGACCAAGCCGCCGCGCCGTCATCGACCGGATGCACGGGACTGCGACCGGTCTGCGCGCTGTCATGACGAAATTTTGGCCACGGGCTCGCCGGGTCGAGCGGCACGTCGTACGCGAAGTGCGTCGGATTCGACGGCGCGGGGGCGTCCGAGCAGCCGCCGGCGAGCGTCACCAGGAGCAGCAGAGCGATCGACGTCGACGCCCGGCGCGCGACCGCGTGAAGACTTGGCATGGCGCGGCTTTTACCGCCCGACCATCACGCCGCAAGGCGCTGGCCGCCGAGCGTCGCGCAACGTCCGGATGAAGGCGGGTCGCGACCTCCTTCTGCCGTGAAGCTCCGCTCCGTCGCACAGCGCTCGGCCTGCAATGCCCGGCACACCTTCAGAGCGGTGCTTCGGTCGCATCCTTCGGTGGCGGTTCGCTCGTCTCCTGTCTCCTGCGCTGATCTCGTCGCCCGCAGCCGGGCTGGCGACCCGGGCGGTCACGTTCTCGTTTCGTCGTAGGGCCGTGCCGCGAGCTCGACGGAATCGTTCGCTCGCTTCACGGATCGATCCTCGTCTCGGCACCGCGCGCTGGTGGCGGTGCACCGCGGCTCGGGCGCGCGGCATGAGCCACGATCTCGCGGCACCGCGCCGCGGCAGCTCTGCGGTACATGACCGAGCCTACGGCATCCGATCGTGGCCCCCGCGCGCTCTCGAGCTCACATGGCTCGTCACTGGCACGCGCAGAAACGTCCAACCGTCGGGTTGACCGCCTCAGCGAGCGTCGGGGAGGCGTCGCGATAGATGCCGAAGGCGAGGCCGTCCATGAAGCTCGGGAAGGTGAAGTCACCGCAGCCAACCCCAGTGGAACCGGCGCCCAGCACCGTGATGGGCGGGGCAGGCGGATCCCACCGGAACCAGGCGGTCGCGACGGCGGCGCAGTTCGCATCCGACCCGCCCGAGCCCGCGTACGTCATGGTCGCAGGGTCATACGTCATACCGATGGATGCGCAGGTGTTCGCGCAGGAGAGGCCGTCGGGCCCCTTCCACCAGCAGTAGCCGCCGACGATCTTCCCCGGACACGCGAAGCAGCCGGAGGTATTGAAGGCGCATCCCGCGCCGCAGGCCAGCTTGCCGTACGGCTTCGCGCCCGCGGTGGCGCTGCTGCAGGTCGGCCCTGCCGGGAGGGGCCCGAAGTCGCAGCTCTCACCGGCCTCGATCGTCCCGTTGCCGCAGGTGTCGGGCGTGGTCAGACCGCCGCCAGCCAGGGCCGTGGCGATGTTGGCGGCATGCGCGTCGATCGCCGCCTGGTACTGGCCAGCGGTCAGCGGAGCGTCGGGGCAGGCCGCCCCGGCATCGGCCGCCTTGTCGATCGCCTTCTGCCACGCGGTTGCGAACTTCGTCTCGCACTTGTCGAGCGCCGCGCCGTACTTCGTCGCGTCTGCCGTCAGCGCGAGCCCCTTCTCCGCGTTCTGTCGACACGCGGCGTACTGTCCCGCCGCCAGATTCTTTGCCCCGCGACACTTCTGCTCCGGCGTCGCGGCGGCAAACGTGAGGCCTGCGCAGGCCAGGGTCGACAGCAGAATTGCGATCGTCACGGACTTTCTCATGGTCTCTCCCGAGCAGTTTTCATTGACCCGCGTGTTCTGCGGACCTTCCAGGGTGAATTGGACCCCTTCCGGCGGCGCCCATCTGCCGGGGCGTCTCCGACGACGAGACCGCGGCGGTGTTGCCGTTGCCGTCATCGGAGAGCGCCCGTCAGGGTCTGGGACCCGCCGCGACCCGCGATGATCGTCGGAATCAGGGCAGCGGGACCGTTCCCGCGCAGAAGGTGCTGCTCCGGAGCTCCGCGACGAAGTCGGTCACGTCGTCCGCTGCGGCACCCTGCGCGATCGCATCGAGGCACGCGGGGCAGCCGCCTGCGAGCAGCACGTTCGCGCTCCGGGCGTCGTACACGGCCCGGCACGACGCAGGATCGGTGAACTTGCAGGCGTTCGCGTCGAAGCTGCCACCTTGGGCGAGCGCGCGTGCCTGCTTGAGGTCGCAACGGACGATGCACGTGGCGTACTTCCTGAGCGCGGTCGCCACCGAGCCCGCGCAGGAGGCGACGGAGGCGTTGCGCGGCACGAAGCCGGTGTCGCCGCCGCCGATGAGCTTCCTGCCGCGGCAGTACACGGCACCGTTGGTCTGCGCGATGAAGGCCATGACCAGGTCGGCGACGTCGGCCTGCGCTGCTCCGTCGAGACATGCAGGGCAGGCCGGGACCGCGGCGCTGTCGAGGTCGAACGAGCCACGGCACGACGTCGGTCCGACGTCCTCGCACGCATCGTCGTCGAACGGCACGCGCTGGAATGCGGAGCTCGCTTGCATCTTGTTGCACTTCCGCGTGCAGTCCGAGAGCCTGAGGAGTCCCCGCCCGATTGCGACCTCGCAGGCCGCGGTGTTCGCGTCGGGCGGCATGAAGCCGTTCGGTGTCGGTGTCGGCGGTTGAAGCGGCGTCGACGTTGCGATGCTGCTCGGTGTCGGTGCCGGCGTGTGCGTCGCAACCGGGGTCGGCGTCGGTGTCGCGACCGACATCGGAGTGGGGGTCGGCGTCGGTGTCGCCGTGATCGTCGCAGCTGGCGTCGGCGTCGCCGTCGGAGTGCTGCTCGGCGTGGGCGTCGCGGTCGGTGTCGCGGTCGGCGTCGGGGCCACGACGCTGAACGCCGACTCGTACGCGCCCATGTCCACCGTCGTGAACTGGACGCGGGCGTTGCCTGCGAGATCCGTCGTGATTCCGGCTGGGATCAGCGCGTTGTCGCCCGCGTTGATCGCCTTGCTTAAGCTGCTCGGCGTGAGGTCGGCGTTGAGCGCGGGATCGCCGGTGAGGTTGCCGTCCACGCCGTCGGTGACGCCGCACGTGCCATCCTCGATCAAGGTGTTCTGTGCGGTGACGGTGCCTGCGCCGATGCTGTTGTCGCAATCACCGCCACTGGCGCTGTTGGCGAGGATGCTGTTGTTCAGGACCAGCGTGCCGTTGTTGTTGATGATGGCGCCGCCCGCTCCGTTGGTCGCTGAATTGCCGCTGAACGTGCTGTCGCTCACGGTCATCGGGCCGTCGAAGTTGTAGATCGCGCCGCCGTCGTTGTTGGCCGTGCTGGTGTTGGCCAGGTTGCCGCTGAACGCGCTGTTGCTCACGGTGACCGTGCCGCGGAAGTTGCGGATGCCGCCGCCGAGGGCAGCCGAGTTGCCGGTGAACGTGGCGTTGCGGACCGTCAGCGTGCCGATGTTGACGATGCCGCCGCCGGTGCTGATGTTGCCGGGCGCCGTGTTGCCGCTCAGCGTGCTGTCGGTCACCGTCAGCGTGCCGCGGTTGAAGATGCCGGCGCCGTCGAAGGCGAGACCATTCGTGATCGTCACGCCGCTGATCGTCACGGTCGCGCCGCCTGCGACCTGGAATGCGCGGTAGGCGCCGTTGCCGCTGACGATGGTGTTCGCAGCACCGTTGCCGCTGATCGTCAGCGTGCCGTTGCCGGCCAGGTCCGGCAGCGCGCTGGTGAGCGTGATCGTGCCGTTCGCACCGGTCGCGAAGGTGATCGTGTCGGCGCTGCCGGCGGCGTTGGCGGCGGTGATCGCTTCGCGCAGCGAGCAGTCGGCGACGTCGCAGCTGCCGTCGTTGGTGTCGGCTTTCTTCGTGACGACGAACGACTGCGGCGGAGGGCTGTTGGTGGGGGTCGGCGACGGCGTCGGCGACGGAGTCGGCGAGGGCGACAGCGTTGGAGTTGGCGACGGTGTCGGAGACGGCGTCGATGATGGCGACGGCGACGGTGACGGCGATGGCGTCGGGACGACGACACTGAACGCCGACTCGTACGCGCCCATGTCCACCGTCGTGAACTGGATCCGCGCATTGCCCGCCAGATCCGTGGTGATGCCCGCTGGGATCAGCGCGTTGTCGCCCGCGTTGATCGCGCGGCTGAACTGGCTCAGCGTGAGATCGCCGTTGAGCGCAGGGTCGCCGGTGAGGTTTCCGTTCACCCCGCTGGTGACGCCGCACGAGCCATCCTTGATCAGGCTGTTCTGCGCATTGACGGTACCGCCAAGGTTGTCGCAATCGACGGCACCGGGACCGGTGCTGTTGGCGACGATGCTGTTGTTCAGCTGAAGCGTGCCGATGTTGCTGATGCCGCCGCCGGCATTGCCACTGAGCGTACAGTTGGTCAGCTTCACCGTGGAGCTGTTGTTGGTACTGATGCCGCCGGCGCGGACCTCTGCCGAGTTTCCGCTGATCGTGCTGTTGATCACCGTCAGCGTGGTGCCTGCGGCGGTCAGGATCGCCCCGCCGCCTGCGCCGAAGCCGGTCGCGGAATTGCCGACGATCCTGCTGTTCGTCACGTTCAGCGTGCCGCGGTTGGAGATGCCGCCGGCACCACCGACGGCAGTGCCGTCGGTGATCGTCATGTCGCTGATGTTCACGCGTGCGCTCGGTGCCACCTCGAAGACGCGCACGGAATTGTTGCCGCTGACGATGGTGTTCGCAGCACCGTTGCCGGAGATCGTCAGCGTGTCGTTGTTGCCCAGGGTCGGCAACGCGCTGCCGAGCGTGATCGTGCCATTGGCGCCGGGCGCGAAGGAGATCACGACGTTGGTCGGCGTGAGATTGGCGATGGTGATCGCTTCGCGCAGGGAGCAGTCGGCGTCGCACACGCCGTCGTTGGTGTCGGCTGTCTTGGTGACGACGTACGTCTGCGCGGCAGGGCTGTTGGTGGGGATCGGCGTTGGCGACGGAGTTTGAAATGGGGACGGCGTCGGGCTCGGTGACGGCGTCGGCGTCGGCACGACGGCACTGAACGCCGACTCGTATGCGCCCATGTCGACCGTCGAGAACTGGATCCGTGCATTGCCCGCCAGGTCCGTGGTGACGCCGGCCGGGATCAGCGCGTTGCTGCCCGCGTTGATTGCGCGGCTGAACTGGCTGAGCGTGAGATCGCCGTTGAGGCCGGGGTCGCCGGCGAGGTTGCCGTTCACCCCGCTGGTGACGCCGCACGAACCATCTTCGATCAAGCTGTTCTGCACGTTGATCGTGGCCGCGGCGTTGCTGCAATCCGAGGAACCGGTGCTGTCGGCGAGGATGCTGTTCCGCACGTTCACCGTGATGCCGGTCTGGGACTCGGTGGCGATGGCGCCGCCTCTCGAAGCCGAATTTCCGGCGAGCGTGCTGTCGAGCACGGTCAGCGTGCTGTTGGAGTCGCTGTAGATGCCGCCGCCGGCGCCCGTTGCCGAGTTGCCGCTGAACGTGCTGTTGATCACGGTCAGCGCCCCGCCGACGAAATCGACGTCGAGCACGCTCCCGTCGTTGTAGATGGCGCCGCCTCGGTCGCTCGCGACGTTGCCGCTGAACGTGCAGTTCTTCACCGTGAGCTGACTGTGACGGTCGAGGGCGATGGCACCACCCATACCCGCATGACCGTTGATCATCGCCACACCGCTGATCGTCGCGATGACGCTGAATGCTGCTTTGTCCCCGTTTACAGACGCTCCTACGTTGAACACGTTGCCGATGCTGGGTGTGATGATGGTGTTCGCCGGGCCATTGCCGGTGATCGTGAACGTGGCTCTGTTCGCGTCCGGGAAACCCAGAGGTGGCAACGGGCTGGTCAGCGTGATCGTGCCGTTGGCGCCGCTCGCGAAGGTGATGTCGGCGTTGCCGGCGGCGCTGACGGCGGCGTTGGCGGCGTAGACGGCTTCGCGCAGCGAGCAGTCCGAATTGCACGTGCCGTCGTCCGTGTCCGCCGTCTTCGTGACGGTGAAGACGACCGCGAAGGCGGGCTGCGCGGCCGTCATCAGGAGCAACGGGACGAGCCCGGCAAGCGCAAGAATGGAGCGGGCACGGGCACGGGTCCGGTGGGTCATGGATTCGTTCCTTTGGGGAAGCGGACGGACGACGGAGCGATCCGCGACACCGCAGCGCGACTCGACGCGCGCAGCGACCGGTGGATGTCGGTGAAACGGCCGGGCATTCAGATCAGGAGTCCGATCCCCGGCGCCAGCCGGAATCGCAGGTCGGCGCGCGCAAATTTTTTGATCTGACCCATTCGCGTCGGTGATCGCGCGGCTCTGGGACGTGCTCGAGATACTCGGGTCTCATGGATCCCCGGGAGTCTCGTCGTGTTCTCCCGCCGACGCCGCGCGGCCGATTCGGGCGATGAAGGCGGTGAGCTCGGCGGCCGACGTGAAGCGGCCCACCGCCCCGGAAGTGATGTGCTCGACACGGCCGACGAGGACCTCGCCTCGGGGATCGTCCAGTGGCCGAAGCTGCACCACGAATGCGCGCTCGGGCGGCAGCGGCACGTCGGTTGCCGAGCCGGGACGTCGCGACGGATGGTGATCCTCGTCCACGCCGCTGCGCTTAGCGCACCACGCTCGGGCAGGTCCGTAGGAAACGCGGAAACTTTCCGTAAAGGATCCATCCGCGCTATCGATCAGCCTGAGTGTCCTCGACGTCGATCGACTTTCCGCCGTTCCGCCTCGATCTGCGTGCGGAGCAGCTCACGCGCGATGGCACGCCCGTGGCGCTCCGGCCGAAGACGTATGCCGTCCTCCGCTACCTCGCCGAGCGCCCCGGCGCGCTCGTCACCAAGCGCGAGCTGCTCGATGCCGTGTGGGGCGGCGCTGCCGTGTCCGAGGACGTCGTGCGACTGTCCGCCGGCGAGGTGCGCGCGGCGCTCGGCGACGATCGCACCGCGCCGCGCTTCCTCGAGACGGTGTCGGGGCGTGGCTACCGGTTCATCGCGAGAACCGGCGACGACGGGGCGCGCGCGTTCGCGCGCATGGGCGACGACGGGGCGCGTACGTTCGCGCGCATGGTGGAACCAGCGAGCGACGACGCCTTCGAGGGGGACGGCGTCGTCGTCGGTCGCGTGCGCGAGCGCAGCGAGATCGCCGAGTGGCTGCGCGCGGCGCAGAGCGGCCGGCGGCAGATCGGATTCGTCACCGGCGAGGCCGGAATCGGCAAGACGACGCTGGTCGACATCGCGCTGCGCGATCTGACGTTCCACCGGCTCCGCTGGCCACGAAGGGATGAAACGGCAGGGCGTTCCCATCCGACGCGCGGCTCGGGAGCGCGGCTCGCCGTCGCGCGCGGCCAGTGCATCGAACAGTATGGTGCAGGCGAGCCGTACCTGCCGGTGTCGACCGCTCTGGCGGCCTTGTGCCGCGGCCGCGACGGGCCGAGGGTCGAGGCGATCCTGCGCGATCACGCGCCGGCATGGCTTCTCCGCACCATGGGAGCGGTGGCCCCAGGACAGGTCGAACGCACGGACTCAGCACCCCCCTCGCACGAGCACACGCTGCAACGGCTCGCCGCCAGCCTCGATGCTCTCGCCGCCACAGCACCTCTCGTGCTGGTTCTCGAAGACATGCAGTGGGGCGACGCCTCGACGGTCGATCTGCTGTCGGTGATCGCCCAGCGCCGCGAGCCGGCGCGACTGCTCGTGATCTGCACGCTACGACCCGCCGAGGCGATCGCGCGCGGGCATCCGATCACGACCGTCAAGCGCGAGCTCGTGCGCAAACGGCTTGGCCGCGAGATTCTGCTCGGCGGGTTGTCCGCGGTCGAGGTCGAGAGCTACCTCGCCGCGCGTTTTCCCGCGGCACGCCTTCCCGACGAGCTCTTGCCGCTGCTCGTCGATCGCAGCGAGGGAATTCCGTTCTTCCTGGTGGCGCTCGTCGATCACCTGATCGACGAGCAGATGCTCGTCGACGGCGAGGACGGCTGGCAGTTGCGCGGCGGTGCTGCGGCTCTTCGCACGGCGATCCCGGACGGGCTGCGCGCCGTCATCGAGCCGCGCCTGGAACGGCTGACCGCGAACCAGCTCCGCGTGCTCGAGGCGGCCAGCGTGGCCGGTCCGGAGTTTCCCGCCCATGCCGTGGCCGCTGCCGCGCCGGCGGGGAGTGATCTGGGAGACATCGAGCTCGTCGAAGAGGTCTGCCACCTGCTCGCACGGCGGCAGGACATCCTCCGCGTCGCCGGCGACAGCACGTGGCCCGACGGGACGACCAGCGCGCGCTACGCGTTCCGCCACGTGTTCTACCAGCAGGTGATCTACCAGCGACTCGCACCGTCGACCCGGAGACGCCTGCACCAGACGATCGGCGAGCGCCTCGAGGCCGCCCACGGCGACACGGCGGAGCAGATCGCCGGCGAGCTGGCCGCGCACTTCGAGCGCAGCGGCGACATCGAGCGCGCCGTCAAGTATCATGCCGAGGCGGCAGCCCAGGCACGGTCACACTTCGCCTACCAGGAGGCGCGCCTGCACCTCGAGGCGGCGCGCGCGCTGTTGCGTACGCGACCGGAGAGCGCCGAGCGGTGGCGCCAGGAGATGCCGTTGCTCGACGCGCTCGGCGGCACGCTGTTCGTCCTCCACGGCTATGGGAGCGACGATGCCGTGCAGGTGTTCTTGCGCCTGCGCGAGCTCGCCGAGCGTCTCGATGCGGCGCCGATGCGCTGGCGCGCGATGGATGGCTTGATCCTGGCGCGCACCGTGCGCGCGGAGCTGACTGCGGCGCACGCGCTGGCGCAGGAACGGCTGGCGCTGGCCGAGCAACACGGCGATGTCGCGACTGCCGCCAAGACCCGCCTGACCATCGGCTTGATCCTGTTCCATTTCGGCGACGCGGAGGCGGCGCGTCGGCACGCGGCCGCCGTGCACACGCTCGTCGTCCAGGACTCGCCGGCGTTGCCTCCCGCCATCGGAATCTCCAGCTGCACCCTGCTGGCGACGACCTCCGCTCACCTCGGTCGCGTCAACGAAGCGAGGGCGATGAACAGCGAGGCGCTCCGGCGGGCGACGGAGATGGGTGTCCCCTACTTTCGCGCCTATGCGACCCATCTCGCCGCCCAGACATGCGCTCTCTTGCGCGACGTGCACGCGGCGCGCACGCTCGCCGAGGAGACCGCGACGCTCGCCGCCGAGTACGGCCTGACCGTGTTCGGACTCTCGTCGACCGTCGTCCGCACCTGGTGCGACATTCGGGACGGTGGCGACCCAGGCGGTCTCGCGGTGATGCGCGCGGCCGCCAGTGAGTATGCTGCGAGCGGTCAGGGCGCCACGTTCTTCAGCACGCTGCTTGCCGACGCCATGATCGCCTGCGGCCAGGTCGGTTCGGCGAGCGAGCTGGTCGACGATGCCCTGGCCGTCGGTGCCCGAACCGAGCAGTGGTGGTACGAGCACGAGCTCCACCGTTTGCGAGGCGATTGCGCGCTGGCCAATGCCAGCCGCCGAAGTAGAGTCGAGGCCGCCCGGCACTTCGAGCGCGCCGTGGCGATCGCCGCGGCGCGCGGCGCGCGGCTCTTCGAGTTGCGCGCCGCCACCAGCCTGTGCCGCGTCCAGAAGTCGGCGCGCGAGCGGCTCGCGCGCCTGGTCGGGTGCTTCGACGCGGACGACGACTGCGCCGACCTGCGCGCCGCGCACGCGCTCCTCGGGGGGAACGGAACGTCGACCCGCACGAGGACCTAGGAGCCTGTCCGAGTAAGGCCGACCTCTGCGCTCGCCCGGCAGTCGCGAAGAGAAGTCCGAGCTCACCGCCGACGGCTCGCCGGAGGATCTGCTCGCCAAGGTCGGCGTCGGCGTCTGCGTGACGCATGCGCACGCGAAGACCAAGTCCCGCGCTCGGACTTCGAGCCGTAGTGGTTCTTGCGCCCGACGGCGACCGGCCGCATACCGCCCTCGACCAGATTCGTGTCGACCGGGATGCGCGCGTCGTCGGCGAAGCGCACGACCTCGCTCCGCAGCTGCTTTCGTCCCGGTCATCCGTTCGACGAGCCGTCGCCGTTCGAGCTCGACCCGCCCGACGCGAATCTTCGCGTCGCAGAAGCGATGCCGATCGCGGCCCGGATCGGACTCTTCGGCAGGATCGTCGCGCGCGGGCACCTGCTCGCGGGCGACGTCGCGGGGGCGCGGCGCGTCGCCGAGGAGTGGCTCGCCTTCGTCGCGGAGACGGGCGAAGGCGTGTACGAGCCAGAGTTCCACACCGTGGTGGCGGACTGCCTGCTCGCGACGGGGGGCGGGTGCGATGCGGTCCGACGTGGTGGCTGCGAGGTACCCTTCCGGGGACGCGAGGGCGGCCGGCGAGGCGTCAGAAAAGATTTCGGCGCGAGCCGTCGGGCGCTCACGCGCGGCGGTCGTCTGGCCGAAGGTTGCGGGAAAGGAGACCTTCTGATGCGAATCGACCACGCCCGCAAGTTCGCCCTCGCCGCAATTCTGGTCCTGGGTGCGTCGCTCGCGAGCGGCGCTTCCGAGGCGTCCGCCGGCGTCCTGCCGAGGCTGCCCTCCAAGGACGGAAAGCACTCGCGCTCGCTCGTCGTGTGCAAGGACACGACGTTCGCGCTGTGCGCGTCCGCGACCTGCACGCCGACGGGTGGGTTCATCACCGGCAACGACGGCATCCGTCACCCCGCGGCGGTCTGTGAGTGTCCGATCCTGGTCGGTAACAACATCGCCGACTTGAAGGGCGGTAACGTCGACGGCAGCTGCGAGGCGCCCGAGGGCTTCGTCTACTCGACCTACGAGATCAATGGCGAGTACCCGCAGCTGATCGACGGCACGTGGCAAACAGCCCCGGCGGAGCCGCAGGTCTGCCCAGCGAA
This sequence comes from Candidatus Binatia bacterium, assembly GCA_019749875.1. Lineage (GTDB taxonomy): Bacteria > Desulfobacterota > Binatia > UBA12015 > UBA12015 > VGTK01. Next base: position 130 of record JAIEPK010000252.1, on the reverse strand, counting down.
ATACTCGTTCGCGCAGTGCTGGAACTGGAAGTGCACCATCGGTGACGTCGTCGACGGCTTGGGTTCAACCGGTCGTCGCAACACTTGGTTTCTGGACGTTTCGTAGGTGCTCGTCGAGCGCCTCAGCAGG
>JAIEPK010000150.1 GCA_019749875.1 Candidatus Binatia bacterium | reverse complement strand
GCCCGCGCCGCGCTGCGGGCGCGCGGTGCGCGCTTCGTCGGGCTCGACCACCAGATCGACACCTACTTCCGGGTCGCCTCCGGACGCCTCAAGCTGCGCGAGGGCGACATCGAGAACGCTCTCATCCACTATCACCGCGCCGACACCAGCGGTCCGAAGCACTCGCTGGTCGGCCTGTTCCCGAACCCGCCGGGCTCGACGCTCAAGAGCCTGCTGCTGGCGGCGCTCGAGGTCGACGTGGTGGTCGACAAGCGGCGCGAGATCCACTTCGTCGGTAACGTGAAGGTCCATCTCGACGACGTCGTCGGCCTCGGGACGTTCGTGGAGATCGAGGCCATCGACGACGACGGCACGCGTTCGCTAGAGGCGCTGCGTGCGCAGTGCGAGGAGCTGATGGCCGTGCTCGGCATCCGCGACGAGGACCTGCTCGCGGTGTCGTACGGCGACCTCCTGCGCCGGAAGGAGGCCTGACTCATGACCCGCACCAACTTCGCGACCGGCACGCCGTGGGAGCCGATCGTCGGCTACTCGCGCGCGGTGCGGGTCGGCCCGCACGTCGTCGTGTCGGGCACGACCGCGACCGGACCCGACGGCAAGATCGTCGGGCCGGGCGACATGTACGCGCAGAGCGTGCAGACGCTGAAGAACGTCCAGACAGCGCTCGAGCGCGCCGGCGCGCGCCTCGACGACGTGGTGCGCACGCGCATCTACACGACGGACATCGCGCGCTGGGAGGAGATCGGCCGGGCGCACGGCGAGGTCTTCCGCGACATCCGTCCCGCGACCGCGCTGGTCGAGGTCAGCCGCCTGATCGATCCGGACATGCTCGTCGAGATCGAAGCCGACGCTCTCGTCTTGGATTGACTGTCGTCTCTGCTTCGCCGACCACGGAGCGATCCAGCCCCTCTCGGACGACCGGCACGTACGGCTCCTCGCAGCCGCGCACCAGCACCATCGCGAACGGGGTCGGCGGGGTCGGAATGCGCACGACCTCGCCCGCCGGCGATTGCGCGAAACGTTCGGCCTGCGCGGGAAAGTCGAAGTCCTCACGCGGCGGCAGCTGCCAGTCGCCGTACACCCCGACCGACGTCGCGAGCACCAGCAGGAGCGCTGCGCCGACGCGCATCGCGTGGCGCGGATCGGCCGCGACCGTCCACACCAGCGTCGCGAGGAACGCGAGCGTCATGGTGTAGTAGTAGCGCTGGCCCGCGCCGGGGATCGCGAGCAGCTCCCACGGCGGCCGGTCGCCGATGATGATCGGGCTCGCGAGCCCGGCCGACAGGTGCAGCGTCGCGTAGAGCAGCAGCAGGCGCAGCGCGAAGTTGTCGGTCACCCGGGCCGCACGCGCGAGAAACGCGACCCCGAGCAGCCCGAGCAGCAACGGCAGCCACGGGTGTGCGGCGAATGCGCCGGCGTAGAGCCCCACGTAGACGTGCCAGCCGAGCAGCGCTCCGGCGACGATCTGTCCGCCGAAGATGCGCAGCAGGTTCGTCGGTGTCGCGCCGTCCGGCGTGAACGGGGCTCGGATCGCGAAGCCGCGCGAGGTCGGATCCGAGGGCGGCGTCGCGCGCGGCGACAGCTCCATGAGCTGGATCAGGGCCGGCACGGCGACGCAGCACAGCCGCACCAAGCTCCAGCGGTCACGGCGATGCCACCACGCGACCGCGGCGACCGGCGACAGCAGCAGGCAGAACGGTCCGCTGAAGCCCGACAGCAGCAGGACGGCCACGTCGAACACGCGCCACGCCCGCTCGCCGCGCGGCTCCGCGATCACGACCAGGAGTGCCAGGAACCCCAGGTGCACGTGGACGTTGGTGAGGTTGACGTGCACCTCCATCAGGTTCGGCACCGCGATGACGATCATCGCGAGCAAAATTCGCACGGCGCGCCGCGGCACCGCCCAGGCGAAGCGGTCGGTGATCAGGAACACCGGCGCGATCGACTGGACCGCGAGCGCCACGATCGCCATCAGGAGCGGCGCCCGGGAAAACGGCACGAGCTGGCTCGCGATCCCGACCAGGCGCGGCACCAGCTGCAGGTAGCCGCCGTAGGGAGCGAGCAGGTTCGCGAGCCAGGGCTCGTTGTAGGCGCGCGCGTACCATTCCATGCCGTCCTCGGCCCAGAACTGCGGTCGGGTGAAGACGTCGGGGCGCCGTGCGGCGATCGCGGCCGCGGACACCAGCAGCAGGCCGAGCGCGGGCAGACGTCGCACGATCCGGCAGCTAGCCCGGCGGCCGCGGGGGCGCAAAGCCGCGCGGTCGACTTGCAATCCCGCCGGGGCCGCGCTTTAGCGTGTGCGGCCCGCCAGGGAGAGAGGAGAGGGCGTGCGGAAGTCGGTTTCGGTCGTCATCCCGGCGCACGATGCGTCGCGGTTCCTCGACGCGTGTCTCGCGCACCTCGCGGCCTCCACCGTCGAGCCGCTCGAGTGCATCGTCGTCGACGACGGATCGACCGACGACACCGCCGACGTCGCACGCCGGCACGGCGCGATCGTCGTCGCGACCGACGCGCGCAGCGGCCCCGCCCACGCACGCAACCTGGGCGCTCGGCACGCACGTGGCGACGTGCTGTTCTTCCTCGACGCCGACGTCTGCGTCCATCCCGGCACTCTGCACGCGGTGGCCGCGTCCTTCGACGCCGACCCCGCGCTCGACGCGCTGATCGGCGCGTACGACGACGCCCCCGAGTCGGCCGACTTCCTCTCGCAGTACAAGAATCTGATGCACGCGTTCGTGCACCAGCACGGGCGTCGCGAGGCGAAGACCTTCTGGAGCGGCTGTGGCGCGATCCGCCGCGACGTCTTCCTCGCGCACAGCGGCTTCGACGAGTCGTACGACCGGCCGGCGATCGAGGACATCGAGCTCGGCTACCGGCTCGCCGCGGCCGGCCGGAAGATCGTCCTCGACCCGTCGCTGAGCGTCAAGCACCTGAAGCGATGGACGTTCTGGGGCCTCGTCAAGTCCGACATCTTCGACCGCGGCATTCCCTGGACCGAGCTGATCCTGCGCGACCGCTGCATGCCGAACGACCTCAACATCCAGCTGAGCCAGCGCGTCAGCGTGGCGCTGGTGTTCGTGCTGCTCGGGCTGTCCGCGTTCGCGGCGGTGCGCTGGGGCGGTGCGTTCCTGGTTCCGCTGTTCGCCCTGCTCTTCCTGCAGCTGTCGCGCTACTGGCTCGAATCCGCCTCGCCGCGCGACTCGCAGGCGGGTGCCCTGTCGATCGGCCTCACCATGGCGGGCATCGCGACGCTCGCGGTGCTCAACGGCATGTGGGCGCTGGCGCTGCCGCTGGTGCTCGCCTACGTCGTGCTCTTCCTGCGCCACCGCTACGCCTACCGGCCGCACGAGCCCGGTCGCGCGCGCACGAGCCTGTTCTTCGCCGGATTCTTCGTGCTGGTGCTGCTGCTCACCATGGCGCACTTCCCGAAGGATCCGGTGGTGTTCGCCTGCTTCGCGGTGGTGGCCGCGATCATCGCGCTGAACAACCAGTTCTACCTGTTCCTCGCGGCGAAGCGTGGGCGGCCGTTCGCGCTGGCGGCGATCCCGTTCCACCTGCTGTACCACCTGTACAACGGCGTCAGCTTCGCGGTCGGGCTCGCGCGCTATGCGATCGGGCAAGCGGGGTCGCCGGCGCAGGCCGAGCCGGCGCCGCTGGCGGCCCTCGACTCGACGTCCTCGGCCTCACAGGCCGAGTGACAAAGGCAGGCCCGGCGGCCGAACGACGGCTGCCGGCGGCCCGCACGCGATTCTGGCCGACGGTCGCGACCGTCGGCCTCGTGATCGCGATCGTGCTCGTGGCGCAGAACCGCACGGCTCTCACCGCCGAGATCCTGCCCACCGGCGACGCCGCGGCCGATGTGCTGCTGGTCGAGCACGCGAAGCACGAGTGGCTCTTGACGGGCCACTACTCGCGCTTCGACTTCCACCATCCCGGGCCGTTCTTCTTCGAGCTGCGTCGTCTCGGTGAGTGGCTCGCCGGCGACGCAGTGCCCGGGCCGTTCAACGGCGACCTGCTCGGGGTCCTGATCGGCAATGCGCTCTTCATCGGCATCGGCAGCGCTGCCGCGGCACTGCTCGCCGGTGCTGGCTGGCAAGCGTGCGCGGCGGCGATCGCGACGGCGATCGTGGTCCTGGTGCAGGCGGGACGCGACAGTGCGCTGAGCGACACCTGGATGCCGAGCGTGGTGGTCGTGCCGTTCTTCGCGTTCGTCCTGCTGCTCGCCCAGGTCGCGCGCGGACGCGTGCGCCTGCTGCCGGCGACGACGCTCTGCGCGGGCGCGCTCGCGCACGGCTACGTGGTGCTGCTGCCGATCGTCGCCCTCGCCTTGCCGCTCGCCACGGCGACGGGTCTTCGGCGACGCACGCGGCGCGGTGGCACCGTACCACGCTGGATCGTCCCGACCTCGGTCGTCATCGCCGTCGTGTTCGCGATGCCGCCGCTGATCGACGTCGTGCTGCACTTTCCCGGCAACCTCGGGCGCATCGTCGCGACGTCGCTCGCGACGCCCGCCGGCCCCGGCCGCAGCTGGTCGGCCGCGCTGCGCTTCGTCGCGCAGTACTGGACCGACCTCGCGACGCTGCCCGCTGCGGTCGCGTTCGTCGCCGTGCTGCTCGGGCTCACGCACCGTCCGTCACACGAGCCGCTGGCGGCGATCCTGGGTGTGATCGTGCTGCTCACTGCGGCGCTGGTGGTGATCGTCAAGCGCGCGCCCGACGAGCTCTACCCCTACATCGCCCGCTTCTACCTGGGTGCGCCGCTCGCGCTCGAGTGTGCGGCGATCGCGCTCGCCATCGGGCGTCTCTCCCGGCGCGGTGCGCGGAACGCCGCCGCGGCGCTCGCGATCTTGGGGCTCGGCGTCGCCGCCCGCGCCGACCTCGGTGGCCGCGAGCGCGGCGACCCGTCGCTACGTGTGCTGACGACGGCGATCCAGCGTGACGCTCGCGCGCATGGCTTCGACACGGTCGAGCTCGCGTTCGAGCCGGACGATCGGTGGCCGGTCGCGGCGGGTCTGCTGGTCGACCTGGGCCGTCAGGGCGAGCAGGCGTGCGTCGCCGCGGCCGACTGGGGCGTCCTGTTCACCCCGGAGCGGCTGTGCCGCGCGCGGGGCGAAGCGGCGCGCTACGTCGTCGTGCCACCGGACGCCTGCGGGACGACGTGTCTCGCCCGGACGGAGGACGCCGGCATCATGCTCTCGAGTGGGGAGCGGGCCGCCGGCGCGACCGCCGCATCCGACTGAAGCTGCCGGTCGCGGCGTCCGCTACGAGACCATCGCGACGACGGAGTCGCCCTCGTGCCGCAGCACGAAGCGCGAGTCCTCGACGATCTTCCGCTTCGCCGCGCGCTCGACCACGAAGTTGCCCAGATACAGCACGTCCATCTCCGAGCGCGTGAACGTGTTGAAGGCGTTCAGCGGCGTCTCGACGATCGGCTCGCCCTTCAGGTTGAAGCTCGTGTTGAGGACGACCGGCACGCCCGTCGCCTGACCGAAGAGCTCGATCATGCGGTGGTAGCCGGGGTTGGTCTCCTTCATCACGGTCTGCAGGCGTCCCGAGTTGTCGACGTGCGTGATCGCCGGGATCACCTCGCGCTTGTCCTCCTTCACGGGGACGACGTAGAGCATGAAGCGCGCAGGATAGTGCGACATCGCGTTCGGCAGCTCGAAGTACTCCTCGCAGCGCTCGCCGAGCACGCTCGGCGCGAACGGCCGGAACGCCTCGCGGAACTTGATCTTGGCGTTCACGATGTCCTTCATCTCGGCGCGGCGCGGGTCGGCGATGATGGAGCGCGCGCCGAGCGCGCGCGGGCCCCACTCGAAGCGGCCGCGATACCAGCCGCAAACTTTTCCCGCCTGCAGATCGTCGACCACGCGCGAGAAGAAGCGGTCGTCGTCGTCGATGTGCGTGTAGTTGAGGTCGTACTCCTTCAGGAAGTCGCCGACCTCGCTCTCCGAGTACTCGCTGCCGAGGTACGCGTGGCCGAGTGCGGGCACGCGCGGCTTGCCGAGCAGGTGGTGGTAGGCCCACAGCGCGGCACCGATGGCACCGCCGTCGTCACCCGGCGCAGGCGGGATGTAGATCTGCTCGAAGCCCGCGTCGCGTAGGATCTTCGCGTTCGCGACCGAGTTCAGCGCGACGCCGCCCGAGAGACACAGGTTCGTGAGACCGGTCCGCTTCCGGACCGCCTTCGCGAGCGAGATCATGATCTCCTCGGTGACGGCCTGGATGGACGAAGCGACGTCGCAGTAGAAGGGATCGAGCGACTTGTCGCCGAGCGCCGGATCGCGCGGCGGCTGACCCATCGCCTCGGCGAACTTCGGCGACAGGGTGTTGTCCGGCGAGTAGTGGAACGCGAAGTAGTCGAGGTCGAGCCAGTACGAGCCGTCCGACCCGATCTTGATCATCTTCTTGACGCGATCGGTGTACTTCGGCTGCCCGTAGGGCGCCATGCCCATGAGCTTGTACTCGCCCTCGTTGACCTCGAAGCCGCAGTACGCGGTGAACGCGGAGTACAGGAGGCCGAGCGAATGCGGGAAGCGCGACTCCTGCTCGATTTTGATCTTGGTGCCGTGGCCGACGCCGACGGTCCCGGTCGACCACTCGCCCGCACCGTCGACCGTGATGATCGCGGCGTCCTGGAACGGCGAGCAGAAGTACGACGCCGCCGCGTGCGACATGTGGTGCTCGCAGAACAGGATCTTCTTCGGGTCGAGGCCGAGCTTCTCGCGGATCAGCGGCTTGATCCACAGCTTGTCGGTCACCCAGCGGCGCATCGACTCGGTGAACACCTTGTGCGAGCGCGGGAACGTCGCGAACGCCGTGGTGAGCAGGCGCTCGAACTTGAGGAACGGCTTCTCGTAGAAGACGACGTAGTCGACGTCGTGGATCGAGATCCCTGCCTTCTTCAGGCAGAAGTCCACTGCCAGCGACGGGAAGCGATTGTCGTGCTTCACCCGCGAGAAGCGCTCCTCCTCGCCGGCCGCCACCACCACCCCGTCGTGGATCAGGGCTGCGGCGCTGTCGTGGTAGTAGAAAGAGAGACCAAGGATGTACATCAGCCTTCCTTGTGAGCAGTTCGTGATCGGGTCGCGTGGGCGGGCACGAGCGAGACTCGTGAAGGTACCGGACGTGCACGAGCCGGACAAGCCGATTGTCCGCGCGGAGGCGGCGAAACCCCGCGTCAGGGCTGGCAATCCGCTCCGCCGAGCGGGCGGCTGTGCAGGACGCGATAGGGCCCCAGCGGGCCGCCGTCGCAGCGCCGCGCGTCCGTCATGGCCGAGCCGAGGTCGCGGGCCGCGCGCCCGTCGACAGCGGCGTACCGCACGCGCCACGACGCACGTTGACCGCTGCCGCCCCGGACGTGCATTCTCGACCTCCCACCCCTTCTCGAACCCGCCCGAGGAGCCGAAGAGCCAACGATGAATCGACGTCCCCCCGTGCTGGCGCTCATCGGCGCCGCTGTCGCCTCCGTCCTGTTCTCCGTCCTGCTGCTCGAGATCGCGCTGCACGTCGTGGGCTATCCGCGCACCAAGACGAGCCACCAGCGCTTCTACGTCGAGCACGACCCGCAGCGCGGCTGGCGGAACGTCCCCAACGCCGACGGCTGGTTCTCGACCGACGAGTACGACGTCCACCTACAGTACAACGCGCGCGGCATCCGCGGGCCCGAGATCCCGTACGACAAGCCCGCGGGCACGTACCGCGTGGTGATCCTCGGCGACTCGTTCATCGAGGGCTATTCGGTGAACCGCGAGGACCGGGTCGCCGAGCAGCTCGAGAAGCTGCTCTCCGAGCAGGATCCGAGCCGCAAGTACCAGGTGATCGCGCTCGGCACCGCCGGCTACTCGACCGACCAGGAGCTGATCTGGCTCGAGTCGGAGGGCATCAAGTACCAGCCCGACCTCGTGGTCACGATGTTCTACATGAACGACGTCTGGTTCAACGGGCAGTCGAAGTACTGGCGCGGCGAGAAGCCGGCCTTCGTGCTCGACGACGGCGAGCTGAAGCTCACCAACGTGCCCGTGCCCGACCCGAACGCCGGCAAGAAGGACAAGAAGAAGGACAAGGAATCGGGCCGCGGCCTCAAGCACTGGATCCGCGCCAACTCCAAGATCGTCGCGCTGATCTCGCTGTCGCTCGAGAATTCGCCGGGGCTGCGCGGCGCCGCGACGTCCCTCGGGCTCGTCGCACCGCGCGACGACGAGGACGACGACAATGGGCCGCGCGTCTCGGACGAGCTCAGCGTGTTCCAGAAGAGCCCGCCCGCCGACACGCAGCGCGGCTGGACGATGACCGAGGCGATCCTCGACGAGATGGACGCGGTCGCGCAGCAGGCCGGCGCGGACTTCGTCGCCTTCCACATCCCGTTCAAGGGCGTGGTCTACCCCGCGGACTGGGGACCGATCCTCGCGAAGCTCGGCATCCCGCAGGACCAGCTGGACCCGAACGCCGTCAAGCAGCACTTCGACGCGATCTGCAAGGCACGCGACCTCGACTGCATCGAGCCGACCGCGGAGTACGTGCGCGTCGCGCAGACGCTGAAGGACGGGCAGCGCCTGTACTACGTGCAGGACAACCACTGGAACCCGGGCGGGCACGCGCTCGCGGCGCGGATCCTCGCGAAGAAGGTCGAGGAGCTATCGAAACGAGGGGGCACGCGCCCCCTCGCCCCACGCGGCTGAGCCGCGCGGGGAGTCCACTCCCCGCGCTCGCTCGCGCTCGGCGTGCGGCTACGGCAGGACGCCGCAGCGCGCGACCGGCGCAGGCGCCTCGTCGCGCCGCGACACCGCCACGCGCAGCGCGTGCAGCACACGATTGCGCAGCTCGCGCGGGTCGATCACGTCGTCGTAGCTGCCGCCGTCGGCGGGCCGGTACACGCCGACCATCTCGCTCTCCGCGAGCTGGCGCCTGAGCTCGTCGTCGGCGCCGACCGCGTCGGACGCGCCGGTCGCGGGCATCGCAGCGATGCGGCCGGTCGGAAACGCGAGCGTCGTCGTCTGGCCGTCGAACGGGTTCATCGCCATCAGGCACGACGCGACGCCGTAGACCTTGCGCAGCGTGACGTGGATCTTGACGCCGCGATACCACGACTGCGCCGCGAACATGCGCATCGCACGCCGCAGGATGCCTTGACGCTCCGCCGCCTTGCCGACCTGCACGCCGGGCGTGTCGGCGAGGAAGACCGCCGGCAGATGGAACGCGTCGGCGATCTCGAGGAAGCGCGCCGCCTTCTCCGCCGCCTCGCCGTCGATCGCACCGGCACGCACCATCGGCTGGCTCGCGACGATCGCCACCGGCTCGCCGCCGAGGTGCGCGAGTGCCGTCACGATCGAGCGCCCGTGGCCCGGCTGCAGCTCGAGGATCTCGCCGCCGTCGCACAGCAGCTTCAGCACCGCGTGCACGTCGTAGGCCTTCTTCTGGTCCGCGGGGATGACGTCGAGGATCGCGTCGAGGCGACGCTCGCCGGCATCTCCGAAGCGTCCGCCGGCGGCGCGCCACGGTGGGTGCTGCCAGGCGCTCGACGGGAAGAACCCGAGGTACCGCCGCGCGAGCGTCAGTGCCGAAGCGTCGTCGGCCGCGACCGCGTGCGCGAGCCCGCTCGCCGCGTGCACCGCGCTGCCGCCGAGCTCTTCCTTCGTCGCGATCTCACCGGTGGCGCTCTGTACCAGCGGCGGCCCCGCGGTGAACGCGCACGCGCCCGCCGACATCACGACGAAGTCCGCGAGCGGTGCCGCCAGCGCCGAGTGTCCGGCCGACGGCCCGAGGATCACGACCACCGTCGGCACGAAGCCCGACAGCCGCGCCAGCATCTGCAGGTCGTTCGGTGAGCGCGGGTAGCGCTCGAAGGCGTTCTGCGCGCGCTCGCCGGCGCCGTCGAGGAGCATCACCAGCGGCCGTCGCTCCTGCAGCGCGAGCTCCGCGATGCGATACCGCTTGGCGTGCGCGCGGATCCCGATCGAGCCGCCGAGCACGGTGAAGTCCTCGGCGCCGACGAGGACGTCGCGGCCGTCGATCGTGCCGGTTCCCGCGACGAAGCCGTCGGCGGGCAGCTGCGCCTCGCCGCCGACCAGCGCGCCGAGCTCGACGAAGCTGTCGCGGTCGAGCAGCGTCGCGATGCGCTGGCGCACGTCGAGCCGTCCGGACGCGTGCTGGCGCGCGACGCGGGCCTCGCCGCCCATCGCACGTGCGGTCGCGTGCCGGCGCTCGAGGTCGTCCAGGATCGGCCGCCATGCGGGCGGCACACGCTCGTCGTTCGCCATGCGCCGGTGTAGCCGCAGCCGGCTCCGTCGCTCAAGCATCGCGCGGGCGAGCGCCGACGTTTGATTTAGGCTCGCCGAGCGGAGATGACCGACCGCGTGAGCGAGGCGGTGGGACCGGGGTACCGCGTCGAGCGCGTCGACGGCAGCGACGGCGTCGCGGCCCTCCGCTTCGCCGGCGAGCTGCGCTTCCGCCAGTGCTTCCAGTCGTGGAAGGGCGTGCGCGAGCTGACGCAGCCTGCCGCATCGCGCATGCGCCTCGACCTGTCCCGTGTCGACCATCTCGACGGCGCCGCGACGGCGTTGCTGCTCGAGCTCAAGAACGAGCTCGCGAGCGCCGGCGCCCAGACCGACATCGTCGGCGCCGACGGTCCGGTGCGCGCGATGCTGGAGCTCTACGGCGCGCATGCGAAGCGACCGAGCCAGAAGCCGCCGCCCGTCAAGATCGGCATCCTCGATCAGATCGGCCGCGAGACGCTGGAGCTGGTGCGCGAGAGCAACGCGCTCGACTTCGTCGGCGACGTCGCGGTCGCCGGCGTGCGCGCGCTGCGCCGGCCGTCCTTGGTCAACTGGGCCGACATCCCGCGCCTCATGGAGCGCGCCGGCGCGGACGGCGTGCCGATCGTGCTGATGATCGGCTTCCTGGTCGGGCTCGTGACCGCATTCCAGGCCGCGATCCAGCTCCAGCAGTTCGGCGCGAGCATCTTCGTCGCCGATCTGGTCGGGCTCTCGATGACGCGCGAGCTCGGGCCGCTCATGACCGCGATCATCGTCGCGGGACGCTCGGGCGCCGCGTTCTCGGCCGAGCTCGGCACGATGCGCGTCTCGGAGGAGATCGATGCGCTGCGCACGCTCGGCCTCGACCCGTACCATTTTCTGGTCTTCCCGCGCGTGATCGCGCTGGCCCTGGTGCTGCCGCTGCTGACGGTCTTCGCCGACGTGGTCGGCATCGCGGGCGGGCTGCTGGTCGCGACCGTCAAGCTCGACCTGACCTACAACGCCTACCTGGCGCAGACGCAGCAGGCGGTGAACCTGTGGGACGTGTTCTCCGGTGTGGCGAAGACGGCGGTGTTCGCGGTCAACATCGCGCTCATCGCCTGCCAGCGCGGGCTCGCGACCCGCGGCGGCGCGGAAGGCGTCGGACGCGCGACGACCTCGGCCGTCGTCACCAGCCTGTTCGCGATCGTGCTCGTCGACGCGATCTTCACGGTGCTCTTCAATGCCTTCGGGCGCTGAAGCGGCGGCGGTGCTGCCGCCGATCATCGCCGCCGACGAGCTCGCGATCGGCTACGGCGAGACCGTCATCCTCGAGCGCCTGTCGTTCACCGTTCCGCACGGCGAGGTGTTCGCGATCCTCGGCGGCAGCGGCAGCGGCAAGTCGACCCTGCTGCGCAACCTGATCGGCCTCGACCCGCCGCTCGGCGGACGTCTCGAGGTCGACGGCGCACCACCGCGCCAGAGCGACGGGCCGCCGCGCTTCGGCGTGCTGTTCCAGTCGGGCGCGCTGTTCGGCTCGATGACGCTCGCACAGAACGTGGCGCTGCCGCTGCGCAAGTGGACCGGCCTCGATGCGGACGCGATCGACGTCGTGGTGCGCTCGAAGCTGCGCCTGGTCGGCCTCGAAGGCTTCGAGAACCATCTGCCGTCCGAGATCTCGGGCGGCATGAAGAAGCGCGCCGGCATCGCGCGCGCGCTGGCCCTCGACCCGCCGCTGCTGTTCCTCGACGAGCCGTCCGCCGGGCTCGATCCGGTGAGCTCGGTCGAGCTCGACGAGCTGATCTCGACCCTGAGCCGCAGCCTCGGCATGACCACGGTGATCGTCACGCACGAGCTCGCGAGCATCTTCGCGATCGCGCAGAGCTGCATCATGGTCGACCGCGGTGCGCGCGGCATCATCGCGCGCGGCGCGCCCGGCGCCCTGCGCGACGGCAGCGACGATCCGCGCGTGCGCGCCTTCTTCAACCGGAAATCCGTCTGAGCCATGGCATCGACCGCGACCAACCACTGGAAGCTGGGCCTCTTCGTGCTGCTCGCGATCCTCGCCGCGATCAGCGTGACGTTCTGGCTCGGCGCGCGCCGCTTCGAGCGCGACTCGTTCAAGGCGATCAGCTACTTCGACGAGTCGGTGCAGGGCCTCGAGGTCGGCTCGCCCGTCAAGTGGCGCGGCGTGACCGTCGGGACCGTCGCCGAGATCACCGTCGCGCCCGACGGCCGCCAGGTGCAGGTGACGTCCGACATCTACACCGACTCGCTGCACCGCCTCGGCCTCGATCAGCCGATCGAGGGGCGCGCCTTCATCGACCCGAACCTGCGCGTGCAGCTCGCGTCCGCCGGCATCACCGGCGTGCGCTTCCTGCAGACCGACTTCTTCGATCCCGAGCGCTACCCGCCGCCCGCGCTGTCGTTCGAGCCGCCGTGGAACTACGTGCCGTCGACGCGCTCGACCTTGAAGAGCGTCGAGGACGCGGCACTCGACATCCTCAACAAGTTCCCCGACCTCGAGGACGACGCGCGCGCCGCACTCGCCGACCTGCGCCGCACGCTGGCGTCGGTCGACCGCGCGTCGGCGTGGCTGCAGGCCGACGACGGCAGCGTCAATCGGCTGCTGGTCGAGCTGCGCGAGACCTCCGTCAAGCTCCGGCGCACGCTCGACGAAGCGGCACTCGGCAAGACCGCCGCGTCGCTGCGCCAGTCGGCCGACGAGGTGAAGACCGCGGCGACGCAGGTCTCGAGCGCCGCCGGCAGCTTCGGCGAGCTGCGCTACGAGGTGGACGACAGCCTCGCCGCGCTGCGCGAGACGCTCGACTCCGTGCGCGCGCTCGCCGAGCGGCTGGAGCGCGATCCGAGCACGCTGCTGCGCGGGCCGAGCGCCGACGGGCCGGTGCCGCCCGAGGGGAGATGACGATGCGTCTCGGGATCGCCTGCCTGATCGTCGCGCTGCCGCTCGCGGGCTGCGTGTTTCGCGACGCGGCGTCGCCGCGCTTCTACCGTCCGGCGGCGAGCACGCTCGACGGCGACGCGGGTGCCGATCCGCCCGCGACGGCGTCCACGAGTGCCGCGACCGCCGTGCGCCTCGAAGCGGTGAGCGGCACGCCGTTCCTGCGCGAGCGGATCGCCTGGCGCTCGTCGGCGGTCGAGTACGGGCTCTACGAGCAGCAGCGCTGGAGCGAGACGCCGCCACGCTACGTGCAGCGCGCGCTCGAGAGCGCGCTGCGCGCGACGCCGGGCCTGCGCTTGACCGATGCGCTCGACGCGCCGGTGCTGCGCGTCGACGTGGTCGCGTTCGACGAGGTGCTCGCACCCGAGCACGTGGCGCGCGTGGCGCTCGCGGTGACGCTCCGCGACCGCGCGCGCACGCGTCTCGTCGACCGGACGTTCACGGCCGACACCCCGATCGCAGGCAGCGGGGGCTCGGCGACCGCGACGGCGATGGGCACGGCGCTCGATCGCGTCGTGGCGGACGTCGCGACCTCGGTGGCCGCTGCCGCGCGCGGCTCGTGAGGAACGAGGAGATCGGACAGGCAAGCTGACGGAGGGATCGGATCGCAACGCAGACGTTAGGTCTGCCTCGAAGGAGGATGCACCATGTCCAGAGGCTCGATCGGCGACGCAACGCTCGCCCAGGATCTGCTCGACGTCCTGGATTCCTTGTCCGGCGTCCATCCCGGCTTCCGACCGGCGCACGCGAAGGGGCTGATGTGCTCGGGGTCGTTCACCCCGGCACCCGAGGCCGCGACGCTGACGCGCGCACCGCACGCGACGCGACCGTCCACGCCGGTGACGGTGCGCTTCTCCGATGGCACCGGCGTGCCCACCATTGCGGACAACGACCCGGCAAGCTCGGGGCCGCGCGGATGCGCGATCCGGTTCCACCTCGGCGAGCACGAGCACACGGACGTCATCGCGCACTCGTTCGACGGCTTTCCCGCCCGGACGGGCGAAGAGTTCGCACGGTTCCTGCGCGCCGTGGGCGAGGCCGGCGCCGGCAAGCCGGAGGCGCTCGGTGCCTTTCTCGCGAGCCATCCGAACGCAAAGCGCTTCGTCGAGACGCCGAAGCCGATCCCGACCAGCTTCGTGCGCGAGGCGTACTTCGCGGCGACGGCCTTCGCGTTCACCAACGCCGACGGCACCCGTCGCAACGGCCGGTTTCGCATCCGTCCCGAGGGCGGCACCGAGTACCTGTCCGACGACGCCGCGCGGGCTCGCAGCGCGAGCTTCCTCGTCGATGAGATCGCCGCGCGCCTGAAGACCGAGCCCGCGCGGCTCGTCGTGTCGGTCCAGCTCGCGGAAGCCGGCGACGACGTCACCGACGCGAGCACCACGTGGCCCGCGAGCCGAGCCGAGGTGCCGTTCGGGACGATCACGCTCACCGCGCGCGTCGACGACCAGGTTCCGGAGCGGCGGAAGATCATCTTCGACCCGGCGCCGCGCGTCGATGGCATCGATTCCGCCGGCGATCCGCTCACCGCGATTCGCTCCGACGTCTACCTCCTGAGCGGGCGACGGCGGCGCGCGGCGCTCGGCGACGACGTGCGCTGACCTGCCGTCACGGTCCGCCGGCGCCGGTCGGCCACGCGCCGTCGGCGCCAGCGACCGACCGAGCGGCGTTGCGCCGCGGGAGTCCGGCCGGCATACGAGCGGGATGCCAACCCCAGAGGAAGTCGACGCGCAGCTGCTCGGACCGGGCGGGATGTTCGAGATGGTCGAGGAGGACGTCCTCGGCACGCGCATGCAGGTCTTCAAGCAACGCGTGCCGTCGCTCCGGACGTTCCTCGAACGCTCGGTCGGCTTCGGCGACGCCGAGTACGCGATCTTCGGCGACCGCCGCCTGACCTTCGCGCAGCACGAGCGCGCCGTCGCGTCGGTCGCGCAGGCGCTGCGCGAGAAGTACGGCGTCGCGAAGGGCGACCGCGTCGCGATCCTCGCCGCGAACTGCCCCGAGTGGATCGTCGCGTTCTGGGCGACGGTCAGTCTGGGCGCAATCGCGGTCGGCCTCAACGGCTGGTGGACGACGGACGAGATCCTCTACGGCCTCGGCGACTGCACGCCGAAGCTGCTGATCGCCGACCGGAAGCGCCTCGCGCGCCTCGAGGGCGCATCGCCCGGCGTGCCGGTGGTCGAGATCGAGTCGGACTTCGATGCGCTGTGGAATCACGCGCCGAGCGCGGCACTGCCCGACGTGCCGATCGCCGAGGACGACCCGGTGATCATCCTCTACACGAGCGGCACGACGGGACGTCCCAAAGGTGCGGTGCACACGCACCGCAACGTGATCGCGCTCGTGCAGATGACGATCTACACCGGGATCAAGGGCCTGATGCTGGCGCCGCCGCCGCCCGCCGACGCGCCGAAGCCGCCGTCGACGTGCATCTTCATCACCAACCCGCTGTTCCACGTCTCCGGCCTGCACACGGGTGCGGTCACCTGCCTCGCGACCGGCACGCGCTCGGTGTGGCACACCGGACGCTACGATCCCGCCGCGGCGATGCGGCTCATCGAGCGCGAGAAGATCACCAACTGGAGCGGCATGAACACGGTGGTGCAGCGCATGCTGAACCATCCCGAGTTCGGCAAGTACGACCTGTCGTCGCTGCGCGCGATCGGCGGCGGCGGCGCGCCGACGTCGCCCGAGCTGCAGCGCCGCATGCGCGAGGGATTCCCGTCGATCAAGCGCGGCGGCCACCTCGGGCACGGCTACGGCAGCACCGAGACCACCGCGCTCGCGACGCTGATCGGCGGCGAGGAGTGGCGGCAGTTCCCCGAGTCGGTCGGACGTCCGCTGCCGACCACCGAGCTGCAGATCCGCGACGCCGAAGGCCGCGCGCTGCCCGAGGGACGCGAGGGCGAGATCTTCGTCAAGAGCCCGCTGGTCATGCTCGGCTACTGGAACCGCCCGAAGGAGACCGCCGAGACGATCGCGCCGGGACGCTGGGTCAAGACCGGCGACGTCGGCCGCATCGTCGACGGCCGCCTTTACCTCGCGTCGCGCAAGCGCGACATGATCCTGCGCGGCTCCGAGAACGTGTATCCCGTCGAGATCGAGAACCGCCTCGCCGAGCACCCCGACGTCCTCGAAGCCGCGGTGATCGGCGTGCCGAGCGAGGACCTCGGGCAGGAGGTGAAGGCCGTGCTCGTGCTGCGTCCCGGCGCGACGCTCGACGAGCAGGAGATGACCGACTTCGTCGCCGCGAAGCTCGCGTACTACAAGGTTCCGTCGCACTGGGAGGTGCGCTCGGAGCTGCCGCGCAACGCGACCGGGAAGGTCCTGAAGCACGTGCTCACGGGCGACGCGGAGAGCACGTTCGTCGAGGAGTAGTGCACCGCCAGCGTCAGCTCGGACGGTCCTTCGACCGCAGCCGCTCGATCATGGTCTCGGCGAAGACCTCGTAGACGATCCCGCGTCGCTCGGCGAAGATACAGTCGACGAACTTCGCGTCGTCGTAGCTCAGGATCATCCGGAACGGGCCGACCCGGAGGCGGCAGTACGCCTGGAGCGGCCCTTCGAGCTGCTTGACATCGCCGCGGCCCGACGCGAGCTCCGCGAGCGCCGTGCGGATTCGCCGGCGCGGCTCGGGAGCCTGCTTGCGCACGAACTCGACGACCTGCGCGGTCAGCCGAACCCGGCGCGCGTTCACTCTTCGAGAGCGGAGAGCGGGCGAAGCTTCGCACGCCCCCTGCGATGGGCCGCGATCGCCTTCATCGCCTCGGGATTCGCCAGCAGCTCCATGGTCTCGACGATCGCCTCCATGCGCTCGCGGGAAACGACGTAGGCGACCGTCTCGTCGCGGCGGCGGATGCGTACCGGCGTGCCGTCTTCCGCCTCCCGGATGAGGCTCGGCAGCTGGCTCTGCGCCTGGGTGACGGAATATGTAGCAGCCATCAACGCTCTACATAGGAGGTCGCAGCGGCCACGACAACTGCAGGAGATGCATGAAGTGGCTCGCCGAGCCGACGCCCCGAGGACGATCCTGCGACCGCTAGGAGTCTGTCCGAGTAAGGGCGTGGGAGCGAGAAGCGCGAGGCGCCGCGAGCGCAAGGAACGGAACCCGAAGGCGTATCCAGCCGATCCGTCGAGGGTTCCGTGACGCAGCGATCGCGAATGCATCGCGCTTCGCAGCCCCGCGGCCTTACTCGGACAGGCTCCTAGGCGTTCGCGGGACGCAGGATGACCACTGGGATCCGACGGTCCGTGATCACCTCGTAGTTCGAGTAGAACGGGTTCACCGCCTTCAGCGCGGGCCACAAGCGCGCATGCTCCGCGGAGGTGGCCTCGCGCGCGGTCACGTCGAGCTTGCGCGCGCCGACCTCCACCACCGCGTGCGGATCGCTCTTCAGGTTGAGCCACCACGCCGGGTTGCGGTCGGAGCCGCCGTTCGACGCGACGACGACGAAGTCGTCGCCGTCGGCCAGGTACGCGAGCGCGACCGTGCGCGGCTCGCCGGACTTCCGTCCCTTCGTCGTCAGGATGAGGTTCGTGATCCCGCCCGCGGAGTGGCCGATACGGCCGCCGGTCGCGCGGTAGAGCCACGTGTGCACGCGGCTGGTGAGCTTCCACATCGGGCTCTCGCCGATGACCTTCAGGACGCGGTGCTGGACGGACATGGGATCGTCGTGGCGAACCGCGGCGCGCGCCGCAACCCGGCAG